>JAPUKB010000001.1 GCA_027295865.1 Nitrososphaerota archaeon
GGGTATTGCCAACCCGGCTAGACACAGAATGAAACCCTCTTTATCGCCCCTTAGATGAGATGCGGGCCCGCCGGGATTCACGTCTGATTGGGCTCACCATGGATTCTATTGATGATTGAACCGACTCAAGCCTCGGTCTAGCATTCTACCTTAGAGTCTAATGCCCTCCAAAATGTGTCCAAAACGGGATTTAAGTATGGATTTCCGTGCTCTAATTATCATCTATTTTTCGGGAATCTCTGGGCCCGAGCCTGGGTGGATTCGCTTCAGACAGTGTTTATAGACAACACGGGTAGCAGGAGCTCGTATCACAGCCAGATATTCTTCCAGAGGGCTCATCAAACACATTTCTAAAGAAGTCTGAGCGATTTAAAGGTGGTTTACCCAGACCAAATGTTTATCTAAAGAACTTTGATCAAGCTAAAATCTTGGTTGCTAGCCCGAGCCTGCTTCTGGCGATCTTGATCTTCTCGGTTCTGATCATTTTCGTCCTCTTCATTGTTTATAGTCGGAAATTGAAAACAAAACGCATTGAGTTGAAAACAGCCACTGAGAACATCGCTAATATAGAAAGTAAGATGAGGTCCCTGAGAGAAGATTTGTCAGTTGAGAAAAGGTCTATCGAGAGATCAGCTCGGAGCCGAGTTCGTAGACTCGATCTTTCATCAAAAACTTTAGTCTACAACCATCTACTTGATCACCTGGAGAGATGGAAGAAGGGTGATGAAGATCTATCAATTGCAAGTGGATTTGTTCGAGAGTCCTCGGATAGGCTGAGTAGAAAAGTTCGGGATTATTGGGAAAAGGTGGAGGGTGATACACCTGAGAATGTTCGAGGGTTGATACCATCTCTGGAGGAGCATCTGAGGAGAAGAATTGGTGTTTTCACAAAAGAGCTTGAAGGGCCTGATAGTGACTCGTTAGAAGGAAGTTTGGATTCCGTAAAGGAGGATTGATCTTGTACAAGGATTCTCAATTCGGTTAGGGGCCGCTGGTTGGGGTGTTGTCACCCATGCACTCTGTCATCATCATCTCTTCTTCTAGTATGAAATTGATTCCTCATTCAGGGAGTCTAAATCTGTCGATTTAAACTGGTTTCCCAATCATCTCTTTAGGAATTGAAAGTCCGATTCTACGGAGTATAGTCGGGGCAGCATCCATGATGCTCATGGTGCCAATATCCTTTCGGATCCTTTCCCGCGGGTCATATAGGATGAAAACCCCGTCCATCGAATGGACTGAATCATCTGGACCAGTATCATTCTCCTCAAGGTAAATCTTGCCATGGCCAATAGTGCCTGCGGCCCTCCAGTTCAAGTCATCAAGGTATACCATCAAATCCGGTGGATCTCCACGGACAGTCTTATACAATTCATCAGGAGAGAAGACCGTATTTTTCATCGGAACGCCCCGATTGTCGACTAGTCGGGTAATCTTTTCTTTCAATTCAGTGACTAGTTCATCTAGATCACCTCCAGGTTCCTTGGTCAGGATCCCCTTGTCCTCTCTTCCTTTCACATTAAAGAAAATCCTCGAATAATATCCTCCCCACCCCCACGCCTTAGTCTTATCCCAATCCACCGAAGCATCCTCTATGCTCACGATCCCCTCAGGCCGTTCAGCTAGTTTGAGATAGCCTTCCCTGATCAGCCATTCATTTATACAAAACGCACCCTTCATGGCTTTGCTCCCGTGATCGGATGCAATGATAATGATTGTATCTTCCCCACAATTCTCGATCAATTCACCAATTCTCTTGTCGAGGAGAATATAATAATCCTCGAGTACCATTTCGAATCTATTCCCTGACTCGAACCTTGGGTGCGTATCATCAAAGTATTTCCAAAAAGTGTGATGAAGTCTGTCGAGTCCAATTTCCACCAACATGAAAAAGCTCCATTCCTTTTGTTCGATCATGTAATTAGCTAGATCAAACCTCTTGTTAGTCATCCTCCTAATCGCTTCGAGTATTTCGTCGCGATTATCGCTTCTGAAGGCAGCATCAAATTCGTATTCTCCCACAATCTCCGCAACCTCATCTCGAAGTTCATGAGGATAGGTGTATTCCTTTTCCAGACCAGGTGTCAGGAAGCACGATATGAGATTGCCCATGATAGGCCTAACTGGGTATGACGGAGGAACTCCAATCAAACACGATTTCATGCCAGCTGTCTGGGCGATTATCTCCCAGATGGGCTTTTCCTTTATCATGGTTGACGTAGTGAGGTAATAATCCGAGTAACTCCATCCTTTACGATTTCTGAAACCATAGATGCCCAACTGACCAGGATCCATACCAGTCATCATTACCATCCATGCAGGGACGGTAATTGGTGGGTCACAACTTCGCATACGTCCAGAGATTCCGTTTTTCACTAATCTCCTGATTGTCGGCATCTTATCTAGGAACCTCTCTAGAAGGAGCTCAGGGGGAGCCGAATCCAGTCCGATCAGGATAACCTTTCTACGTGATGGACCACTTTTTTGCTTCAGCATTTCGCGATTCGGTCACAGAAAACCTATAGATTGGCTCGACACGAAGCTGTTATCTGAGTGCTCTCTTCCTCAGAAAGGTTGGCCCGTATTTTTCGGCCAGTAACGCCAAGAGTTCTCCAGTGTGATTTTGGGCAATATGATTGAGGAATTTTACCGCGATTTCTCCCCGTCGAGACGCATCTGAGTCGAAGGCATCGTCAGCGAGCTCCTGACAGGTATCACATTCAGGAATTGTGATTATCTCTGCGGCACTCCGCAGCGAAGCTAGTTGCTTTTCGAATAATCCATTAACCTTTCTGAGCCTCTCCTCCGTATCGATAGTCCGAAGCAAGTCCAGTCTCTCCTCTAGATTGAAATTAGGAGAGTAGGCACATAAATCAGCCAGTTTCCCGGGGGTGTCCGCTTTCTTCAACAAATCTATTATTTCTGGAGGTATTCCCGGGATAAGCTTTACAAATTCGTCAATTTGCTTTAGAACATCATGCATCACCTTTGGTTTCGCGGCTCCGTCATTCTCAATTTCGCCTACACGTTTGAAACTAGCTTTCAAGTACGCCTTCTCGTCTGTTATCCTTTCGATCTGAATTCTCCAAAGACCTTTTATCAAAACCCAGTTAATTCCTTCATCATTAGTTTTTTTCCTCCTGATCAAAGTTAGAGTGCCTATCGTCTTTTCGTAGTTGGATTGTTGAGACTTTGGGATATAGGCAACCAAATGTTGTTGCTCAAGCGCCACATCGATCGCGGCTTTGTTCTTTTCGTCGGCCAGAGTGATTGCTACCTCCATGTCAGGAAAAGGCACCACTCCATCTAGAATTAGTGCTGGAGCTTGAAACTCACCATCTGGGAGGTCGCCTATCTTGGTCACGGCATATCAGCTCACGACACTATTCGTTATATGTGCTTCTCTGGACCCTTTTTTTCCTAGAATTCTCAGCTCCTAACTCCGGAGCTTTCTCCCCTCAACGGTAGAATTCGCAGAGTGATTCTCCATAGAGACTTAATACCTCTGGCCCTTACAGGCACACATGGAAACATATGACTGTGACTATTGTGGAGTTCAGTTTCATGCATGGGACAAGGCTCAAGATCACAAGTCAGAATGTCCGACGTTAAAGGCACTGAGATGATTCCTCCTACCGAAGGGTATTGTATTTTTTCTGGACCTACATTCCCTCGCGCTAATTCGCGATCCAATGGATGGCGAAACTGAGCCAGCTAGCAAATCCTTAAATCGACTCAACCTTATTCCGCTATTGTAGATCAAATGAGGAGTGGATTAACCAGGCCGTTCCTCCTGGTAATTTTGGGTGGTCTGGCCGTAATCGCGATTTTTGGAGGAGTGGTCCTTTTCAATTCCTTCGGACCGCCACCACCAACGATTGACCCTCCCCCGGTCATACCACCAGTCGTCAATGGTAACGGATTACCCAGCGTAGACGTGGCTGAGGAGTTGAAGCTAGCAGTTGAGCGGCATTTCGAGAAATTTGAAGCGAAGAACTTTCGGGAACAGACCGACGGCCTCTTATCAGATTATGAGAACTCGGGAGACACTGTCGTAGAATGGACAAGGCAGGCCGGGATCTATGCGGGGACGTATAGAGGGTTCAATAGCCTTACGATACTTTATGCCCAAGTCTTAGGAAACACCGAATCGATCAACATCACTATCACCAACTATGAGGCTCAATTCTCCGAGGAAGGTGCAATCACCACTATGCATCTGCTCAACCTAGGACAGGGGAAGATCATAGGAGAATTTGAGATGCAGATAGACGTGTCGATGGACTGGATCTTTGATGAAGAGGGATCGAGATGGCTGATAACTGGCGAAACTTGGGAGTTTGTTGTGTTCAAGACGGAAATAATTGCCGAGGGAACAGTGTTCCCCCTTCACTGGCAGAAGAGGGGGGACTTTAGTATCTGGGACGAGGGGATGAGGCAATTATTCCCTTCACCCTGAACAGCACACTTCTGTTGATTAGTGAATCCATAAATTCGGTAATCGTACTAGTTAATGCATGCCTGGAAGCTCAACTTTGGCAGCGTTATTGTTATCCGTCCTGACGATTGGGTTCGCATCCGGGATAGCGTCAGGGTACTTTGGTCTCAATCCACAGGTCCAGTCACTAGACCGTCAGCTGATTCAAGCTAACGATGAAATCGTTTCCGTTCAAGACAGAATGACAGAGCTGGAGGAGGAATCAAGAATTGATCGCCTTGAGCTAAACCTCAGAATCTCAGACTTGGTAGCTCAGCTAACTGAAAGACCGGCAATTAGATATCCCCTACTGCCGGGTACTCCTCCAATCTATCTTAACGCCGAAGTTGCGGTGACGGGACGAATCGCTTGCACAGGAAGCATGATTCCGGTTATCGACTGTGGTGACGTGACCATAGGATATGTCCCAGAACCGGACCACATCCAGGTGGGGGACATAATTGTATTCAAAGAACGTGGCCTTTTTTGCGAAAGATACACGGGCGAGGAAATCATTCACAGGGTGACCGAAGTGAAAATGAAGGATGGGGTCATTTCCTTCAAAACTAAAGGTGATGCTAATTTCGTCGGGGACCCCTGTCCAGTATCATTCATCGATGTGGTAGAAAAGATAATTGGCATAATCTATGATGCTGATTTCTAATTTGGCCTCCTAGGCTATCTCTTTTGAAATCCTTAGATATCGATAGATGGAGAGAGGCATGAAAATTGCTATTATACCAAAACCCCAGATAAGTGCTGGAATAATCGGAGGAGAAAATGGTGCTCCAAGCGCTAAACCTCGAACCGAGTCCACCGCCACAGTAATTGGGTTCAGCTGAGCGAAGAAACGAAGAGGCTCCGGCATAGTCTCCACCGGGACATAGAGGGAGCTTGCGAAAATTATTGGGAAAACCCAAATGAAACCCGCCGTTTGGACCGCCTCGACATCTTTCACGAACAATCCCAAGGCGGCAGATATCCATGAAAATGCCATGCCGAATAGCACCGCGATGAATATTGCGCCGACAGCAGCTGGCAATCCGTTCTGGAACCGGAAGCCGATCAGACCTCCAACTCCCAGCATGAGAAGCACAACAAACACGTTCCTCACTGTATCTGAGAGAGTCCGGCCCGCAAGAACCGCCCCTCTTGCCATTGGCAGAGATCGGAATCGATCAATCATTCCCTTAGAAAGATCTTCAGCTAGTCCCACACCCGTCTGATTGGATCCGAAGACCACAGCTTGAATCAGGATGCCTGGTATCAAGTAATCGATATAGCTAACTCCTGGCGTAGTTATGGCGCCACCAAAGACGAAAGCGAACAATAGCACAAACATGACAGGCTGAATCGTCGAAAACACTAGCAACTCCCTAATTCGGATGTACCGAAGGAGATTTCTTTTAGTCATCAACAAAACATCAGTAGTAGAGAACGCCAATGATCGGGTGATTTGACTACCACGGGAATCTTTTCCTTTTGGCATTTCTCTAAACAACCTCTTTCAGCGCGTCGGTGCCACGGCCCTGACCGGTTAGAGAGAGGAAGGCCTCATCAAGAGTGGGCTTTCGAAGCTCTATTCCAGAGACCTTTATTCCCACCTCATCAAGTCGCCGAATTGCGGATACCAGGATTGATGTCCCATCTACGACGGGTATCGTGATGACTCCAGATTCGCCGTCACTTTGAACGCCACCGTTTGTCAGGCCTGAAATCGCATTTAGAGCCGTCTGCAGCTCCCGCGGCTCGCCCAGACGGAGTTCTAAGACACCCCCACCCACCCTAGATTTCAGTTCGTCAGACGTTCCTTCAGCAATAACTTTACCGTGGTCGAGGATTACCATTCTGTCAGCGAGGTGGTCCGCCTCCTCCAAGTACTGAGTTGTCAGGAGCATTGTAACCCCTTCCTCAACCAGCTCCTTGATCACACTCCATAGTGCCAGTCGACTTCTAGGATCAAGTCCTGCGGTCGGTTCGTCTAGAAAAAGTATCTTTGGATTTCCGACAAGACTTGCTGCTAGATCGAGTCTTCGCCTCATTCCTCCAGAATATGTCTTCACCCTTCGGTCGGCGAATTCAGTTAGCTCGAACTTGGTTAAGAGTCTGTTAGTCCTTGCCTTCGCTTCGGATTTGCTTACGTGATATAATCGTCCCACTAACTCGAGATTCTCTCGGCCGGTCAGGTTTTCGTCGACCGCTGCATTTTGGCCAGCCAGTCCGATGATAGATCGCAATCTTGTTGCATCTCTTACTGCATCGTAGCCGGAGACGATGGCCGTTCCCGAGTCAGGAAATAGTAAAGTAGTTAGAATTCGTATAAGGGTGGTTTTTCCCGCTCCATTCGGTCCCAGTAGTGCTGTAACGGTACCTTTTGTTACCTCGAGATTCACGTCATCTAAAGCTATTATAGATCCAAAGGATTTCGATACTCCCTGCACTGAGATTCCTTCGGACAGATTTTCCCGACTCAACTAGATCAAAACCTATTCAAAGAATGTAAAAGTCGTCTTCATTAATTTATCGGAAGCGAAGAATAAGGTGACTCGGTTCATCCCAGATTAGTCACGGTATTACAATTCAGAGAAGCCAAAGATCGGGCCAGCAATGTCCTCTTCCCCCAAGAGGAAGATTAGCTCAACAGGAGCTGACTTATGCTCTACGGTATGCTACGGTAGTCTGTTAAATCAAAACTCGATCATCTCAGATTCGTGACAAAATATCGGTGTGGAGATTGTGGAATTGAGGTCCAGAGCAACACTGCATACGGTCTTCATAAGGATGAATGCATGAAGACCTCGAGATTCTACTGGGAACTCTCATCAGAGCAACTTGAGGCAGCGGAGAGCTGGGCCGGTAGAAAGGCAGGAAAAAAGGATGTCATCTTGAACTATGTGAGAACAGGCGCTGTCAAAGCGCTGATGGGTATGGATGGGATTCACTATGTAGTGACAGACAGTCCACCAGTAAAGGCACTCTTTGAAGACCTTGAGAGGGTCGAATGGACATCGCCTGCGGTCGTTGGCACTGAGGACCTAAGCGGAATTGGCAGAGTATAGGTCGTATGTTTGTCCTCACTCCCTGAGAGGAAGATTTGCACATATTAGATCTTTTACGGCAGGTCACCCTGGCCAGACTCTTCTAGCCTCTTCTTCGTTCTACCTTGCTTCAAGAGTTCAATAACAATCTCATCATCAACCTGTTGGAAATCCTCGTAGAACTCTCCTATTGCTGACATCCATTCAGGCCGTTCAAGACAGATTACGTTATCAACTAATCTTTCTAGCTCAATTACGGTGTGAGATGGACTCAACGGCACCGCTACGACTATCTGTGTGGGGTCATATTTCTTTACGGATATTATTGCCGCTATCATAGTCGCACCTGTTGCCAACCCGTCGTCGGTTATTATCACAGTACGACCTCGTACGATGTCTAGGCTTTTCCTATCATCACCTCTGTAGGTTGTCGTCCTTCTCTTAATCTCGGCAATTTGTCTCGCAGACTCTTCTCTGATGTATCCGTCCTCAATTCCAAGCGATTCTATGATCTGTTGGTTCAGGTGAATGGCTCCGTCCTCGGCAATTGCGCCGATAGCAAGTTCTGGGTGTCCAGGGGCACCTATTTTCCGAGGGACAATTATGTCAAGATCTATTCCGAGTTTATTCGCGAGCTCATACCCGATTACCACCCCTCCCCGAGGGATCGCTAATACTATCGTGTCAGATCTCGAGTATTGGGGCATGGCGTCTGACAGTCTTCTGCCCGCCTCAGCTCTGTTCTTGAACATCGAAATTCTCCCTATCCGCTCACATGTAGTTCCGCTTAGAGATTGTATAAGTCCCTTGTCAGGAGGGAATCTCTTTTCACGCTCAGACCATCTGTCTAAAATCTTCCCCCATCAAGTTCAAATCCAGACATGATTCTATTCGGATGAGTTGCCAGACATCCTGGATGTTGTGGTGAGGGACCGAAAAGACTTGCTCGCTGAGCGGTTCTTGTGGAGAGGAATTAGAGATAGGACCTGGCAGCGCGAATACCTCGGCTCTGAATTGATGTTGAAGCAGCTGTTCAGAGATTCCTTGCGATCGAGGTCACGAATTGAAATCGATGGGTTCGTAACACGCCTTGGTGCGAGACGCTTCTTGCTCCGCCCGAGTCCAGCCGATTTAGAGTGTCATATAATTTGCGAGGGAGAAGGTCTTAGACGCCTTCCCGCAGATTTTGAGTTTGTCAGGGTCGCAGGATATAGAACCATTCTCAAAAGTAATGGCAGATTTAGAATTGGCGATAACGTGATCAGGGTCGAGAGCTATGAGTCTATTCGCTTACCGAGCGATTTCGTCCGGCCAGAGATAACTTTTAGGGAAGCTGCAAACCTTTTGGTGGAAAAACATGTGGACGTTATCAAACCTCTTAAAGAGAGCCTACTCCTCTCCATAATTAGTTCCCCTAAGGATTTGTTCAGAATCGGCGGCCTTACGACATCCCTGATGCCACTAACCTACACGCTTGCCCCGTCGTTGGCTAGGCTTCTATCAGACATTCTGAAAACCATCCCCAAAGATCTGACATCAGATAGGCAACTGCAGATAGGAGTCTCCGGTCTTGGGAGAATTCGTGTCTCTCCATTCTCTTGGGGCGCGTTGACAACCTCTAGTCGGGAGGCCAGTCGATCAAGACATGCTAAGCTGTTTTCAAGAACGGTATCTGGCTCGGGTTTTAACGAAGTCACCATTGGAATATCTTCAGAGTCGATAGCTCCCGAATCTCTAGACGAAATCTGGATAAGACACTCTGACTTCCCAATAATCGTAGATCACGCTTCAGAGAGGATTGGACATGTGAAGGAGTTGGATTTGGATCTCGCCAAATTCTTTCTTACTGTCCACATGAATATGCCCGCAACTTCTCCTAGCATTGGTGACGATCTGCTAAAATTGGTCAAGAATCCACTTTCGAAAATGAAGAGGACATATGACCCTAACGGTTATGGAGGCCTAATAGATCCCGACGTGCAGTATGGCACTCCACGTGATATCTTGCATATTGCGAAAGCTCTTGCAAGAGCTGCAGGCAGCGACACGGTTGATCTGATACATCTTCACGAGGCTATCGACAAGTTTAGAGAAGTGCGCGAGGCTACCTTTGATGCCTGGGAGGACAGAGATATTACTTATGGATTTCACACAGTTGATGAAAAACTGGGCAATCTTGGCAAGACATCCAAGAAAATTTACACCTACCTGATGGATAATCCGAATTCATCTACATCGGAGATCCGAGAGAACTTCTCCAAAATCTCTGCCACGATCTATGATTCGAGTTTACAACAGTTGATCCAGGAGGGGCTCGTGTATCGAACTTCAGAAATAGATGATACATATTGTGTTGCCATCTGAAGTAACATCCGAAAACACTCTTATGTGAGAATTCTATAGCCACTGATGCCATGGCAGCCAAGAAGGTAAAGAGGGGGAAATCTGTGAAGAAGTCCAAATCGCCTAAACCGAAGGCGACGCAGAAGAACAAGAAGAAACCTATCACACCTTTGAAAAAGAAGATTTCTTCACGAAGAAAGAAGATTACCGCGAGAGTCCA
The DNA here is from genome assembly GCA_027295865.1 of Nitrososphaerota archaeon. Taxonomy (GTDB): domain Archaea; phylum Thermoproteota; class Nitrososphaeria; order Nitrososphaerales; family UBA57; genus B1T1B5. The sequence continues at coordinate 10,079 of JAPUKB010000001.1, forward strand.
ACTTCCCATAAACTCATATGACGAATGGCTCAAGAAGCAAAAGGTAACTAAGAAAAAAGCGACCAAAGCCCTCATTCCCATAAATACCTACGAAGCATGGCTCAGAAAACAGAAAGTCAGTCCGAAAGAAGAGATTGTAGAAAGTCACGATTTTCATGTTCCCTTGGGATCATATGAGGAATGGATTCGAAACCAGACTGTGAAACCAAAGGTGGAGGAAGAGGTGCCTAAGACATCTGCTCCAGTGGGATCATATGAGGAATGGATTCGAAGACAGGTGGAAGCGCTCGAGCAGAAGAAAAAGCCACTAGAGGAAGCTCAGACCGGAATATCAGCTAGTTCCTGATCCATAATTACTTCCTGGTCAGTGTGACTAGGGGGAAATGGGAATCTTCCTCGTTTTTCTGATAATCGTTGTATCCTCCATATCTTGAAGTGATTATCGTCCACAGCTTTTCCTCTCTTCGCCAATGGCTGTCGTTGCAAACATGCTAATTTTGGACTTTTTGATTTGAACCACAACTTGAGGATTCGACCTCAAATTGAGATACCAAGGCGGATGATTTTCGCTCCCACCTTTTGATGCTACGACGATAGTCTTGCCTGAGTCCAGAAAGTGCTGCAGAGGGACGGTATGCTTTCTTCCTGTCTTTCGCCCAATAGTAGTGAGTAGGAAATGGAGTCCCCCACTCCTGGATCCGATTCCTCCACGGGTCGCTTTGTATAGTACCCTGTGTATTCCAGAGCCGATCTTGAAACTTATGTCATTCATTTCCAAAAATCAGTTCTACGGTATTCTTCGGTAAATTAGGATTAGCCACATCCCTGAAGTCCCTCTGAAGACTCGCTCAAAATTGCTGCTTGTAAGGACATTGTCAATTTTCCCAAGGTTGTGGATGTATGTCCGTGACTCCGATGTTATCCTTGAGATGAGGTTCCCAATCGAAACAATAAATTTGGCGATCAGGCTGGATATTTTTGTGTCGCTCCTGGGAAGAATGAAAGAGTAATACTCTCGAGATGCGTTCGACGAATTGCTGAGCAACTCGTCTATGTTCGGATAACAACACATAGATTTGTCTAGAACAACAATTTCTGATTCTGGTAAAGCAGCCTTGGCTGCATCGTCGCGGCGGAACGAAGCTCGTTCCTTCATCCCTCTTTCTTCTGAAAGTCTTGAAGCTGTGCCTATCATTACTGGAGAGAGGTCGAAGCCTGTTGTCGATGATACTCCCCTCTCGAGAGCCTTGAAAGAGAAACTGCCCACTCCACACCCCAAATCAAGGAGTTTCTTCCCCCGGATTCCTAAAGCAGTTAGCTCGTCAAGAAGGATCTTAGAGCTCTTAACTAATCCTGACTTTTTGAAATCATCACAAAAGCTGCAAGCATCATCGTCGAAGGAATTCCCAATTCGCTCTATCTCTTTCTCTTTCACGAGAAAATTCGCCCCATACCAAGCTACTCTGTTTTTACAATAACTCTTCCCTCCATCCAAGGATGAGGGTCACAGCGATAGAGATATTCTCCTAATTCTTCAAACGTAAATGACCAGGTCTCTCCAGGCGCCAAAAGTCCAGACATGAAAATGCCGTCCTCGCTTACAACGTCGTGCAATGCCCTTCCACTAAAATCCTCATTCGTCCATATCACAGTGTTGTTGACACCCAAAACAACCACAATTTCGCTCGGTCGAAAGTATTCTTGTTCTGGAAGTCTTTTCCACGCGCCGTCAGCCATAATGATACGAACCTCTTCCTGCTGGAGTGGGAAAGGATTGGACGGCAAAGCTACTACAAGAATCGCGAGCGCGGCGACCACAATTAGTGGAAGAACTAATTTTCGGTACATATGGAACCTTTCTCTACTAGCCATTTCGCAAGTCTAGGATAAATCTCTTAGGTGAATCCCCAATGATGCTAGTATCGCCCGAGACAAGCAAATCTTCAAGTGAGTTTTTTATGGTATTTTCTATGTTTTGGAACTCGATTCTGTCGAACAAAAGACAATCAGGTCTGGGATCCCAGGCCTGGACGAGCTTCTTGGCGGGAAAGGTTTCCCGGAAGGTTCAGTTACATTCATTGTAGGCGGTCCGGGAACTGGGAAAACTACATTTGGATTGCAATATCTTTGCAGCGGAGCCGAGGTCGGCGAGTTTGGCGTCTATATCTGTCTTGATGAGAATCTGAATTCGATCCTCGGGCATTCTGCGGCCCTCGGTCTCAATGTATACGGATACTCAAAAGAAGGAAAGATTTCGCTAGTCGACTCATCTCCCCCTAGTCCTAATGCAGCAAAAGCCTTGAAATTTCTCCGGTCCCCACAAACTTCGCTCTCAACTCTCCTTCATACAATAAGCTCCGCCACTAAGGGCGTAGGTTATCCACTGAGGCCGGCAAAGAGGGTGGTTATTGATTCGCTGGCAACACTCATACTACAGTTTCCAGGGGACGCGGAGAGAAGACTGGCAATCAAGGGGATAATCGATACAGTACGCCCTCTAAAGTGTACTACACTTCTGCTCTCAGAGCTATCACATTCATCGTCTGACCGAGCCTATGCGTTTGAGGAGTATCTCGCTGATGGAATCTTGTTGATGAGGGACCTAACGACCCCACAGACCTCTGATCACAGTTTTTCTGTCGAAAAGATGCGAGGTATCCCTCATGATAAGCGACTTCATCCTTACCGGATTGCCCGTGGGGGACTAACCGTGTTCTCTAATGAGATTATCGACTACTAGGAAAACCAAATCAACTGTTGTACTCTGCATCGGTAACCGCTCTTTCCTCCCACTCGATATCGGATTGAATTGCAATATGAGCCATAGGGTTGTCCGGCCTGGCCCCGTGCCAATGCCTCTGGTTAGGAGCAGCTTCAATCAACTCTTCGGGTCCTGCTTCACTGACCTTGACTTTTCCATTCTCATCCTCGATCCCAATTCTTGCAGTCCCTGATAGGACATAGAGAGTCTGACCGCTTGGATGCTTGTGCCAGAACGTTCTTGATCCGGCCTCAAAAGAAACTCTAAGAACTGTCAAAGGCTCTGACTTTAAGGTTTCGAGCCAAACTGCTCCCGTAAAATGTTCTCTTCCGCTCAGACGATCTGGACGTATTATCCTCATGGGAGTCTTCCCTTGACCGGGATATTTAGATTTTCTCAGGGAGAACTTATCTCTCGCAGTAGTCCCGGCCAGAATGTTTGAATTATGGTTGAAATGAAGCTAGATACACGAGAGAATATCCTAAACGAAGTGGAGGAGATCCTAGAGGAACCCAAAGACCTCGAGCGTTTACTACACCGAGAACTAGTCATTAATGCGCTGAAATGCAAAAGAGATGACCTAGATATCCTTGACCTCAAGGTCATCAACAGAGCAATCGGAGA
>JAPUKB010000010.1 GCA_027295865.1 Nitrososphaerota archaeon
ATCCATCGATTCTCTTGAGCCCGCTTCAGAGCTGAAACGCAGCGAACTTCCGCCACTGTTTCCAATCGTATCTATGCTCCCCCATGCCACAAGTTTGGTTGCGTTCGAGTCGTTACTAGATTCAAAAAGATCGAACTTCAAAGTTGAACTACCGCAGTTCATCGTCAGGATTCCCATCGTTGTACTTTCGGTGAGGAATTATTATTAATAATCTTGTAGATGAGTGGTATCGTCCGGCCAGCCTTCTTTGCCTTCGGTGGCGAAATCTCCCGATGTGGAGAAGAGAAGAACCTTGCATGCATTTTTTTCATTCCCTCCAAGACCAGGGGAATATGAACTTCCTTATGCAAGGTAAGCTAATCCAGAACTAATCTAGAACTAGTAGCTGCCTAGCTCTATTTTTCTAGCCCGGGATAACTGCACTTTGGTGAAATCATCATCCTTTCCTGTAAATAATTGCGCCTTTGATCGAGCATTTGTTACATTCGCAAGAGCTGATGGGAATTCTTGCGAGAATCCCAGAAATAAAGGTTGAAAGGAAATAGAGGAAGGCATCACGGGCACCGTCGCTTTAAGCCGGAATATGAGACCGTCTTCTTCATACCCACATGAGAAGTGGGTCGGTCACTAGGTAAATCGCCTCGACCAGAGATTACTGACGTATGAAAATAAGAACACTCACAGACTCCGTGGAGGAAAGCACAAGTCCATCAATTGTTACCCTAAACGATAGCCGCTCCGCAAGGGCGGTGAAATAGAGCATCTCAATCTCCATCCCCGACGGACAAGTAATGCGCGTCGAGGCGAGAAGCCCTATCATCAGATTTTCTTGTGTCGCTTCATATGGCCCCAAATATCTGTTGCACCCTCCCGAACCGCTTACAGATCCATCCCCACCAAACATGATCGTTACATTGTTTGTAGCGTCAATACGGACCTCTTGGGTACCGATCAGGAACGAACTAAGAATCCACTCTTGCCCAAGAAGTTCGTTCAATGCCAGAGGGAAGCCGGTTTGTGTTAACTCATTCCAAACACCGTCGATCTCCGCGGATTGCACTAGGAATTGGTTTGAGATTCCGATTCGTCCTATGGTAATATCTATCCTATGATCAGTAAGCGCTTCAGCAAGAATCTGATCGGTTCTGTCACCATAACCGGGATGGGTTGTTCTGAAGTTTATCGAAAGGCGAAAGATGCTTGGCGGTTCGTCTGTAGTCGAAATTACAGGACCCACTTCGATGGATTCCTCTATGCCGTCAAATCCGAATGTTGGGTTACTCCTCAGGAAATTCCGTGCTAATTCTAGTATTATCTCTTCTTCATTTGGTTCACTAGCTCGCTCTGCATAATATGTCCCATATCCTACCAGAAGTGCAACTACAAGAGAGAATGTGACGACTCCAAGTAGCTCAGCTTTCCTCATATCGTTCCATCCAGAAACTATCTTTTTCTCATTACGAGAATGCCGACAGTGACCCCTATTACTGCGATACCGACCACGATGAGTCCGATGATCAGTACTTGGCCATCTCCCTGACTCTCATTTACAAACTCCTCCGGAATAGGATCCTGGTTCTCCTGACCGATCTGATTCACTGGTAAGATCTCTCCACCAGGGTCAGGGTCTATTTCTGGTTCTGCAGCCGGCTCATCTTGTGGAAGCGCGATGTCTGGTCCTATCGGTTTCTCGACAGGTTCAACGGGTATAGGAGGTTCTTCGACAGGTTCGGGTTCATCTTCGACGATCTCGACTCGAGCTTCGAATGGGATTCCCTGCACTATGACTTGACCCGTCATCCACGGGTGAATCCCGCAGAAATACCTGAATGTCCCTTCCTCGTCGAATCGATAGCTAAACTCTTCTCCCACAAACATAAGTTGCGAATCAAAAATTCCGTCTGGAGCTCCTCCTTCAAGAGGAGTTTTCCCACTTGTTACAGTATGAGTGTCTGAACCCAGATTTCTCCAAACGGCCATCGCGCCTGGCCTGACCGTGAGATCTTGTGGAAGGTAAGGTCCAGATTCTGGAGGGGGATCTCTTGGATCAGCCCAGTCAAAAATATCGAGGTAGCAGATTTCGTCCTCGCAGGTAGGAGAAGAAACTTCTTGAGCCGAGCCTGACCCAAGCGTCAGCATCATGATTGCCAACGCCAGAGCAGTGGTAATGAGAAACGTATTTTTCTTAGATTCCAATGCCATTGTCGCCGTCCCCCGAATCCCATGATCGACCTTTCCTATCAAAATGGATTTGTGGTTCGACAATTCAAGACCTTGAATGGAAGAGAACAGCTAGACAGACAGATATGGGTGAGACTTGGCTTTCTTCAAAATCTCCTTCCTTGCGTTGGTTCGGGTCGAGTCCCTCATCCTTTCCCGAAATTTCATCAATCGCTCACCAAGCCCTTTGTCAGAGATGGCGAGAATTTGAGCAGCATAGAGGGCTGCATTTTTACCTCTCCCTATTCCCATTACGCCAACAGGAATACCATTCGGCATTTGAACCATGGATAATAGAGAATCCATTCCATTGAGGTCATTGGATTTAATCGGCAGTCCTATCACCGGTATGATCGTGTGAGCTGCGATCATTCCGGTGAGGTCAACGGCCCCGCCAGCCGCAGCGATTATTACCTTGAGGCCTTTCTTTCCTGCATCTTTTGCGTAAATCTCCATATCATTTGGTAAACGGTGCGCCGATTTCACGTCGAGTGAATATGGAATCTGGAGCTCGTCCAACGCGCTCATTGCGTCTTCCAGAGATAGGAAATCCGAGGTACTCCCGGACACTATACCTATTATCGGCTTCTTAACTCCCATGCTCCTGCACCGGTACGACCTTTAGCATAGAATGCGCAGTTCGTGCTCTCCTAACGAGGACCTCCATGTTGCTCTCCTCACTCAAGAGATCCGAAGTCCCCTCAACGTCAGCTCTCTGATGTTCGTTCCCAACCACCGACAAATGTCCCAGTTTTCGTAGCGGGCGAACTTCTTTCTTCCCATACAAATAAAGATGCACACCCGGGAGAAGATTGACCTCCTTAGTTCCGAGGATGGTGTATGGTCCTACGAAGCTATCTTTGCTACCCAATATATTCTGCATAACCACAGGCTCTCTTATCTCAGTACCTCTTAGTGGAGCACTGGAAATTGCTCTGAGATGTTGTTCAAACTGAGACGCAACAAATGCCGATTTTTCTAGCGTACCATGACCCGTATTGTGAACTCGCGGGGCAACTTCATTAACTAAAATCTTACCATCAACTACAAACATTTCGATTCCAAATACACCCTGATCGTTGAAGGCCTCTAGCGTTCGTCTAGCTACGTTCTCAGCCTCTCGCTCCACTTCTTTAGAGATTTGGGCGGGCATTCTTGTCATGATAAGGATTCCTTCCTCGTGTTGATTCTCTCCTGCTGGATAGGCTGCCACTTCGTTCTGTCCCTTCGCCGCTACTATGGAGACTTCCTTTTCAAAGTCGATGAACTCTTCGACCATCACCGGCTTACCGATGAATCTTTCGTGTGCCATGTCAATTTCCTCCTTCCTCCTAATTACGAAGTTACCGCGTCCATCATAGGCGTCTCTTCGAGATTTCAATAAGCAGGGGATTCCAAGGTCTTTGACTGCTCGGCGAAGCTCCTCTTTACTAGATACCTCCAGAAAGTTGGGGACCTTAATCCCCTTTTGATCTAGGAATTTCTTCTGGATGACCTTGTCCTGAATGATTTCCAAGGTCTCAGGCGATGGATGAATCTCTGTCCCCTCATTTCTAAGTTCCATCAGCGATTTCGCGTCTCCCAGCTCGATTTCATACGTAATGATATCTGAAATCTCTGCAAGGCTCCTAATTGCTGCAGGGTCTTTGAAATCCCCGATGATGTGTTGTGATGCGAAAATGTGGGCTGGACAATCCGCCGATGGATCTAGGATGTTAATCCGAAAGTCGTAATCTGATATTTTTTTCGCTTCTAAAGCCGTCATCATCGCAAGTTGTCCACCTCCCACAAACCCTATGTTGAGGGTGTTTCCCACAAGAAGAAGCTATTCACTTTGGACTTAAATGCTATGTCCCTTTATGGCAAGGGCAAGACTAGAACTTCGATGTCCTGAGAGTCAGAGAGAAGGGCCCGGATTTCTTCTGGGTCAGATCGGTTCTGGTGGTATGGTATGGCCTGTCTTGGTCGTATGGAATCAAAACACTCGGCTGCTTCCCTCGGGGACATGGTGAACTGACCGTCGATTGGAAGGAGAGCTATATCGATGTTCTCGAGTGCC
>JAPUKB010000100.1 GCA_027295865.1 Nitrososphaerota archaeon
GACCCTGAAGGGACTTCGGAAAGTGAGCTCCGATGACCTTGCGTCATTGGCCGACCTAGATTCTGAACTGGGGACATCCCTAGCCTATCTTCTTCACAAATGCTCTCTGATGACATCATCGAGACTACGACGGGGCGGAAGAGAAATCCAAGAGATTCAGGAGATCCTTGAAGCGATGGAAGAGAAAGTTGCCCGAAAGGGGACGTACGCACTTTCCCCCTAGCTAGCTATTTCTCTGTATTTCTTTGAGCGGTTCGCTCAACGTAGAGAAGAGCGACTACAGATTTAGTGCCTGTTTTAGACCTTTGTATCGATTTCGAATGGTGACTTCGGTGACGCCTGCTGCCTCAGCAACATCCTTCTGGGTCTTGCTCTCGCCTTCAAGCACGCAAGCGACATACAAAGCAGCCGCAGCCAGTCCCATCGGATCTTTTCCGGCCGATGTGCGCGTGGCTTCAGCTCGCTTCAAGATTATCAAGGCTCTTCGCTTCGTTTTTTCCGAAAGTCCCGCTTTGCTTGCGATCCTCGAAACACATTTGGTTGGATCCACTACTGGCATCTTAAGCTCCATATCCCGTAGGAGGAGGCGATAACATCGAGCTATGTCTTTTTTCTTGATGTTACACGCTGCGGCAACATCTTTCAAAGTTCTAGGGGTTTCAGTGTCTCGGCAGGCTGCGTATAGGGATGCAGCGATAAGAGCTGAAATTGATCGTCCTCTGACCAATCCCCTTTCAAGTGCCTTACGATAGATATAGGCTGCCTTCTCAATCACTGCATCGCTAAGATTGAGCTTATCCGCCAATCTATCCAGTTCACTGAAGGCCTGACGAAGGTTCCTGTCCACTGGCTCGTGTACCTGACTTCTCCCGTCCCAAGTCCGCAGTCGTTCTATTGCTGCCTTCATGGAGGCCGGGAGCGAACGTCCTGAGGCGTCCCTGTCTTCAACTCCGATGACGGTAGCCAAGCCCATGTCATGCATTGCAAGAGAGGCGGGGACACCGGTTCGGCTTCTGTCGTCCTTCTCTTCCTTAGAGAAGGCTCGCCATTCCGGTCCTGTCTCCTCGATTTTCTCCGTTACGACATAGCCGCAACTGCTGCAAAAGAGCTCTCCTCCAGCAGTGTCTACTACCAATGGCCCTCTTCCACATCGGGGACACCTTTGTACTGACTTATGCAGCTCGAAAAGCTTAGAGAGATCTTTTTCTTTTGCCATAAACAACCACAAACTATTTAAGGTAACAAGAGTTTATACTTAGCAAAAGCATTTAAGTCTTTCCCCTTATGTATAGACCCGATAATTGGTATCCAGGTGATCCTTCCATTTAAGAATTAAATTATACTTCGATTTACAAAGGGGGAATAAATGGTATCTGAAATACGGGAAATCGGGGTAACCGCAGGCAAAGCGAATGATTTCTCTGAGTGGTATACTCAGGTTGTGATGAAGGCCGAACTCGCGGATTATTCTGCTGCTAAGGGCTTCATGATCCTTAGACCCTACGGGTATGCGATATGGGAGAGGATCCAGAAACTCCTAGATCGAGAATTAAAGAAGCTGGGACATCAAAACATTTACTTCCCAGTATTGATTCCCGAAAGTCTACTGGCTAAGGAGGCCGACCATTTTGCAGGTTTCACTCCTCAAGTTTTCTGGGTTACAAGCGCCGGAGATACAACTCTTGGCGAACGATTGGCAACACGGCCGACCTCAGAGGCCATCGCATATGCATCATTCAGCAAGTGGGTAAAAAGCTGGCGCGACCTCCCGTTACTCCTGAACTGCTGGAACTCTGTCTTAAGGGCAGAGATTAAGGGTACAAAGCCATTCATACGAACATCCGAATTCCTTTGGCAGGAAGGCCATACAGCTCACGAAAAGGAGGCAGATGCAGAGGAGGAGGTATATCGAATTTTGGAACTCTATCGGTCGCTTATCGAGAAAATTCTTGCAGTCCCAGTCTATGTAGGATATAAGAGTGAAAAGGAGAAATTTGTCGGAGCAGAATATACCACTACTCTTGAGGCTCTTATGCCCGACGGTCGGGCGCTCCAAATGGGAACTTCCCATAATTTAGGACAGAACTTTTCTAAGCCATTCGAAATCAGATTTCTGGGACAAGACAACAAAGAGCACTTTGCATGGCAGACCTCCTGGGGGGTTTCTTGGCGGTTAATCGGAGCCTTAATAATGACTCATGGTGACGACAAGGGTTTAGTCCTCCCGCCGAGAATAGCTCCAATCCATTGCGTGATCGTTCCGATATATTACAACGTGAAGGATAGAGAAGAGGTTAGGAGTGAATGTGAGAGGATTCAGCAGTCATTAAAGAAAAGGAAGGTAAGAACACATCTCGATGACAGAGATCACTACACCCCGGGCTGGAAATTCCATAATTGGGAGTTGAAAGGTGTACCTCTGAGAATCGAAATTGGACCCCGAGACATTAAGGCAGGTGAAATTGTGATGGTGAGGCGAGATCAGGGAAAGAAGGTCCACGTCAGGAATGATCTGGTCGAAACTGCCGTAATCAATTCCCTGAGAGAAATGCAAGAAAACCTGTACGAATCAGCACAGGCTTCATTGCGGGATCGCACCACCTATGCACAGGAGTACTCGGAATTAATGTCCTATATTCAGAAGGATTTTGGATTCGTGAAAGCTGCATGGTGCGGCGACGAAAGTTGCGAGGAGCGAGTGAAAGATGAGACGGGAGCTGATATCAGACTGATTCCGCTAACGAGAGAAGAAGCTCGAACCACCTGCGTTGTATGTAGAAAGGAGTCGAAACACGTGGCCTACTTTGCCAAAGCATACTGAGTTTTCGAAAACTCGAAGATCCCTTTTTAGTAGGGAACGAATTTGTACATTTTCCATTCATGTCAGAGATACAGGGCATTATTTTGGGAATCATTCAAGGGGTTCTCGAATGGCTCCCAGTCTCGAGTCAAGGGAATTTAACGATAATCATGATAGGAATTTTCAATACTTCGGTGGAGGTAGCCGCCAGATTTTCGGTCGCGCTACATGCCGGAACGTTAATGGCAGCTGTCGTTTACTTCAGAAGAGAGATAATTCAGACTTTCAAAAGGATGGGGAAATACAGATTTGGTTTTGAGAATGAAGAGGATAGGCTTCTGTCCTTCCTTATTGTTTCTACATTGCTTACAGGCCTAGTAGGTTATCCAATCTTCATCTGGATCATTTCTATAAACCCAATCCAAGGAGAGATTTTCATAGCTCTCATTGGAATTGCTCTTGTGACAACCGGGCTCTTGCAGAGATTTGCAAAAGAAAAAAGGCAAGACTATGCAAATAATGGAGGCAGAATGAATTTAAGAGACTCAATCCTTCTGGGGCTTGTACAAGGACTGGCCGTAATTCCTGGAATATCTCGTTCTGGAATTACCACATCTTTCCTTCTTCTCCGAGGATATGGGGGAAACGACTCTCTTCGACTATCATTCATGATGAGCATCCCTGCAGTCCTGGCTGCAGAAGTGGGAATTTCGGGTACAACAAGCTTTGCAGGAATATCACTGCTCGAAGCAGCTTTGGGGATATTATTCTCCTTCTTGGTGGGCCTTGCCGCAATACACACTCTTCTGAGGGTAGCATCGAAAATTAGCTTTTGGAAGTTCACCGTGGTAATTGGCATACTGGCTATGTCTCCCCTTCTAGCGTATGCATTATGAGGAAGAGAGAGATCAATCTAAATAATCTAACCTTGTTAACTATGAATCTTGTTGCGAGCTTATAAGTCGCCTTCATGAACTTAAAGCGAGCATGGAAGAAGCAAGGGAAATCAAGTTCAAGGTCGATATATTCAAGAAAGAGAAGCCTGCTCGGGTTTCTAAGGAAGTCACCTCATCGCTTAAGGGGGCAGCGAGTCCTAAAATGATCGGGAGGATGAAAAAAGAGGCCATTAATTGTCCGGTCCTAGAAATTGAAAGACCCTTCTTAGAATGTTTCGCATGCCAGTCATTCCTTCGTAGAGTTTCCGGGGTTGTTGATTGCGCAGGTGGTCCGGCTGTTCTAGCGCATTTCTAGCTAGAGACGCCAGGATCCACCATAGGCTCTTTGCTCTTCGGTCGGACTATCAATTCGTATGTTCATCGCTTCGAGAGCATTGTTAGCAACCAGTTCATCTATGTCCGTGGGAACATCGATTAACTTATTCTGAAATTCCTCATGTTTCTCGAAGATTCGAGCGGCTGCTAACAATTGATTAGAAAAGGACAGTGCCATTACCTCTGGAGGGTGCCCCTCTGCGGCAACGAGATTAACTATTCGTCCCGACGCGATTAGATAGATTGCTCTTTCATCATCTAGTGTAAACTTCTCTACATGATTTCTTACAGTCTTCCTCTCTTTAGAGATTATTTCTAGCCCCGACACATCTATCTCAATGTCAAAATGACCTGCATTCGCTAGGATGGCGCCATTCTTCATCTTCGCAAAGTGTTCCTTTGAGATCACATGTTTCTGACCTGTCGCTGTAATGAAGAGATCACCCTCTCTAGACAGTTCACCCATGGGTCTAATGTCATACCCGTCCATTCTCGCTTCCAGGGCCCTAACCGGATCGATCTCGGTAACTGAGACCAATGCTCCGAGACCCCTTGCTCGCATAGCTATTCCTTTGCCGACCCAACCGTAGCCAGAGACAACAACTCTTTTTCCTGCTATTAGCAGGCTTGTTGCTCTTAGAATACCATCGAATGTACTCTGGCCGGTTCCATACCGATTATCAAAAAGCTGTTTCGTATAGGCGTTATTCACTGCAATTATTGGGTATTTCAATTTCCCTGAAGCTTCTAACGCTCGGAGGCGAACAACACCTGTAGTCGTCTCTTCCGTCCCACCGAAGTATTCTTGCGTAACGAACTCCTTCTCGTCATGGGCTGTGATGTGACAATCAGAACCGTCGTCTATGATAATCTTCGGACTACCCCTGAGGACATTGCGGATACATTCTTGGTATTCACTTGAGCTCTGCCCGCGCCAAGCATATACCGTTATTCCCTCTGAGGCTAAAAAAGCTGCAATTTCGTTTTGCGTCGAGAGAGGGTTGGCACCTGCTAGGTAGACGTCCGCACCGAGCCTCTTCAAACCCATGACCAGGACAGATGTCTCTTTGGTTATGTGAAGGCATACACCAATTTTTACACCATGGAAATTGACTTGACTGGACGCTGTGTCGATTGTCTTAGACAAAGTGCCCATATGCTTGTAGGCCCAGTCATACGATCCTTTTCCTCTTCCCGCAAGTGTGGCATCCGCTATAATACTAGTCATTGGAGTTTTGTTGGGCTTCTATGAGCGGTTTTAAGGTTTATTGGGTAAGGCCTCAGTAGATAGCCTCAGCCAACGCTGTCCCACAATCACAATCGGCTCTCTCATAAGGGATGAGTGGGATGAGCTTTTCAATTATTCCTCTGGTTTTGGTCACGTTATCTCGCAGTGTCTGAACAACCTCCTCAGCTGAGACCGGTTTGTTAGCCCACACATCATAATCAGTCACGGTCGCGAGTGGGACATAGCATATTTGCGCCTCTCTTGCGAGAACACATTCTGGTACTAGGGTCATGTTAATTGTATCTGCCTCCCAACTTCTGAACATTCTTGATTCTGCCCGCGTGGAGAATCTAGGACCTTCAATACAGACCTGTGTTCCACTTTCGTGCATCTTGATCCCCATACTCCTACCAGATGAGATGGCGAGATCTCTCAATTGGGGACAAAAAGGATCCGCAGTGGAAATATGCGCGACGGTACCACCGTCGTAGAAGGTGCTTGCTCTATTTTTCGTCCTGTCGATAAACTGGTCAGGTACCACTAAATCTCCTGGTTTCATCTCCTCCCTGAGACTACCTACGGCACACGGGGCGATTATTCGAGTGACCCCTAGCTCTCTCATGGCCCAAATGTTGGCTCGGAAGTTTATTGCATGGGGAGGAATTGAGTGGTGACCGCCATGGCGAGGAAGGAAGCAAATGCGCCGACCCGCAAAAGTTCCAATAATAATGTCATCGGATGTCGCTCCGTAGGGAGTGTATACTTTTGCCGACTTGCTATCATGGAGTAGGTCAACGTTATAGACCCCGGTCCCTCCGATTATCCCTATCTCAGCATTCTCTTTCAATCTACTACTCATACTCCACAAGGGAAAATACATCGAATCCCTGAAGTTTCTCTTTACCTCCCAGTGATCTCAGTTCAACGACGAATCCAAATCCGATAATGTTCCCCCCAAGTTGTGTTACCAATCTAGCTGAGGCTTCGGCTGTTCCCCCTGTTGCCAAAAGGTCGTCTATGATGACAACACTATTGCCTGGGGTCAATGCATGAGTTTGCATCTCCATCGTGGCACTACCGTACTCTATCTCATAGTCGACTGTCACCGTGGGACCCGGAAGCTTTCCCTGTTTTCGTATGGGGACAAAGGCCTTTCTGAGGCGCGCTGCCAGAGCTGAGGCAAAAACGAAGCCTCGCGACTCAATCCCCGCGATTAGCTTCACCTTTCTATTGAAGTGCGCTTCGAATCTGTCAAGGACGAAATTAAAAGCCTCAGGCTCATTTACAATCGGCCAAATGTCTCTAAACAATATACCACGCTTGGGGAAATCCGGATATTCTACTATCTTGTCCTTGAGGTCCATTGCGAACCATTTCGCAGGATATCACTAAAATAAAGTTGCCCCCTTCGAAGACAGTTCTACCAGCAATGATTAAATGAGTCGACGGTCTAATTATCTCGAATTGTCTGGATTGGATTATGATTCCCTACTTGACAGAGTGACAAAAGGGTTGGAAAAAGTGGGATCCAAGTCCAAGAGGGATCGGCTAGAACTACCCAAGCCTGAGATTTTGTGGATGGGTAGAAAGACGATCATTCGGAATTTTGCTGAATATCCCAGGCTGTTAAGGCGAGACCCTGGTCACGTTTTGATGTTCCTAGCAAAGGAGCTAGCCACTGCCGCTTCGCTCGAAGGAGATAGAGCAATCTTCATCGGGAGGAAAGACCCACACTCCTTCGCCGTCTTGATAGACAGGTACATGAAGGCAAATGTCATCTGTCCGGTTTGCGGAAGCCCTGATACCACTCAGGAGAAAATAAAGAGGACCCACTTTGTAATTTGTGAGGCCTGCGGAGCAAGATCTCCAACGGGATAGGGCTTGTTTGAAGGCAAGGAATTTCGCTGTTAAGATTTTAAGAAGGAATGATTCGATAATCGTAAATCTTTGCGATGAGGAGTCACTAGGGACAATAATAAGCAGCGACGGTATCGATCTGAATATTTCAGAAGATTATTTTGGAGGGGACCAGGCTACCACGGACGAGGCACTTTCTTTGATGAAAAGATGTAAGGTAGCGAATCTTGTTGGAGATAGAATAGTCCGATTGGCAATTGAGTCTGATCTCGCTACTCCAGAAGCCGTAAAGAGGGTCGGTGGTACATCATTTCTCATGATTTTCAGGTAGAATGCTGAACGGAAGATAAGACAGGGTCGACGAAGAAACGAAAGATAGAAACGTCACAACCCCTATTTTTTCATCAAGCAAAATGGGAAAGAGAAAAGTCTTCGATCAGGAGCAGCTGAAGGAGCTGGTTCTTCCGGGGATGGGAGAACAATTTGGGCGAGTGATAGAGAGACTAGGGAGTGAACTGATGCAAGTGAAGTGTGCTGATGGGAAGGTCAGAATCGGAAGAATCAGAGGAAAGCTCAAACAAAGGCTCTGGGTTAAGGATAGGGATTTAGTCCTTATCGCCCCATGGGACTTTAAAGCCGATAAGAGATGTGATATTCTATGGCGATTTACGGTTGGACAAGTTGAGTGGTTGATCGCTAATGGCCATCTAGCAAGGGATCTTTAGTATTGAGCGAGCTTCGGGAGGAAGATGACAAGGCCGAAAGAAGAGCTTTAGCTCGAATCGGGAGATACGAAAGGGAGAGCCGATACCTGGTCAAAAGGTCTGAGGAATTTGGAGCTCTGGAAGAAGTCTTCGACCGACCGACCCTAATGACCGTCTACAAACTAATGAATGCGGGGTTCCTTTCTTATCTTAATGGGATCGTTGCCGCAGGGAAAGAAGCTCGGGTATACTGGGGTATAACACCTGATGGCAATGACGTGGCCGTTAAGATTTTTCTTACCTTGACCTCAGAATTCAAGAGGAGACTACAGTATATCGAAGGAGATCCTCGTTTCAGGCGAATCCGCGGGAACACAACTCGACTGGTCGAACTCTGGGCTCGAAAGGAGTTCAAAAACCTTCAAACGGCTCAGGCAGCAGGAATACGGGTGCCTTCTCCTCTAGTGGTAAAGAGGAATGTCCTGATCATGGAGTTCATCGGAAGTGATGGGAAGCCCTATCCCCTACTATCGGAAAGAGCCTTCGAAACGGATTATCGCAAAGTGCTTACTCTCGCAAAAAGACTTTATAGACAGGCTGGGCTCGTTCATGCCGACCTTTCCGAATACAATATCTTCAAAGGGAAAACTGAGCTTGTTCTCTTCGATCTCGCTTCAGCCGTGCACATTTCTCACCCCCAAGCTCAAAATTTTTTGATTAGGGACTTGAACAATGTGAATCGGTTTTTTATGAAGCAAAGGGTATCAGTTGAAGGAATTGATCGCATATTCAAGAGGACTACTGGTAATGAGATTCAGGCAGACAGTAAGAGTTCCTTCTGATCGAATAGGCGCCCTCCTTGGCAAAGGCGGGAAGACAAAGAAGTGGTTAGAGGAGACATTTAAGATTAGATTGATCGTGGATAGTAACACGGGCGAGGTCACGATAGAGAGTCTAACCGATACTTTGGAGACAGACACATTGAAGGCAGTTGAAGTAGTAAATGCCATTGCTAGGGGATTCTCCCAGGGAAGAGCTGCTAGACTGAAACAGGATGATACCATTCTGAGCATAATGGATCTGAGAAGTTATCAAGGCAAATCATCCAATTCGCTGACCAGGGTACGAGGTAGGATAATAGGAGAAAGTGGCAGGGCGAGGCGGGTGATCGAGGAACTAACTCGTGCTGAAGTATCCGTTTATGGTCACACAATTGCGATCATAGGTCGAATCGATGAGGTCAAGCTGGCGGAAGACGCCCTGGATATACTTGCGTCTGGTGGTCCTCATAGAGTAGCTTATCAGCTGCTCCAGAAGAGAAGAACTGAGGCGAAAATCGAAAGGCTCAAGCTCTGGGAGGACAGCAATGACCGCCCATCGTAATAATCAAAGTTCTTTTTCTGAGATATCTCCAAGCGAGTTCTTTTACCGGAATAGGGATCTAGCCGGATTTAGTAATCCTGCGAAAGCACTCTATACAGCAACGCGGGAACTGGTCGAGAATTCTCTTGACGCTTGCGAATCTACTGAAATTTTACCGAAGATCAGTGTAAGGATTCGATATAGAGAGGAGGAGCGTCATGAACCAGATCCAAGGACATATGTCCTTACCGTTAAAGACAACGGTCATGGAATAGAGCCCAGACAAGCACCCAATGCCTTTGGGAGGGTCTTCTACGGATCAAAGTACCGACTGAGACAGGCCAGGGGAATGTTTGGAATGGGGGGGACAATGGCCATCCTTTATGGCCAGATCACGACAAGCAAGCCGGTGACAATAACCACATCTACCGACGGGAGGGAATTTCACACTTTTCGGCTTCTGATCGATATTCAGAATAACAAACCGATCATCCTTAGTAAGAGTACCAAGAGAGGCGTTGGCTCGAGTGGGACCTCAGTAGAGCTACTTCTGCATGGGGATATTTTCCGTGCCTCAGCGAAAATTCGTGACTATTTTAGACAAACTGCCTTGGTGACTCCATACGCAGAGATCACGTTCATAGATCCACAGGGGCGGTTATGGTATTTCCCCCAAACTACCGCAACGGTACCAAAGGTCCCAAGGGAGACTAAGCCACACCCTCACGGATTCGATTTCGAAGCAATGAGGAGGCTATTGAAGCACACAGATGAAAGTTCTTTTCCGAAACTTCTGATGAATGAATTCCATCGAGTAGGAAAACAAACCGCGCGGAACTTTCTCAGATTTGCGAAATTTGATCTAAGGACAGATCCGCGCACGGTTAGCAACGAGGAGACCGTGAGGTTGGTCGAGGCGATGCATCGATTCGACGGATTTTTGCCACCGGATTCAAACTGCCTTTCTCCGCTTGGAACTGAAATCCTGAAATCAGGCATTGTCAACGAACTTAAACCTGAGTTCTATTCTATAGCTATCAGACCGCCATCAGCCTATTCGGGCTACCCCTTTATCGTAGAGGTCGCACTGGCATACGGGGGAAAGACAATAGGGGAAGGGGTTAGACTTTACAGATTTGCCAACAGGATTCCTCTGCTTTATGACGAGGCAAGTGATGTTGCGGGAATGGTCGTGAACGATCTCCTCGATCGACGGGCCTATAATATTCCACGGGAGGCACCCCTTGCTGTCATTACCCACGTATGCTCAACAAAAATTCCTTACAAGTCGGTTGGAAAGGAATTTCTCGCAGAGAGGCCTGAATTGGAAAGGGAGCTCAAGAACGGACTTAGAGAAACCCTCAGACAACTCAAGAGCTATTTGTCAAGAAAGGGGTCTATTGAGGCCGTGCTACGAAGGAAGAATATCTATGCAAAGTATCTTCCATTGATTGCGAAATTTTCACAAGCTCTCTCTGGGGCGAAGAGTCCTCCAAGATATCAACAGCTAATCAAGGATTTTGAGGATGAACGCGTAATCACGGTGGAGCAAATTGCCAACGCAAAGAAGAAGAGTGAAGGAAAGATCGAGTAACCGAAAGGTCGAGCTGAAGGCCATCCTCCAGAAACTCGGAAAGGAGGTGTACGATAGCTTGGATTCCAACCGATTTCCCAGCATAGACTTCCCTAGTAGGTCTGTAAAAAACATCGTCTATGAGCCGAAATCTAAACAGTATATACTGGGTTCACGTAAAGTTACTCGTTCCGCTTCCAACATCAAGCATATTCGGCCATTTACTCAGCTCACCTGGCTAGCCTATTTTGCGACCGAGCTGGTCGGGCAGGAAAAGACATCAACTTTGCGAGATGTCTACTACTCCTCCCAGGCATATGACATTGAATTCGATGATCAGTCACAGTCAGATAGTATTATTACGGATCTAGAAACTGTTATTGAAAGAGCCAGAGAAGAACTTAATATTTACCCTGAGGAGAGATCGGCGATATTCGGGGATCTCGACATAGAATATACTGTTCGGGGGTATGAGGGGAAGAGGCTAAACCTTTCCTCCCACCCAGATGGCTACCTTATCGGGCCAAGTCTCAGTACGGCAGAATTCGTTGACACGTCAGCTGAAATGGTAATCGCTGTCGAAAAGGGAGGATTGTTTACGAGGTTCGTCGAGGAAAAGGTCCATTCAAGATTCAAGGCTATCATAATCGACACTGCGGGGCAAGCTCCGAGGGCGACAAGATACATGCTCCGAAGGTTACATGAGGAGTTGAGCCTGCCAGTATACGTAATGACGGACGGGGACGTGTATGGGGAGCACATTGCAATGGTAATTATTTCAGGCTCAGCTCGGGCGGCCCATCTCCGAGATCTGACAGTTCCTTCAGGAAAGTGGATTGGGATTTGGGCGTCTGATATCGCGAAGTACAACTTGCCCACAATTCCCATGAGCGAGATCGACATAAAGCGTGTCCACGATCTGAAGCGAGATCCCAGATATCAGAAAGGGATTTGGCCGAGAGAACTGGACACGTTCCTGAAGATAAAGAGGAAATGTGAACTGGAGGCCTTCAGCAAGTTTGGACTTACGACGATAGTGGATAAGTATCTGCCTGAGAAGCTTCAAATTGCAAAAAGCCTCTGAGGAGTCCGATATGATCAATTTTTTCTTTGTTCAAGATTAAATTTCTTGATTCGTTCAGTTGAAACTCCGAGATAGTTATCATCGATTTCAAACCCTATACATGAGATCCCCAACTTCAAGCAGGCAATAGCTGTTGATCCGATCCCGATGAAGGGGTCGAGAACTAGGTTCGTTTTATTTAGTCCGTGCAGCCGAACACACATTTCGGGAAGGCGCACTGGATATGACGAGGGGTGAGGTCGTTGTTTTCCTCGACTCGAAATTGTCTCGTAGGGTATGAACCACGTGTTTCCGCCACACCGTCTATCCCGTTTTGTGGACCAACGACGAATGTTGGATTTATCTTGGTATGGAATTCCAATCGAAAGTCTGTCCAACCTAGTAGTACCATCCATCGTGAAATGGAAGATATATTCATGACAATCGTTTAGAAATCTCTCGCCAATGATTGGTTTGTAATGTCCAACTGCAATATCGTCAGTGATCGCGACAGCTTCCCCAACATCCTCTCGTCGGATGGCTATTGACTTCACCCAATGAATGGTGTTTTGAAGAGTAAGATACTTCCTGACTCTTTGAGCTACTTCAAATGGCAGCCATGGATTCGTCGGTTTCCCTCCCATGTTCAGAAAGAATGAGCTCTTCGGATGCATGACCCTCTTGAGCTCTTGCACAACCTGATCCATCCAGCCAAGGTACTCCTCTTCCGGCAGATCGTCAACATACTTGCTATATTTTGCTCCTAGGTTGTATGGTGGGGACGTGATTATGACATCTATGCTGCCGGGCTTGATGCGGCTCTTCAGTCCGCTGATGCAGTCTTCATGATAAAGCTGGATCTTTGCACCTGTTCCAGTCCCGGTCTCGAAATAAGGCGAGTTGCTTGCCATAAACACATCACCCAAGAATGTATTCTGAGAGGCAACCTTCAGGAGGGCAAAAGGGTGCCAGCATAAGGGATTATGAACATCGAGAGGATTAACAGAACTAGCGCAAGAGAGATCGCGCCGGTAATCCATTTGACAGGATTCTCACCGATCCTGCTTCCAACTGATGCCCTGAGAGCTCCGCGAAATGCTTGTCCTCCGTCGAGCGGAAAAATGGGTAACGCGTTAAAGATTCCAAGGTTGAAATTGATGAACCAAATCCAAAAGAATAAGTTGGCCAAAGGCCTGTACAGGTCGCCGATAGTTGAAGTATAGAAAACATGCATGGTATCAGAGAAAGGAACGAGGAACTGGTTTCCTGTTGGAAATATCAAATAGAGCACCACACGAGGAGAAAGCGACAATGCATCTTGATACTGATCTAAAACTAGATCAACGCTTACTGGAAGGGAACCGACTCCAAGAAACGAGAGGGATGGATCTTGAGGATGCTCTGCCAGAATTATCGTGAAATCCATAGTCTCAGCTCTCCGTTGGACTGTTACTTTCACCTCATCACCCGGAGAGTAGGTTGAAAGCTCTACCCCAAGAAGGTCCTGGTTTGTAGTACTCACATCGTTGATAGAGAGTATCATATCTCCCGGCATGATCCCTGCTTCAGCAGCTGGGAGGTCGTCGAAGACTTGCATAATGGGGGCACCTACTCCTATCGGCCTCATTGAACTGACAACGAGTAACATTAAGAGGAGTGACAAAAAGCCAATTGCCATATTACTCCCTGAGCCTGATGCCAGTATCCGACCGGCATTTCTGAATCGCGCCTTTTCTAATGTCTTGTCATCAATTTCCACAAATGCCCCGACAGGAATGATTGCTAACAGTAGGAGTCCTGCAGATTTTACAGGTATATTCAGGGCTCTTGCCATAACTCCATGTGCGCCCTCATGTACCACAATACCGACAAAAATGCCTATCCAACCATAAAGAAGTGGCAAAAACGGATTCAGCCCGGGAATGAGGAGAGCACCAGCTGGGCCTATTTCTCGTGCTACCTCACGAATTGCAGGGCTTGCAAAATAGGTTGACACTGTGAACAAGAGTATGAAAATCGCAAATGCCGCTAGGATCGGAACTAGAAAAAGAGAAACCCAACCTGCTACCTTGAAGATTCCAAAGCGCGATAACCTGTCCATGGCACTGATACCTCGTGTGGTTCTAACTATCAGGAATGGAAACCGAAATTCTATGGACTTTTGGGATGTCGTTGAGTCTTCTTCCATCGGAGTTTCAGATTAGGCGTACAAATACGAGATAAAAAGTGATTGCCTTATTCCGTACTGAGGTAACATCTAAGTATTAGCGAAGAGCACAAAATCTAAGCTAATGGGAAATCATCCCGACATTCAGAACGCTCCTTGTCCTATGTGTAACAAGAAGATAACCAACGAGCAAGTAGAGGGCCAAAGAATTGCCTATTGGACTGAGGGAATCAGCAGAGGCAAAATCATACGGCCAGGATGGGTACATCAGGAGTGCCTTTCCACAAATCTGGGGCTCTTCGAAGAGTCTTATGATGTTTAGGCTAATCTCGACTATTTCTGGGGTCATAAGGCTGATATGGAGATCTTCGGGAGATGTATAGGAGGAAAGTGAGTTGACAACAGCAGGAGGAAGATCACCAAAGCCAGTCGAAACCGAGGTGGAGGGGCTGAGGAAAAAGCTAAAGAATCTCAACCGACTCCTTTCTGATGCCGTGCCTGCTGAAGAGGTGCTCAAAATGGAAGCTGAGTTCGCCAAGTGGAAGACTAGATCAAGAGAGCTAAATAGATCAAAATTCAGCAAGCTAGAGACTCAATTAGACATACGAAACAGGAAGATTCGGGCTCTAGAGTCACAGATAACCACTATCGAAAGCGAGCTTTCCAGGATGCGGAAACTGATGGACGAAAAGCAATAGAGGTTTCGAGCCTCTGAAGGATTCAAGATTGTCTCACCTCAATTCGATTCATTATACCGGATTTGAGGTATGGAAGAATAGTCCACAGGGAATATATTCTAGTTTTTAGATTCCTAATGCGGAACATGACCAGTGACGGCGCAGACACAAATACATTCGGTAACCCCAATCAGCCGTTTTTTGTCGATGCAAATGAACTGAAAGAGCTACGAGGGGCCCTTGAAAGCAAGAATAGTCGACTCATGGGACTTGAGAACGTTGTCCGTCAGTTGGAATCTGAAAATAGTTCCTTAAAGTCTCAAAGGTCTGACGACTCTTATCCCTCACTTGTACTCTTCAGAAGCTCCATCTTCGCGAAGCTAGGGACGGGATTTTTCTTTCTCAGCATTCTGATGTTCGGCCTGCATTTTACTAACGTTTTGAGAGTTGAGGAGGTATTCTCCCAGCTCGAAGGAATCCTTCTGGCAATTCTTGGGTAATGAGCGATCGCTCACTCATCCAAGGGCATCTCGCATTCTGACCAGGGCTTCTTCGATGGATATATCGGGAACCGTTAGTGAGAATCTGACATACCCGTCCCCCTCGCTCCCGAATGCTGTCCCTGGGGTAACAACTACATCTCTCTCAAGGAGCTTGGAAGCAAAAGATTCAGAATTCTCGCCAACATTGACCCAGAGATAGAATGTCCCTAGAGGCATGGAAGCGTTGTAGCCAATCTCCTTGAGCCCATTTGTCAATATCATAAATCTCCTTTCGTATACCGACAACCTATCGAGTACCTCTTTTGGAGGGTTTGAGTTGACATATGACAAAAGCGCGCGTGCCGCGGCTTGCTGGATGAACTTAGGTGGACCGGAGTCAACCTGGCTCTTTATGGCCTTCAACCCCTTGATGATTTCTGGATTACCTGCAGCGAACCCAATCCTATAGCCGGCCATGCTGAACGTTTTGGAACACGAGTGAAACTCAATTGCAACGTCCATCCCTCCTGGAACTTGAAGGATTGATGGTGCCTTGTAACCCTTGAATGTCAGTTCTGAGTACGCATTATCGTAACAAATAAGCGCACCTTTTTCATCCGCGAGGCGTGAGACCTGTTGAAGAAAATCCTCATCGACAACCGCAGAGGTAGGGTTATTCGGATAGTTAAGAAACAGAAACTTGAAATCTTCTTTTGCTATGTTCTCAAGGTTGGGCCTGAATCCTTCGGTATCTCGCAAATTGAACGAGCGAGGGTGCGCCTCATTCAGCAATGCAGCACCATGCTCGTACACTGGATATGATGGATTAGGTGTCAAAACCTGCTCTCCGGGGTTGACAAAGGCTCTGATCACATTCGCGATCCCCTCCTTAGATCCAATTAGTGCGCAGACATCAGTATCGGGATTTAGTTCAACGTTGAATCTTCGGCGATACCATTCAGCAACCGCTTTCCTGAAGAATGATTCTCCTTCGCTCGATGGATAGTTATGGCTGCCAGGAGTCTTGAGCGCCTGTCGCAGCTCTTCGTTGACGAAGTCTGGCGGAGGAAGATCGGGATCTCCAATTCCAAAGGAAATCAAATCTACACCTCGCGCTTTTTTTTCTCGCAGGATAGAGTCTAGTTTGGCGAAGGGATATTGAGGAAGAGAATCTAGCCGCCTCGAATACTTCAATTCTTAAGCCTCTCAGGAATCTTCTGGTGCAGCGTCAGATCAGAGACGGTTTCCCGTTCCCTAATCAAATCGACGGTGCCCCCATTCACCAGGACTTCGGCAGCCCTCGGTCGATTATTATATTGACTGCTCATGGCGAATCCATAAGCTCCCGCATTTAGAATTGCCAGGATATCACCCTCCTTGATCAGAGGGAGACGCCTACCCTCGGCGATGACGTCTGTATTCTCGCAGATCTGGCCACAAATAGTGATCTTTTCAGGATTAGGTCTATGAAACATTCTATTTGCCACGTAAACCTGATGATACGCGCCATACAGAGCTGGTCTCAGAAGGGTATTCATTCCTGCATCAGTTCCCACATAGGTCGTGACGGTCCCCTTCTTCTTACCATGGACCTTTGCTAGGAGGATCGTAGTATCTCCGACGATATATCTACCCGGTTCTATCATTAGTGTAGGTGTGCCAAGGGAGAGCTCACTAGGCAACTTCGTGAATAATTCTCCGACCTCTTTTCCAATGAATTCTATATCCAACGCCTTTTCGGAGGGCTTGTAGGGAATCCCAAAGCCTCCACCTATGTTGATGAATTCGAATTCAATTCCCACTTTCTTCGCTATTCTTCCTGCAATGTTAAGAAGACGCTCCGCGACTTTAGGGAAATATTTCTTTTCGAGTATTGCGGAACCAGACATCACATGTATCCCGAAATGTCTTATGCCAGATCTCTTTGCCGACAAGTACCCCTTAACAGCTTTCTTTTCTTCGATTCCAAACTTTGTCCTGCGGCCGCCAAAAACCAGCCCTGCGTATCTGCCTTTGCCTACACCGGGGTTTATTCTAAATGAAAGAATCTCTGGTTTACCGAATTGCCTGAGTCTTGGTAGTTGGGCTACATCATCAAGGTTGATCATTACTCCCTCTTTCAAAGCAAGCTTGAGCTCAATGTCGCTGTTGAAGTTGCCAGTATAGATTATTCTATTTGAGGGGTAGCCCGCTTTCTTAGCCAGCGTGATCTCCTCAATGCACGAACAATCAGCTCCGCTATCCATAGATCTGAGAATTCGGAGGATCGACAGGTTGTTGTTTGCCTTGAGTGCGTATTGGAGACTGAATTTTCGATAAGCTGTTGTGAATGCACCAACGATTCGCTTATAGTTCTCTCTTATTCTATTCTCATCAGTTACAAAAAGTGGTGTCCCAAATTTCTGGGCTAACTCCAATGTGCTAACGCCGCCAACGCGCAGGATTTTATCTCGGACTTCTAGAGGAGGTTCAATCACTTGCATGTTCTACGACTTTGACCTTCAGTTGCTGGGGTGGCTTAGGACGTCTCCCATGCTATAAATCTGGGGGCTAGATATTCTGCTTAGCCACTTAGCAGCCAGAAGTGCACCCTGCGCAAAAGCCGCTCTCGTGAAAGCGATGTGTTCGATGCGTATCATATCGTAGGGACCTGCTATCGTTACTTCGTGTATTCCGGGAACTCCTCCTACTCTGCGCGAAAATATCTCTAATTCATCCTTTTTTCTCTTGCCTGCAGAATGTCTATCATGAATAATAGTAGAGTACCCCATGGCTCTGGAGAGAATTTCACCCAGGGCGTAAGCAGTTCCGCTCGGAGAATCGAGCTTTCCCGCGTGATGTGATTCCACGATGCTTGCTTGATATTGGGGAGGGAGCGATGACGTAAGCTCGGCTATTTTGTATAAGAAATTCATCGCTATTGCGAAATTTGATGAGATGATTGTGGGGACCTTTCCATCTACCGCTCCCTTTATGGCCAGGTATTGATCTGCGGTAAACCCGGTCGTTCCCACCACTATCCTTTTTCCAACTCCCGCTACCTTGGGTAAATTCTCTACCTCAGCAGCCGGATTTGAAGTAGAGATAACGACATCGGCTCTTTTCACTGCCTCATTAAGGGAATCCGGACTCACCAACCTCACGTCCGAGTTGGCCAGGCCGAAAGCCTCAAGCTTCATTCCTAGGTTACTATTATTTCGTGATGCAATCGCGCCTACCAACTCAAAATCCTCTTGATTCAACTCTCTAAGGATCTCTCTGCCCAGACGACCTGTCGCACCAATGATACAGACCCTAGTACGACTCATAAAATAATCCACTCAGGTGTTTTTCAGAATACAGTCTATCGCTCAAGTCTACATCGAAAAAGTCCTCGATTGGTTTCAGAATCTTAGTTTCCTCATATACCTGCCTCGCATTCCTTATTACAATGTCCATGCTTCGTCTTGTCAGTTTACCAATAGGTTGACGAGCTGAGCCTGCAGGGAATCCCATAATTCTCATTAGGGTCTTAGTAGCTAGAGGATTTCTGGCCTTGACCTGAACTGGACCGTGTTTCGAGTCTTCTGAAGTCAAGACCGTAACGATCTCAAACAGGGGGGATAACTGACTTCCTATTTTGTGGGCCTTGTCGTCGTTCTTAGATAGAGCTGCTTCTACCAGTTCCCGAATTGCAGCGGGAGCGATGTTCGAGGCGACGGAGACCACGCCTTGGGCACTAACCTTTCTGTCGAGCATAAGCTCCAGTACCTTATGGTCATCTCCTGCAAGGATTGAAAATCTGGGGCCACAAAGCTCCCTGATGGTTCTTGCGTTATCGATGTTACCCGTGGCCTCCTTGACTGAATCTATATTGCCGAAGGATGAGTTGGCCAGTGCTAGATCCTGTGGCAAGAGTTGCGTCCCAGTCCGGCCCGGAATGACATACGGCATAATTGAGAGACCGGGGAAATCATGTGCTATGGGTTCCAAATATTCTCTCCGTATCTCGAGAGAACTCGGACCATTATAGTATGGATCAATCAAAAGTACCGAGTCTACCCCTATTCCAGCTGCAAACTTAGTCGCCGCTATGCTTTCACGGGTATTATTGCTGCCGGTCCCTGCTATTACCCTAGTTCTGGATTCCGCTCTCTCATGTATAGTTTGGATAACACGCTGATGCTCTTCCCAAGATAGTGTTGGACTTTCGCCGGTAGTCCCAACAGCGAGAATCCCTGAAATTCCCTGAGAGATTTGAAAGTCAACTAATTGATCGAGCCCCGGAATATCAATTGAACCATTAACATCGAAAGGAGTTATTAGTGCTGTATAGCAGCCCTGATACATTATCAAAGTCTAGCTTGTCATTCGTATGAAAGTCTTTGGGGCTACGCCGGACATCCTAAACATAAACCTAAAAATACGGTCTCGACTCCCGAGACCCAGGGCCCGTAACTCAGCTTGGTAGAGTAGCTGCGCCGAAAGTGACCGGCTCATAACTAGATGAGAAACCGGTAAGTCGTGGGATCGAAGCCCACCGGGCCCACTTCTACTAGCAGGGGTGGCTTTGAGGGTTTTTCCAATACTATGGAGTTTCTCCCGATTCGCACGAACTCATCCGTCTCTCTCCGTCAGATTTGTTCCGGAAAAAATGTCTTAGTACCCTAAGACTTATCATAGGGCCCTAAGCTGGAAGCAAAATAGATCGCAATTATAAAATTGATGAGAGATTTGTATTGATAAGTAATTACGTTTCGAAAAATGAAAATCTTGCACAGTATTACAAACTTGTGCAAGTTGCTTGTGAGCAGATTCAATCTGAATATAGAAATAACATAATTCCCGAAATTTACGCTCCGGTTATGTTTTCACTAGAAATTGTAGATAGACCGGAGATCTCATTATTACCATTCATTTCATATAGTTTATTTGGTGATAACTTAGAATCTGTCGTCCCCCAAGGTGTAGTTTACGGGAAGTTATTATGGGGGGCTGGAAGAACAGTTGACGATGTTTTAGATCGAGATACACATAAGAACGGATCTCCAACAACATTGACTAAATATGGGCCAAATGCCGCAATCTTATCATCGCTTGAACTTACCTCGAGAGCAGCTTCCTACCTAATTGAAACAAGTAGAAGTTTAGATTTTGAAGCTCATAAGATTGATAGACTTGTAAATCTTCTCACTGATCACATTAGGGAAACGACATATGGCGAGCTCAATGCTATTGTTCTAGATAAGCGAATTTCTGACGGTGGATACGTATCAGAAGATGAAGTCGTTGAGATGCTTGGCTACAAAGTAGCTTCGTGGTTCTATAACCCTTTGGCGAGCGGGTGTTTGATAGCTGGTGTTACAGAGAAAGATCGTGAAATAATAAAGGAATTTGGAATGCATTTAGGCATTGCATACGCAATATTCAATGATATTAAAGATGCCCTTAGGGATTTTCATGATATCATGATTGGAAGAGCAAACATAGTCCTAACAACTACACTTAATATGACAAAAGGAACTTCAGATGAGACTTTCTTACGTAGAATTATTAAGAATAAATCTTCAAACATCGATCTTGAACGAGTGAGAAAGATTTCTGAGGTTGCGATAAAGAGATTGAGAGGCGTCATGGAAAGACGCTTCTCACTTGCTGAAAACCAAATATCTGATTTAGGTGGCGTGAGATACCCTCTAGCTAGAAAGGAAATGCAAGATTTATTATCACTCATAAAGTAGAATATTAGACACAAACAAAGAGGACAGAGATTTGCCGGTAGTTCTGTCTCCAGACTGGATAGAAGCTATTGCTTCATTGTTAACATTGGGAATTATCATTTTCCTCACGCTATATGCTGTTAGAATTCAAAAGCAGCTATCAGAGACTTCGATCCAGGCACAAAAAGATTTTATCAACAGGGAAGAAGCTTATCGAGTAAAACCCATTCTCCTTATCTCAAGCGGTGGAATTCAAAAAGGAACAGCGTATTTGAAGCTGGAAAACATCGGTCGTGGAGACGCCTTCCATGTGAATTTGAATGTAACACTTTCCAAGTGGCTTGAGCCTGATGGAAAAACTGGTCAATCTGTTCCTGTCAGTTCTAGAAGAGTCCCGAGGGGAACCTTACCCAGTCGTCTCGATACCAGAGTAAAGAAAGGTGACATCACAGAGAACATGGATGGAGATCTGATAGTTTGGGGAAACATGCTAGATGAGGAAAACAGGTCTATTCAAGTGAAGCGGCTAATGCTTCCATGCAAAAATTTTCTCGTCCATCAACACACGAACCAAAAAGGGTTGGCAGGAGGCTACGAGTGAGTCGTATTGAGGTCCGGCGGCTATGCGGATATGATGAAGAATTAGGTTAGGAAGAGACGTTGTTAGAGAGAAGCTAACTGAAACCTCAATAAAGGAGAGGTAAAAAAAGGGCCATCTGGTGACTGAAGATACAAAAGATCCCCAAAGAATGGTACAACGCGGTACCTGATCTCCCCTCGTCTATTCCTCCTGTCATAGATCCAGTGACGCGTGGCACCGCCGCGAAAGAGTATCTACACAGAATATTTCCATTAGAATTGGCAAGACATGAATATGATCGAGAGAGATTCATTCCAATTCCTGAGGAAATACTAGAAATCTACTCGACATGGAGACCCACGCCCCTGGTAAGAGCAAAACGACTCGAAAGAGTTCTAAATACGCCGGCAAGAATTTATTATAAGAATGAGGCGGTAAGTCCTCCCGGCTCACACAAAGCAAATGCTGCTATAGCCCAAGCGTACTATGCCAAGTCTCAAGGCATAAAGAGACTCGTGACAAGTACTACCGCAGGCCAATGGGGATCAGCTTTAGCGTTTGCTTGCACCTTCTTTGACCTAGAATGCACTGTTTACATGCCTCGAGTCAATTGCCAGCAGAAGCCTTACAGAAAGAACCTCATAGAATCTTGGGGAGGCCAGGTCCATCCTAGCCCTAGCGAACACACGGATATAGGACGAAAGATGATCTCAGAAGACCCGAATAATATGGGTACCATGGCAACAGCCAAGAGCGAAGCACTGGATGATGTGTTGAGTGACGATGATTCTAGGAACGCTGTGGGAAGCATCATGAATTTTGTGCTGGCGACTCAGACGGTCATTGGGGAAGAGGCAAAAACCCAGCTTGCTGAGGATTACAACGACTATCCTGACCTTGTTGTAGGATGCGTGGGAGGAGGTAGCAATTTTTCAGGTATTGCGTGGCCCTTCTTCAGAGATATGGTGGAAAAGAAAACCGAAATGGATTTTCTCGGTGTAGAGTCTACCGCGGCGCCCAGATTGACAATGGGCGAATACCTCTATGATCACGCCGACACAAGCAGGAGAAGTCCGCTCTTCAAGATGTACACAATAGGTCATTCTTTCGTTCCTCCCCCAATACATACTGGTGGCTTACGGGTTCACGGTAGCGCGCCCAGTCTTAGTATAATGGTAAAGGAGGGGATTGTAAGGCCAATTGCATACAACCAAGTTGAGGTCTTTGAAGCCGCATCGTTATTCAGCAGGACTGAGGGGATTTTGACGGCTCCAGAAACTGCCCATGCTATTAGAGGCGTAATTGATGAGGCTAAGAAATGCAAAGAATCCGGGGAGAAGAAGGTGATTCTTTTCAATCACTGCGGTCATGGACTATTGGATCTTGAAAGCTATGTTGAGTATAACGCTGGACGTATTCAGGAGAATAATGCTGATCCGATCAAGGTCCGACAGGCGATCCAACACATAAAGGATCTCTACCCGTGGATCAACAAGTAAGCGTCGGGATATAAGATGACTCAAGCAGATGGTCTATCTTACAAAGATTATCTGAAGGTCGATAGACTCCTTTCCCTTCAAAAGCCTAGGTCGAAGCCGGCTCAGCACGATGAGACCTTATTCATCATTATCCACCAGACATTCGAACTTTGGTTTAAAGAAATCCTGAATGAGCTCGAAGCAGTACACAGATCATTAATGAAGCTCAACGTGCGAGAAGCTATCCGATTAATGAATCGAGTAGTCACCATTGAAAAACTCCTCATTGATCAGATTCATGTTCTGGAGACTATGCGACCGGAAGATTTTCTGAAATTCCGTGATGTGCTAAGTACTTCAAGCGCGTTCCAGTCCTTACAGTTCAGGGAGATAGAGTTTTTTTCTGGATTAAAGGACCCGCGGTTTCTTCTTCCTCTGAATCGAGTTGCTCCTTCAGATTACAACAGACTGAAAAAAAGGTTTGAAAAACCAAGTATCTGGGATGCTTTTACTTTCATTCTCATGAAGCACGGTTTCAGGGTTCAGCTATCTCCTGGGGAACAAGACATGGGTGAGCGGGAGAGAAGGAAGAGGAAGCTGGAGAAAGAGACGAAAGCGATTGTCGATCTTTTCTCATCTGAACAGCATCCTGATATCCGGGATCTCTCAGAAGCGCTGCTGGCGCACGACCAGAATTTTTGGCTTTGGAGATACCATCACATGGCAGTGGTAGAGCGAATGATTGGCATGAAGATTGGTAGCGGATCTCCACACGTGACCGACGTGACTGGAGGGCTATCATCTGGAGTTCCTTATCTTAAAACCACTCTTTCAAAACGATTTTACCCCGCACTTTGGAAAGCCAGAACTGGATTTCCGATTCCTAGTGAGGAGGAGTAATTGAGCATCTCTCGATTATTCCAGCGCGCGAGAGAGCTAGAGAGACAAAGGAGGGAGATAATCCATCTGGAAGTTGGTCAATTAGATCTACCCATCTCGAAGGTGATAAAAGGCCTGACCCCCAAGGCCTATTCCCCCTACGTAGACATCAACGGAATAGCTCAACTCCGTGAGAGTATTTCGGAGTATTGTTCTAACGTTCAAGGAATTGATGTATCACCAAATGAAATTCTAGTGACCCCCGGAGGACGTTTTGCAATTTACGCAACCATGGTAGGATGTCTGGGTCCAAATGACGCAGCCCTAGTTCTCGATCCAAGCTGGCCTGGATATATTGAATGTGCCGAGGTGGCACGGGTCAAACTTCAGAGAGTTCCTACCTACCTCGAAAACGGTTGGGTTCCTGACCTTATCGCATTAGAGGCTAGAATCAGAAGCGCAAAACTCCTGATTCTTAACTATCCAAACAATCCGACCGGCAAGATCTTGGATGAAGACGTCTTTGAGGCGGTGCAGGACATGGCGCGGAAGTACAAAGTTCTTCTACTGAGAGATGAAGCCTACGTCGACTATAATTTTCGCGGTGACAAGCTTCCGCCACTTGATCTATCGAATAGCGTTTCGGTATTTACTTTTTCAAAAAGCTTCGCGATGGCTGGATTCAGACTAGGGTTCACAATTGCGGACGCCAAAACGATTTCGCGTCTATCAAAAGTACACTCGGCCGTGATGACATGTGTTAACGAGTATTCTCAAAGAGCGGGTATTATCGCACTCCGCGATAAGACTATTCTCAAAAGAAATGCAAATATTTTGAGGAAGAGGATAGCAATCGCGGCCTCACTTCTCAAGGATTTTGGCCTGAGCTTCTACTATCCCGAAGGAGGGATGTATCTATTCGCTAGAGTGGAGAAGAAGGGCTTCGATAGTCTCAAATTTGCGAATCACATACTAGAGCAAGACGGAGTGGCCCTGGTTCCAGGGGCCGCATTTGGTCCATATCCAGAATTTTTGCGCATATCCTTAGGAACGTCGACTCCAAAGATAATCAGGGGTTTGAAGATCCTCGGTAAGGCCTTAGAGTGACTGCAAGCAACCCACTACGACCCCCATTGCAGACTGAGCTGAGTCCAGGATGTCTGTAAGAATCGCCGAGGGAATTTATTCTTTCACGGCAGAGGGAGACGCCATGATTCATGGTTGGGGAGCCAATCAGGGATTTATTATTACGAGCGAAGGCGTAGTCGTTGTAGATACAGGATTTACACGGTTTAGAGCCGAAGAGCTCAGGTCAGAGATCAGGAAAATCACGGACTATCCCATTGCTTTGGTTATTAATACCCACGATCATTCCGATCATGTTTTCGGTAATTCTGTCATTGCAGATATCGGAACTCCAATTATGTCGCATGAGACATGTAACAAGAATGTTAGCCAATATGGGATCGGAAGAATGGAAAGCTACAGATCAGATATAGAGACGGTAAGAACTGCCCTTGAAGGCTTGGACATTCTTCCCAGCTCAGAAACCTATGAATCAGATTTCTCTTTCGACCTGGGAGAAAAGAGGTTCGAAATAATTCATCCTGATCGAGGTGCCCATACCTTCGGAGACACAATGGTTTTCCTTCCAGATGATGGAGTACTCTTTACGGGGGATGTGATGTGGGAGAAGTATCACCCTAATCTTGAGGACGCTAATATTCAGGGTTGGATGACCTCCTTGGAGGAGATATCGCAACTAGAACTCCGTCATGTCCTTCCGGGACACGGAACACCCACCACTAAGGAGAGTATGATGGAATTTCATGATTACCTTCTACGCTTTGACCAGTGGATGAGATCTTCCTTTAGTGCATTTAACGACCCAGCGACCATGATATTTGAGGATCCAGAGAGTCAGGATTGGAAACTTAGAATGATCGTAAATCGGAACATCGCGATACTTTACGAACGCTTCAAGTCAGACTATTCCAGACGACTCTAGGAATTGACTCTTCCTAAAGGAGCAACCATTCCTATTCCTTTCGCGTTCCTGAATTTATATCTGGGCTCTAAGAGCAATAGGAGAAGCTGTCCAAATTCTTAATTTCTCCTTTTATTACTTGCAAACTAACACACCACAGAACATTCCAGACCATTCTAGAACGTTCTGAACATTCCAACATCTGAGTGAATAATTCATCATCTTCTTGCCACAATGTCTTCTCCGATAACTATGCTACCCATAAAAAGCAAGAAAGTGAAGAATACAATATCTCCAAAATCTGGCACTTTCATTTCTCCTCTACTGCTTCGTAATCCTTTACCCCTAAGAGTTCCTTTTCCTCATCGCTTAGCTTGAGCTTCCCCAGAGTGTATAGGTGCTGATACAATGCCTCGTTAATGAAGCCGTTCAAGCTGCGCCCTAGGCTTCGATTATGAAGTCCCTTCATTGCTTTCAGGATCCTGTCAGGGATTCTTATGGTTGTAATTTTTGAGGTCAATTAAATTAACAACTAAAGGGTGCAAAAAGGAGATTCTGCTTTTAGTATCGCTTAGTTGCACTATCCTAGAGGATATTAGGAATTCACTATTCTTGTCAGCGGTTCTACATACACGACCTGGTCATATTCTACTGGAGAATCTACTAGATTGTGCTTTTTCATCCACATCTTTAGAGATTCGAAAGACTCTTTAGGATACTCGGAGAGCCTACTCCAGACAGTAATAGGTATCTCGTTGTATATTTTGTTGATCTCGATAAATACACGTTGCCTGATATCATCTGGGTATCCGTCGAAAGTCTCCTTTAGCGTTTTCACATAAATTGGCCGGTAACTTTCTTTGTCCGACTCGACCCGTCTAGCTGCTACATCAAGAGATTTCAAATACGAAGCCATGACTTCCTGAGGCATATCCTTCCGAGCGACGAATGCTAAGACGTCGACGGTCTTGGTTTCCGCTACCGAACGGTATCCAAGACTCACGGCTATTTCGGTATATGGGGATATTAGCGCGACGGCCTTGAACCTACCTTCGATCAACCCTCTCAACCTTTTTGCGGGTTCTCCTCCATGGATAACCTTCACCTTTTCATATGGTAATGATTTCTCAAGTTCACTTACGATGCAGTAATGAGATCCAGTTCTCATATTGACTGCAATCGGAACGCCCGCGAGATCTTCGATTTTCTTGATCCCAGTTCGAGCATCCGCGACGATAGAGAAAGCATATGCCGAGGAAGTGGAAGCGGCAATTATTTTCTCTCGATCGTTTCCTGCAAGTCTATCTATGGCTCCCCAAGCGCATACAGAGTATGCGTCGAGCTTGTCGGCTTTAATCAAATCCGAGTACCAAGCTACTTTATCCGCAGGTTCGAGTTCATCTCGGTTAACAGTAAAGAATTCTATTTCCAGTCCATGATCGGCAAAGATTCCCTGATCTTTAGCTACTATATCGAGGAAGGACCATGGGATGAAGGAGTTCTTGATTTTCAGTTTCAAATGGGATTTCACTCAGTCAAATGATATTAGTTCATATGAATTTACTGTTAGAATGATGCTAACAAGGGGTAAATCTATGTCTCCAATTTTGAGTTCACAAGTTTTGAATATTCTGCGTCGCCTATCGGAAGCCCAGTATCTACCATGAAATCTTTCGTTTTATTGAACTCCGCAGAAGAGAGCGGTCGAAGATCACTCCAAACAGGAATAGTCATCCGATCCTTAAAGCCATCTAGATTTGTAATCAATTCTGGGAATTCACCTCGGATAACCGATTCGAATTGACTGTAGTAAAGCTCGCGATATTTTTCAGGATTTTCTCTGATTTTCTTTATTCCATGATTTATACTTCTCAAGAATTTTCCTACGGTATCATTCGAGACAGAGTCATCCATAACTACTAAGGAAGGTTCATCTCTTGAAAGTCCTAGGAGTTTCCTGAGTCCTATATGATCGGCGAACTCTGCATAAGGACCTGCTAACGTAGCTGCTTCCACTTTCTTGTCCAAAAGGGCTCTCAAGCATGCCTCTACACCACCAGTATGGACTAGATTGATTTGATTATCAGGAATAAATTCTCGAAGGTTCTTGAGTGTTACATAATGGGAATCCGCGTTCTTGTTGACCGCGATTCTTCCGTTCTTTGTCGCTAAGTCGAAAATACTACTAATACCAGATGTCTTCGTTGTATAGACTCCAAAAGTCTTGATTAATGTTGATGGAGCTGCCGCAACAACCTTTCCTTTCTTGGTCGAGCTGGTACTATAAACTCCTTGCCATGTGCAGCAAAAGTAGAAGTTCCTTACTCCCTCTTGCAGGGCCGTTAAGTACCACTGGGCTTTATCCTCGGGTTGGCCACTTTTTACTATGTCTTTAACGTCTAGCTTCAACCCTTCTTTTTCAAATAGATTCTCTTCCCCAGCGACGATTATGGGAAAATACCAGTAAAAATATGGAGTGTAAAAACCGTGTTTAATCTCTTGCATCTGAGGAATATTCTCGAATATTAGTTATAAGGCTAGTATTAGTATTATCCTTCCTGATTAGTATTATCCTTCCTAATAACCTATAATCTGTTTGATGAAGAGATAATCTAATGCCAAGTGATGGAGCAAAGCGAACGACCGTTTACGCGGCACTTGGCCTGCGGAAGGGAGTTAGCGAGTTGCTTTGGGCGTATAGAAAAAAGTATTCGTTGGAAGAGTTCCCGGCCTACTTGGACGATCATCCTCTCCCGATACTTACACGGGTTGAACAGGAAATAAGGAATGATATGAAAACTGCCGACATAGTAATCGCTCCCCACTACCTCTTGCTCATGATGAAGAAAAGAGGTCTCCTTGGGACCTACCGATCTGCTGAATTATCCGCTTTTCCCCCCTGGGCTCAAGACGCTAGCTGGGTTGGTATAGGTGTTACAACTATGTTTCCTGCATATAACACAAGTTTGGCGCGCGGTACACTCCCTAAGGATTTTGATGACCTTTTTCGACGATATTCGAAGAAGGATATTGCGTCTCAAGCATTCACAACATCCTCTGCCGGAAATCTAACTACCTTGTACTTTGCGGCTCTTAGACGAGTCGTGGGTGATCGAGTTTGGGAATCGATGATGGATAAGATCTCCGGAGAAAAACAACCTGAGACCTACGACTGTATCGATCATCTCCTTCAGGCAGTAGCCAGAGGGGATCACTCAGTGGCAATGACTGTCTATTCTCTAGCCTATGAGAGAATGAGAGAAGAGAAAGCTCCAATATCACAACTAGCCATTCCTGAATTGCCTGTTCTGTGGACTCTAACGAGCGTGGGCTTGATCAAGGGCGCAGAAAATCGTTTGCCTCCTAGACACTTTATTGACTTCCTGCTTAGCGGTGAGGGACAACATAAGCTTGGCAAAATCAGAGGAATTACCCCTTCGAGAAGCGATCTGCTTGAGAGGTCTGGATTGAGTCTAAACCCTTCTAGATTTTTTCCACTCATGAACGAGGTCGATCAGATGCCGAACATGACGAAGAAATTGGCGCGAATGGGCCTCAAGTAATGGATGACCAGGAGCGGATCAATTTATTCAGAATTCTCTTTTTCTGGAACAACTAGGCCTTCCATTCAGTAAGCTTGTTTTTTCCCTTTTTCTTTAGTCGTTTCTGAACAATCTTCCAAGACATCAAGAAGATCAGTGCAAAGGGAAGTTTTACCATCAGCGGTTAGTCAAGGTTGACGAACGTGCGAATGACATTTCGCCTCAGTAGGAGAACACATAAATCATAACATTCTCCTGAGAAATCTGGCGTCGTCGCCAGTTTGCCGCCGTAATAAGTGGCGAGAGCTCAGCGTGGTAGAGCAGCTGAAGGTTACTGCTGACGCTGTTATCCTGCTGAGGATTGGAGACCAGCTGGTCGTCGGAGAACCTAGCTTCGGGCAAGGTTCGGCGAATTCGAGAGCGGTCTGAACGGCGAAAGTCCGACCGGCGGCGCTCCTGAAAACATCTAGGTTAGAAACTTATCTCGAAAAGCCTCATAGGACTCGCGAAGCTTTCTTGGAGTCGTTGTTCTTTTGAAACCGTACGCACAGATCTCCTCTGCGATTCCGTAATTTTCTCGGTTTCTGGCTGTTTGAACTGCCCTTATAAGATCAAGGAGAATGCCCCCTGCATTAGGACCGTCATTTGTCTTGAGATAGATGTCGAAACGAACGGGAGATCCTAAGAACCCCTCTCCATCTATCCAGAAATATCCTGTCCGAGAATTGCCCATGAAATCAACATAGTCGGTGGTACCTGCAGCTGTGTCAAAAGGATAGGGGAGCTCTGCAGAGATAGAGTCCGTCTTTATTCGCCGCTTTATTGCCTTCAAGTCTTCGTCAAGAGTGTTTAGGGTTTCTGCACCTCCTCCAACATCAAGTTGGTAACTCTTCTTCACGGAAATCCCACGATTTAGAATAAAGTTCAGGATGCCCTTATGGAAGGCGGTTCCTCCGAACTGGCTCATTAGATCATCACCTGCAATTACAGCTTTATTGGCGGCAAACCTTCTCGGGAACTCTGTATCGGTAGCAATGGGGGTCGGAGTGGCGTTAACAAATGAACTCCCCACATTCAGAGCCGCCTTGGCGTATTGTCGGGACACCTCGTCCATGCCTGACGAAATTAGATTGATGACAAGGTCGGGACTCTTCGCTGCTAGGGAGTCGTTGAATTCTCCTCCATCAGCTTTGATCGGGCTAATCAACCTCTCGAGGGAGGGATTCATGTGGCTTTCTGGAATTCCGGCCTCCACTTCAATCCCGGCATTTCTGACGTCAACATATCTTCTAACTGAGTTTGGAGGCAGGAATATAGCTTCTGACGCATCCTTACCCAACTTTCTGGAATCAATATCGTAAGCTCCAACCAGCTCTATGTTGTTAACCCCAAAATCGCCGACCCTCTTGTGCCACAATCCTGGCCGGGAATCGTCTTCTCCGTAATATGAAAGGCCCTGAATTAGGGCTGAAGCTGAGTTGCCGATTCCTATTATGACGGTTCTGATCTTCCTGTCGGACACGACAAGCCGACACTTGCTTCAGAATTTATACTTTGGCTGATTAGTGGAGCCTGGCCAGGAGCCCGACGGATCCAGTG
Organism: Nitrososphaerota archaeon; assembly: GCA_027295865.1. Classification (GTDB taxonomy): domain Archaea; phylum Thermoproteota; class Nitrososphaeria; order Nitrososphaerales; family UBA57; genus B1T1B5. Next base: position 30,949 of record JAPUKB010000100.1, read on the forward strand.
ATTATTAGAAGGGCTGAAATCATGTAGAAGACAGGTGTTATTTGAGGTACTAACGGTGCGCTGGAAGTGAAGAATCCTAAGACTACACCAAAGAGAAGGAACA
>JAPUKB010000101.1 GCA_027295865.1 Nitrososphaerota archaeon
CTGTAAGCAAGCAGGGGTGGCACCTCCCAAGGCTCGGATAAAGGTCGGTACGGATCTAAAGTTGAGCAGAGTCTCGTCACGGGTTCGGGGAGATGAGTTAGGTTCGAAGGAGATCCAGTTTGAGAGAGAGAAGAAGGCTTATTCTAAGAGATTGAATGGATTATATCGTCAAGCCCGGGCTGACCCTCTACTGGTTCCGCTCTACGCAAGAGAAATCGTTCCAAACGAGAATCCAGAACTCTGGAGAAGGTTTCTTCTACTGAACTCAACAGATATTGTACGTGCATACAGAGAATCTGTTGAGTTGAACGGGACCTATCTTGGTTCGTTAAAAATAGAGATTGCTCAAGGCAACCAAGTGAAAGATACCTATAAGAAATTTCTAGGGTATGTGCTACGAATAACCAATCTCTGGGTCATCGAAGCTATTCGACAACGTCGAGGCAGGCAAGCCGAACCTACTACGGATAGTGGGATATGTTCGAACTGTGGAAATACCTATCAAAGCATCGGCGGGGTTGTGAAGTGTTCAGGTTGTAAGGGGACCCCACTCTGCATGGGATGTGGGAGCTTGTTTTACGTAGTTGATATGAGGAGTCATCTCTATGAATGCCGAGGATGCGGACTAAGAGGATGGTTTGACAACCTGTTATCAGAACCCAAGCCAGTTTACGATTTAGTGCGTAATTTTAGATAGAGCCTTTCCTCGTCGAGGTCGTCCTTTATCACCGCGGCGCAATCGGTCCTCTGCGACCTGGCAATATTCTTCGGAGATGTCAATATGGATGAACTTCCGATTTGTTCGATCAGCCACGACCGCAACCGTACCGGTCCCGCCGAACATATCCAAAACGATATTTCGCTTGAACGTGTAGAACTTGATCAACCGATAGATCAGCTCTTCGGGGAACGGGGCCGGGTGACCGCCCCTGCGAGTTTCTGGAGGGATATACCAATGACCGTCTGAGATGTCTTGGAATTCTTTCCCTTGTATGTCGATTTCATCTTTGCTTCCATCGAGAGTCCAAGAGTCTTTCGAGAAGATGAATACATATTCCCAGGACGGCAGGATGTGAGGGTTTCGAGGACTGCGCCAGCTCCCCCAGGCGGTACGCTTGTAGATGGTCTGTTTATACCAAAGGATCTCTGTGCGGAATATCAGCCCTATAGCTCTTAATTGATTCGCGAGATCATGATGAATGGGGGTAAAGTCCGCTATTCCCGTTGGGGCAATATTGAGAGCGAACCTTCCTCCGTGCACAAGGACTCTCTTTGTCTCTATCCATACCTTGTTTAGCCACTTTAGATATTCATCATAGTCCATTCGGTCATTGTGGTCGGAATACTCCTTTCCGACATTATACGGCGGAGATGTTACCGCTAGATGGATTGAGTTATCCGGAATATTCTGCATCATCTCTAAACAGTCTCCTTTCGTGATCCTACCTACCAAGGCCTTGAGCGTCAATTGCGATCATTTATTGTTGCCGATCTTAAAAGACTATTCGACCAGATTTGAATACTAGAATTTCTTCCGTAACTCAACTCAGATCTAGAATAACCATAGCGGTAGCGTTAGCTATGGAGAAGTAGACGGAATGGCGATCAGTAAGAGAGTCTCACTCATCCCGTCGATCGCATATGCAATCCTTACCTTCTTGATGCTTCTTCTATTTGGAGTGGTGATATGGGTTGATTAACCGTGTTTAGGAGCTGCTTAGTGTTGTTTAATGGAGTTATATCGAGTTTTATGTGGTTATAGGTGAGTTTACATGATCATATCATGAATTAAGCAGTTATGTGCCGTTATAGCGCCTCTCCGGACATTCAAACAAATTTATACTCAACTATAGTGGGGTATAGATGCTCATCGTATGAGTGGGGGGAGATGGTTTGTTATCAACTGAAGTAGCCGGAACTAGGCAGAAACTCAAAGAGATCATGCTTAAGGTTGGTGTTGTGTCTCATGGAAAATATGTTTTGGCATCGGGACAGGAGACTGATGTGTATTTTAGCGTCAAGAAAGCAATGCTAGATGCTGAAGGTCTAGCCATAATCGCGCGAATCTTCTATGATAAGCTGAAGACGTTGGGAGTAGACGCGGTAGGAGGGCTGGAGTCGGGGGCAATTCCGATTGCCACCGCGGTGTCATTACTAAGTCAGAAAGAAGGAGTGGGTATTCCAGCATTCTACGTTCGTAAGGTCGCGAAGAGTCATGGGGACAAGGCAAGGCTCGAAGGTCCTCTCAAGGTCAATTCCAAAGTAGCTATAGTTGACGATGTCACGACAAAGGGTGGCTCGGTACAGATGGCGATAGATGTGGTTAAGGAGATGGGTTGCGATATTATGAAAGTGCTAGTGCTAGTGGACAGGGAAGAAGGGGCATCTGAGAAGTTCAAAGGATACAACTATGAATCAATATTTCTGAAATCAGAGCTCATAGATCCAGCTCACTCTGTTTGAATAAGGCTCTGCAACTAATTCCCATAGCCTCGACCGATTCACGCACGCCCTTCTCTTTGTCAATAACTGCCAGGACCATACTAACGGTGCCACCGACTCCCCCTATCTTCTCTATCATCTCGCTTACCAAATCGAAATCGATGAGTGCAAACAGCAAGCAGGCTGACTCTTGTCTAAAGAATAGTTTGTCATCCAACTTTCTAACCTTCTGATACGGGAAGAGTGGAAGATGTAAGTCATAGGCTAGGGGAGCGCCGACTACAACATCTTCAGGTCTGCCTACTACAATATTTGCGACTCTCGGATCAAGGTTAGATTTTAGTTCCCGAATTATCGCTTCTTGGATATTGGGTTCTTCTTTGTTTGGTATGTATCCTTTTGGATATTTTCCATATTCGTAGGCCTTCCGAATCATCGCAAGCAAATCATCGCTTGGCAATGACTTTATAGAGGAATTGGGAAGAATTAAAGAGCAATGGCAGTTAGGCTCAGAATTACAAAATCCACTCTATTTGCCAAAAGAAGCCAAAACCATGCGATTTAGCCGAGCTATAGCTAGTGATAAGATAGTTAATCATGCAATATGAAGGAATGTATGGCTGTTGAATATCCATCGTTTCAAGATCCTCTTCTGGATTGTTGGGTTAGCTATAATGGTATCGAGCCCCCATCGCTCCCTAGCCCAGTCACCTTTTTCAAGTTGGGAGCATCCTGCTTATGATGAGTGGAACACTGGCTTCAGTCCTCAAACCACAATTACGCGAGAAAATGTCGATCTACTTGAGCTTAAGTGGATCTATCACTTTAGAGATTCGCCCGAACTCTTTGGCGCAGTACCTCCCGAGGGGATTCAGACGACGCCCCTGATCTTTCAGGGAATAGTCTACATTGCCTCGGGATATAACGAGCTTCTTGCAATCGAGGCATCCACTGGGAAGGAGCTCTGGTCCTTCCGACCTGATCTCGCATCCTACGGCAATGCGAGTTTTTGGCCAAAACGCCTCGCAACGAGATCTCTTTCGATTCATTCAGGATCGATATACATGCAGACAAGCGAGTGTTCGATCTATGGTTTCGGACTCACAACAGGTGAGGTGAATTTCTTGTTGCCTAGAACATGCGATCAGATTCCCGGAAATTCCGGTCTCTATTTTGCCACTTTTGCTCCGACCTTCTTTGATAACCTCCTGATCACCCGGGCCCAAGGGAATGCCTTTGGAGGCCGTGGGTTTGTATCTGCTTACGATTTGACCACAAAGGAATTGGTCTGGCAATGGTTGTCTGTGCCCCCAGAAGGCGGAGATCCGAACTGGGGAATAAGTGAGGCAGATAAAGGAAATATCGCTCCATTCAAGGGTGATTGGGGTGACTCCGATTTAATCGGAGGAGGAACATCTTGGGGATTGATTGCAATCGATAGCGAGGCGGGGAAGATCTTCCTCCTTACCGGAGAACCAGCAAACCAATTCGATGCCGCCCTACGACCGGGGCCGAATCTCTTCAGCAACTCAATAGTTGCATTGGATGCAAGAACTGGAGAAATGGTCTGGTATTACCAGGTTGGCCCTCATGACATAAACAACCACGATCCAGGATGGAAAGTAATCTTGGCCCAAATAGATCAGGGAGGAGTAGATAGGAAAGTCGTGATATCTGCAACAAAGAGTAATTTTGTATATGTGCTCGACGCCGAAACGGGAGAACCGGTTTTCGAGCCGACTCACATAGGGCCGCCAAACTTCAATACGATCAACCATAACGCGGAAAACGAAGCAGACCTGAGAGCCTCCCAAAGACAGTATTTGGGAGATATTTTCTGCCCGAGCCAACTTGGAGGCGTCTTTTCAGGTCCTGCCTTTGGATACAACACAATTTTCGTTCCCAGTCAGAATACCTGTGGAACTGTCATCGAGGAACGACTCCAGTACAAAGGCAAAGTCATCGATGGTTTCAGATATCTATTAGTCCAGGACAGTCCAGGTAACGGTTCGATTACTGCAATAGATGCCTCAAACGGGGAGATTAAGTGGGAGCTTTCGATTCCAAACCGGCTGCAGAGTGCGTCACTCATTGTGAGTGGGAATGTCGTCTACGCCATCGACAGGGCAGGTGTCTTTTACGCAATTGACTCGGATGATGGGACGATTCTAAGAGACATGCCCCTCAATGCGTTGGGATCTGCTGGACCGGCAATCGGAGCAGATGCCAGAGGAAACACCCTTCTACTGATCGCAGTCGGAGGGAGTGAACTAACTGGAAAGAAATCAGGTGTCCTAATTGCCCTAGGCCTTCCCGAAGGCACTGATTCCTCGCCTCCGTTAGATCTGAGAGATCTTATTTCGATTGCGGCCTTAACCGTAGCGACTTTCTCGGTCGCATACGCTGTTATTTCCCGCCGCAGGCATCGATCCATGAAGACGAGGCCGAAATGAAACTAGGAAAACTCCTTTACGGGGCACCAACCAAAGGAGTTTAACCAGGAAGACTCATCTACGGGGCAGTCGAGGTATAGGAAAAGGAACCTTGGTTGGAAGTTTTCAGAGAAAGTACCCCTTCATTGAAGAGTACGTATATCGCACCGCATCCAAGTGAGAGAGTTTGATAAAGATCAGACAATGAATTTTTAATATATGTTAATTCGCTAGACGTTGAGTTTGGCTAAACTTCTCACCAAAGATAATTTTGTAAAGAGATTAAGAGCCGAAGGGGCTAGGCGGTATCAGGACAGACATCCCTTTACTATGCTTCTTAACAAAGGAAAGTTAAGCGAGAAACAGCTCCAAGCTTGGATATTGAATTGGTTTTATTTCCAGAAGAGTTTGCCTTTAAAGGATGGGGCAATTATTTCCAATTGCCCAATTTCTCTTGTTAGAAGATTATGGGTTTCTCGAATCCTTGACCATGATGGGTACGGCGAGCTAGAAGGTGGTATTGAAGGATGGCTAAGATTTGCGCAGGCATCAGGTTTGGATCGCCAGAGAGTGCTAACTTCAAAACCCATTTCCGGGGTCGGGCTTGCAGTGGATTCACTCCTTGACTTTGCAAGAAAAAGCTCCTGGATTGAAGGTGTCGCAACGTCCCTTACTCAAATTTTCCTCCCCGCGGTCGTAGATCGAAGGATTAATGCTCTAGCCCGATATTACAATCACATCGTTAAGCCCGAAGGACTGAGATATTTCATGTCGCTTAGTGCTCAAGCTAGGAAGGATAGCAACACCGCGTTGACACTAGTTATCAAGTACGCAGACACTAATGAATTGCGGGAGAAGGCCATCCGGGCTGTATTCTTTTCTGAAGATGTTCTCTGGTCCATCCTTGACGCGATCTATTCTGCATTCGTAGTTCGAGATTCGCCTCTGCATGAGTCCTAGGCTGATGTTCTCTTTCGAGCCTTCCTAATTGGATATATACAAACCTCTACCCCCGATCCATGGGTCTGTCTTTCTCCCACTTCGTATCTACTACCGTAGCTCGACTGCAATACCCCTTCGACTATTCCTCTGGTAAAGCTACATAACGGCCCTCCATTATCTCTAGTTCCGAAGCAACCGAGACATTGAAAGAGCTGTAGCGGAAGATATGCGGTCCCACCTGGAAGGACTTGTATATTTCCGATCTCATTTTCATTCCAGAACGTTTTGAGGGATGCGAGTCGTTCACGTACAGTCTTGCCTGTAATTTGAGGACCGAACACTTCGATTCCGATCCTGACGCCATAACGTCTCAAAATATCGTGATGTCTAGTCTTTGTAATATTCCGTAACAATCTGAAGGTATGATACAGAAAATCCGTCATTTCTCTCGCCCAGACAAGGTCGTTGTTGGAAGTAGTCCAGTCGAGCTTCTTTCTTTCGAATATTCCTGAGAGGGTATCCAGAAAGAATGAGTCAGAATCCGAGTCTGGGAGGATGAATTCAATCCCATGCTTCATTATGAAAAGCCTACTTGTCAAACCGCCCCTTCCGATCCTTACGCCGGCTCCTTGAATTAACCCCTTTCTCGTGAATTCAGCGAGATGGTAGCTTATGGTGGGCTTCGAGACCTTGAGGATTCTTGAGAGGTCAGTTAGAGTGTAGGGTTGCTGAGCAAGCAGGTTCATCATTGCTTCCCTCACCCTTCCCTTCGCTGCTTTTGGCCTCTTCCCACTCTCGCTGAGGGACGTTACGTCTCCAAGAACTACCAATCCGTATTGTTAGATTAATTGTACCCAAAGATATATGCTTGCCCATGAACAAAAAAAGTAGGTAAAATTAGGGTGAAATATTGAAATGACTTCACAACCAGGCATGCTCCTTCGAACCGATGAAGAACGATCAGGCCCTAAAAGGAAAAGAGACGCACGGACGTTAATCGTGTATGGGACCGTAGAGAAGGATGAATTCAGAAGTTGGGGGGAGGCCTTTGAATCTAGATTTCCCGATATCACGATTGATTACACACGAGAATATGTCTATGGAAGTCCTCCACCCATGGCTAAGAGGATAATGGAGGAAACGGAGTCAGGAGCAGAGACGGCCGACGTTGTAATAGCTTCAGTCCCTCCTTTACTTCAGATGCAGGAACTAAATCTTCTTAGTTCGTACAAATCCCCCGAATCGGATTTCTATTCGCCGGAGCTCGTCCAAAAGGATGGGTTTTGGAATTCGATCATATCTCTTCCAACGGTCCAGATATACAACACTGATCTTCTCGATAAGGAGGAGCTCCCGACTTCACTCTTTGACCTAACTGACCCAAGATGGAAGGATGGGATAGCAGTTCACGATGTCAACCTCGGTACCTTCGGATCTGCTTGGCTTGCCTCCCTGAAACCGGTATTAGGCCTCGAGCCCTGGGCCAGGTTTGTCGACGGGCTATCTAAGAATAAACCAAAACGATTTGCACTGTTCGACGATCTCGTCGACTCTGTCGCTAACGGCGATGTCAAGATTGGTTTGACGGCATTATTGCATGATCTTATAAAAGCGAAAGATGC
>JAPUKB010000102.1 GCA_027295865.1 Nitrososphaerota archaeon
AAGAGATTTGTCCTACATCGCCTGTACCGTCTACGATATCCCAGCCACTCTCTCTTGCGATCCTTTGATAGAGACTGCTCACCTTCGCGAGTAGTCCGAGATTATTCTCGTGAATATCTCGATCTCTGGTCTTCCTTTTGCCCTGAAGAATAATAAAGCTCAAGACTTGCTTGCTGATATTAAGAGACTTCAGTCATCATACCATGGGATTTTGAGGGTAAGGATTGCTTTACAAAAGCCTGAAGAGCCTGATACTCCCTATCCGGCCCATCCCTAACATGATGTATTCCATTTCCGAAACCGGAGATGAAGATCTATTATTCGAGTTCCTTCAAGATTGGTCGAACTAGAGATAGTATTGTTGAATTGACCGATTCTAGAGGCTTAGTAGCATCAACTTTTTTCACATCTCGCCTGTTCTTGGAAATCCTTCGAAACATTTTTCCCACTCTGGACAATCTCTCTTCAAAGTGATTCTTAGGACCGTTACGGTATCGTTTGATACGTTGCATTGCTTCCTTAGCAGGTATCTCTAAAAGAATTATTAGGGTAGGCTTAGGCGAGAAGTCTAAGTTCGCTTTCTCAATTTCTGCGGAGTCCAAACCCCTCTCTCCTTGATATGCCATGTTTGAGAAATAATATCTGTCCATGATCACTAACTGTTTCTTTTGGAGAGCGGGGTTTATGTTCCTGGCAACGTCTTCCTTTCGATCTTCGTAAAAATACTTGAATTCCTCGTCTACCTCGAGTCCCCTGCCGTTCATGCCCAGAGCTGCGATTTTCCTCCCCCATTCTCCAGTAGTAGGCTCATGGAAGACCACGGCGTCGTATCCCTGTTCAGTCAGAGTGCTCCGGAGGCGTTCTGCCTGGGTTGTCTTCCCCGCACCATCGATCCCTTCGATCGCAATCAAGATCCCCTCTTTGAGGTGATGTCTGTTACGCTGCTCCAAAGTCAACACTAGGCGCTTCCTAAAACTGGAATAACGAGATTTAACAATTCCCAAGGTTTACGTCGCGAAATGAGGCTTGGGGGGCGCATCTGTCCTGCTACATTATATGGGGTATTTATTACGTTCCTTCCAATTCCCCGTAAATACCCCGTAAATACCCCGCCAATATTCCTACCCGCACTCCACTCCAAAATTACTCCTTCCCAGCCTCACGATTGCAGATTAAGAACAAGTCTAGGAGGAGTGACTCTTCGATCTGGCTTCTCAATTCCCACCGATCTGCAGATAGAAGCAAGTGTCGTGCCTCTACAGGATAATCGACTTTCCCGCTGAGGGATTTTTCTATTTCCTGCCAATTGGTGTCAGGTAATAGGAAATGAAAATGAGATTATCTTGGTTTCATGTCCATTAAAGAAAGTCTTGCGGAGATTCTACTTGAGTCTTCTTCCCTGACTGATCGATACCTTCGATGACGATAAATTTTCCTTTTTAACCCCTGGCTAAATAATCATGCGACGAGCTTTGTCTAGGAGGTTCATCGTTCATCCATTGATCAAGCCAGATAGCATCGAGAGAAGGGAATATCAGGTGAAGGTTGCTGAAAGAGCAATCGGATCAAACACTCTCGTGGTCTTGCCTACAGGCCTTGGAAAGACTGTGGTAGCGCTGCTTACTATAGCAGAGTATCTGAAGCGATACGAAGATCAAAGTTGTGTTTTCCTGGCTCCAACGAGAGTACTTGTTCACCAACACTCTCGGTTCTTGCAAGACAACTTGGCCATACCTGACGACAAGGTATCTGTAATCACCGGGGAAGATTACATTAATTACAGACAGGACATGTGGGAATCCGCCGTCATCTGCGCAACACCGCAAATAATGAAACTCGACATGAAAAGGGAGCTTGTGCGAGTCGATCGTCTTTCACTCCTCATCTTTGACGAAGTCCATCGGGCTACCGGAGATTACGCCTATACAGCAATCGCCGCAGATGTAAGGGAGCGGACCAAGAATATTAGGACATTAGGAATGACCGCCTCCCTTCCAAGTGAAAATAATAAAGTGAAGGAAATCTTTCGTGTTCTGGGTTCAGATCGGATAGAATTCAGAGACAACGATAGTGAAGATGTCAAACCCTACATTCAGGAAACTAATATCGAATGGATTATGCTTGATCTCCCTGAGAATATCAAAAAGATTTCATCTCTACTGAAGGAGGTCCATCTCTCTTACATAGACGAGATCAGGACGGGAGGATTCAACATCCCAAGAGAGGCAAATCTCAGACCTCTCCTCGAAATAAGACACAGAGTGGAAAGGGAGGGGAGATATGATCTTCGAGTGGCAGTTTACTCTGCGATACGACTTGTTCATGCTCTTGGACTACTTGAGACTCAGGGAATTTCTAGTTTCCTTCGGTTCATTGATCGTCTCACGAAGAAAACAAGGGCAATCGGTCAAAAAAAACTCTTAACAAATGCCTCACTACTAGAGGCATACGAAATAGCAAGAGGCTCTAAACTCCTTGGCCTTGAACACCCAAAGCTCTCAAAACTTCATGAAGTTCTTTCATCTCTGCGCCATGGAGATAAGGCAATGGTGTTTACAAGTTACCGAGACTCTGTTGATGAAATATATCAGCAGTTAATCAGAAGAGGACACAGGGCTGGAGTGTTGATCGGAAAAAGCGGAGAGACCGGCCAGTCACAAGACGAGCAGTTAAGGAGCATTGATCGACTGAGGAATGGAGAGTACGATATCCTCATAGCAACCCAAGTTGGAGAGGAGGGCTTGGATATTTCAGAGTGCAGATTAGTGGTATTCTATGATAACGTTTCGAGTGCTGTAAGATACATCCAAAGGCGAGGGAGGACAGGGAGAAGAGCGCCGGGGCGCGTTGTTTCATTCATTGCTAAAGGAACGAGAGATGAGGCCTATCTCTATCTTGTAAGGAAAAGGATAGAACAAGCTAGACGGACGGTCAGTAATTTCACACGGAGGAGTGACGGAGGTCTAGATGGTTTCATGAACGGCCAGCACGAAATATTCGGTTAAGGATAGAATATCCGGTAAAAGAAATAGCGGATTCTTGTAAAAAGCTTAAAGAATAGAGTAGCGTCCTTTCTACTTGAGAGTCGGTGGTTCAATGTGAAAGGTGTGGAAAGGACGAGCTATTGCCGTTCAGTTGCTCTTACTGTGGGATGAGTCTCTGTTCCGACCATCATCTACCCGAGAATCACGAATGCAGCCAGCTTTACAGAGCTAGGAAACCGAGTGAAATCCCTGTGGTTGCGCCACCTCCGAGACGTAGATCGTTGGCATATCCCGGTTCTGGAATAGGATATCGTCTCCCTAATAGAGTCTCATGGTTGACTACTCTTGAGGCAAGACATCTGATACTCGGAATGGCACTGGTTCTCTTCGTAGGGATCTCACTATTCTTGAGGGGCTTTGGAGTCCCTACCTTCTCAGGAGTCTTACTTCTTGCGATAATCTTAATGGGTTCATTCCTATTGCACGAGTTAGCTCACAAATTCGTAGCTCAAAACAACGGGATGCGAGCAGAGTTTCGAGTAACCCCATTTGGTGCTCTAATCACATTCATAAGCATCTTTTCACCCTTCTTCAAGATTATTGCGCCTGGAGCAGTGATGATATCCGGTTACTCATCAAATCGGATAATTGGCAGGGTGGCAATTGTGGGGCCATTAACTAACATCTTGCTAGGTTTCGGCTTTGTCGCCATCTCGTTGCTCTTCACGCTTTCAAGTTCGATGTCCGTCATCCTTAGTACGAGCGCCTACATTAACGGCTTTCTAGCAACCTTCAACCTTATCCCAGTGGGGATAATTGATGGAAAGAAAGTTTTCACATGGAATAAAGGGATATGGCTCTTAGCCTTTGGCGTGTCGATCTCGCTCTTTCTTTTGGCTTTGTTTGGGATATAGTAGCATGAGGATTCGAGGGATTTCAGTTCCGTTTGACCAGGTGAACTATCCTCTCGTTTCATTGGGCATCTTTGAAGGAGAGACCAAATTAAAAGGGGTCTCAATAGCTATTGATAATTATCTCACCGGTCTGCTCTCCGAGATCATTGCGAGCAAAGAATTTGAGAACGATCGGATATCTATTTTGCACAGCAGGGGGAAGATACGAAGAATTCTAGCAATAGGTCTAGGGAAGAAAGATGAGTATACTCCTGATGTACTGAGAAGTGCCGCGGGGAAGGTGACCCGAAGGGTTAGGGAACTTGAACTAACCAGCTTTGGCTTCGTCTTAGACCAAAGCAATTCTCTTGAAGATGTTCAGGCTCTTGTGGAGGGTTCTGAGCTAGGCCTTTACAATTTTGATAAATACAAATCGTCTGCAAGAAAGCCAGAAGTCAAAGAAATGGGGATATTCCTCAATAAAAGGACCCTGAGAAAGTCGCGTGACATTGTCGCGAAGGGACAAATAATCGCCAGGAGTGTGGCTTTGACAAGGGATCTATCCAACTTACCAAGTAGCGATTGCACACCTTCGATTCTTTCCTCTTACTCCATGAAATTAAACAAACGCGGGAAGGTTAAGGTTAAGGTGATCGAGCAGGAACAGATGAGGACTCTTGGGTTTGGAGGAGTCCTAGCAGTTGCTCGTGGATCACATGAACCTGCAAAGTTCATCATTCTTGAGTATGCCGGTGACAAAATAGGCCGCAGTCCAATAGTTCTCGTCGGAAAGGCAGTCACATTTGACAGCGGCGGAATTTCCATCAAGCCCTCTGAGAAGATGAATGAAATGAAACATGACAAGTCAGGGGGCGCTACAGTAATCGGAGTGATAAAGGCGGCAGCCGAGCTGAAAATACCCCTGAATCTGGTTGGTTTGGTGCCCGCAACAGAGAATCTTCCAGGGGGAGGCGCGTACAAACCAGGGGATGTCGTAAGATTTCACAACGGGAAAACGGCAGAGATCCTGAACACTGACGCGGAAGGAAGACTAATCCTAGCTGACGCGCTAGCCTATGCGCAGCGATACAAGCCTCAGGCTATTATTGACTTTGCGACCCTCACCGGCGCTTGCATCATCGCACTTGGGAATGTTGCAAGTGGACTGATGGGCAATCATCCCATTGTGAGCCAAAGGATTCTAGATGCAGCAGATAGAACCGGGGAGAGAGTCTGGGAACTTCCGTTGTGGAAGGAGTACAAGGACCAAATTAAGAGCGATATTGCAGACATAAAAAATACGTCCGGACGAGCGGGGGGTACAATAACTGCTGCTGCTTTCCTGAGTAACTTTGTGGGAGACTATCCGTGGGCGCATCTAGACATAGCTGGTACCGCCTGGACCCAGGATGCGACTCCGAATAGAGGCTACAACCAGAAAGGTGCTACTGGTGTCGGAGTAAGATTGGCGATCGACCTCCTTCACAACTGGAAACCCCTATCCTGAGGACACAATCCTTGTCCAGTGGCTCTCAGGTTATGGGTTCGGGTTAATCTCTGGGGTTAGTAATCCTCGCCCATCCCTCCACCACCAGCTGGTGGTGGAGGTGGAGCAGACTTTCCTGCTGCGATAGTATCGTCAATCCTAAGGAGCATGTTTGTTACATCTACAGCGGATTTGATCGTCTGCTCCTTAACCTTCAACGGTTCGTAAACATTCTTCTTGGTCATGTCACCTAGTCCGCCTTTGAGAGCATCGACGCCCCACCAGGTCGCGCCTTCAGCTTGTTTGGCTCGGATTTCCACTTGAGTATCAATAGGATCCATTCCCGCGTTCTCAGCCAATGTAATGGGGATTGTTTCCATCGCTTCGGCGAACCTATGACCTGCAAGCTGCTCCCTTCCTGATAGCTTGGTTGACCACTCTCTAATCGTATGAGCAACATAGGCCTCGGGTGCCCCTCCTCCAGCAACGACGTACGGATACTCTATTACATCCTTGACTACCATCAAAGCGTCATGAAGCGATCTCTCAGCCTCATCGACCACTTTAGACGATCCTGCCCTAACCAGAATCGTGACGGCCTTAGGGTTCTTGGCACCCTCTACGAATACCCACTTGTCTGATTCGACCTTCCTCTCTTCGACGAGAGCGGCGGTTCCCAAATCATCCTTGGAAAGATCTTCTACGTTATTGACAATCCGGGCTCCCGTTGCCTTCGCAAGTTTCGTCATGTCACTTTCCTTCACTCTCCGGACCGTAAGGATCCCTGCCTTTGCTAGGAAGTGCTGAGCGATATCGTCTATTCCCTTCTGGCAGAGAAGAACATTAGCACCCGCCGATCTGATCTTCTCGACCGTTTCCTTAAGGATGCGATTTTCCTCATCAAGGAACTGCTTCATCTGAAGCGGATCAGTGATTCTGATTTCTGCACTAATCTCCGTCTTCTCAATTTCGAGAGCTGAATTTATGAGAGCAATCTTCGCCCCGTTTATGGACTTTGGCATCCCTGAATGGACAACTTCCTTATCAAGAACAATTCCTCGGATAAGGGAGGTTTCACCAACTGACAGACCTGCCTTCTTCTCCACTTTCACGTTGTCCAGGTCGACTTTATAGATCCCGTCCACCTTCTCAACTACGAGTGAAAGGGCGTCAACCACGATCTTCGCTAGGATCTTCGCCTCATCCGCAACAAGTTTACTCATCATGCTTGTTGTAGCGACCTTTGTAAGCCAATCTTTGCTGGTTGGATCGACCTTTATCGCAACTTTCTTTAATGAATCCAGAGCCTTGTCTGCAGCTTTGCCATAACCATCTACAATCACTGTCGGGTGAACATCCTTCTCGATCAGCTGCAGGGCCTTGTCGAGCAGGGTTCCAGCTAATACAACTGCCGTGGTCGTTCCATCACCAACTTCCGAATCGGTAGCTTTTGCTACCTCCACCATCATCTTCCCAGCTGGATGTTGGATGTCGATCTCCTTGAGAATCGTCGCCCCATCGTTCGTGATGGTAACGTCTCCCAAACTGTCAACAAGCATCTTATCCATGCCCCGGGGACCTAAAGAGGTCTTTACGAGTTGCGCGATAAGACGTGCTGCCATTATGTTATTCTTCTGAGCGTCCCTACCCTTTGACTGGGTAGCTCCTTCTTTGAGGATAATTACCGGCTGTCCTTGTCCTCCCTGTCCACCAAATGAAATTGCCATCTAATAATCACTTTTTTTAGGTAATTCTCCAGATAAGACTTTACGTTTTAAACATTATGCCCTGAATTCCAGCAGCAATAGCTAGCTTTACACTAGATTTATAAACTGACTGACCAGTCAGGTTAATGGGATAGATCCTTGGTCCCCAAGGTAACTGAAGTATATCGACTAGAATTGAGGAATCGAATTCTAGAGGCCGCGTTTTACTGTTTTTGCCGGACAGGATATGACAAGACCCGAATGGACGACGTCGCAGATAAGGCACGCGTCAGCAAGGGCGCCCTCTACCTCTACTTCAAGAGTAAGGAGGATCTGTTTACAACTATCGGCCAAATTCAAGTCGAGCGCCTTAGACTAGAATTGACAAGGATTTTTTCACGCGAAGGAGATTTGGCCGAGAAGGTGTCTACACTTTATGGTAATCTACGCCAGTCAGATGCCGGTTCAGAGGCCGTGAATCTTGAAGTGATAGCCGAGTCGACGAGGAATCCGCGGCTTAGAAAGATACTACAATCTCAACGTAAGGCAGCTCATGATGCGGTCTCAGACTCGCTCCGACATCTTGCGGAAGAAGGTGTAATCTCGGCTGAAATAGATTTTGACGCTCTCGCGACAGGTTACGTTGCGCTCTATGAAGGCCTAACGATCGACATTGTTTTGGGAACTCAAGATGCTCTTATCAAAAGGGCATGGAATCA
>JAPUKB010000103.1 GCA_027295865.1 Nitrososphaerota archaeon
TTTGAAAGATATAGAAAACATAGCTAGCGGCCTCTTTTCACCTCTTGAAGGATTTCTGAATCGAGATGATTATCTTTCCGTACTTCAAGACAGGAGGCTAAGTAATGGACAAGTTTGGACAATCCCAATTGTTTTAGATGCCGCGAAGAGCTCATTGGCAAATATTAAAGAGGGCGAGGACATAGTCATTACCGATACTGGAAAAAGGCCTGTAGCTATCCTGCACATAGAGGATATATTTAGTCTTGATCGGAATGTGCACGCCAGGAGCGTTTATGGTACAGAAGACACGAATCATCCTGGCGTTGCAAGAACCCATGAAATGCAAGATTTTCTACTTGGTGGGAAGATATCATTGCTGAATAGCACATTGGGCAATTCACCATATTACATACCGCCAAAGGAAACTAGAGCTAGATTCATGGAAAGAGGATGGAAGACTGTAGTCGGATTCCAGACGAGAAATGTGCCACACTCTGGCCATGAGGGACTCCAGAAAGCTGCTCTGAATTTGTTCGACGGGCTATTCATTAATCCTGTAATTGGGAAGAAGAAGAAGGGGGACTTCAAAGATGAAGTTATCCTGGAGACATACCAAGCTCTGATAAACAACTACTACCCATTACACAAGGTCGTCTTCGGAATTCTCCCCACCGAAATGCGGTACGCAGGGCCCCGAGAGGCGATTCACCATGCTATAGTCAGGAAGAACTTTGGATGCACCCATTTCATTGTGGGAAGGGATCATGCCGGGGTTGGTAAGTTCTATCCTCCATTTGCGGCTCAAGAGGTTTTCAATGAATTCCCTGATTTGGGCATAGAGGCAGTCTTGTTCCCGTCATTTTTCTATTGCAAAAGATGCGTCTCAATAGCAAATATTAACACCTGTCCACATAATCAATCAGATCACCTAGAATTCAGTGGAACGCTGATGAGGAGGCTAATTGAGGAAGGTGAATCTCCTCCCAAGGAACTCATCAGGCCTGAGGTAGCTTCGGTAATCCGAGACTGGGACGGACCATTCATCTGAGAAAGCTTACGCGCCAGATTATCAGAAACTCACTTTGCTCGGACATTCCTGATACGATACATATAATCTATGAATGTCTAGTTTGTTGGCAAAAAGATAAACATCCTGTGCGGGCCCTATTGCTCAGGAGCGATGGAGTTGGACGAAATTGATAAGAAAATACTTCGGGAATACATGCACGATGCTCGACTCTCGTACAGGGAAGTCGCAAAGCGGATCAAGGTTGCTGTCGGCACTGTAATGACTCGTACAAAAAAGATGGAAAACGAGGGAATCATAAAGGGATACGCCCCATTGTTAGATCATCAAAAACTGGGATATGACCTTACTGCTATTATTGAGATAGTGGTTTCGAAAGGGAAACTACTTGAGATGGAGCGAGAGATAGCCAAGCTTTCACAAGCCTGTGCAGTTTATGACGTAACAGGGCTAACAGATGCATTAGTGATAGCAAAATTCAGGACCAGGAAAGAGCTTGGGGACTTTACGAAAAAGTTGTTATCTATGCCCTTCGTGGATAGGACGAATACCCACATGGCTTTAACTACAGTGAAGGAAGATTTTCGTCTTCCACCGTGAGAGAGATTATTAACATCCTCAACCTTAAAAGTAGGCGTAACTCTCCGTAAGGCGTCGATCCGATATGGAGAAGTATCGCGGTCCTAAGGACCAGTATAGACGGATCGAGAGGAGATACATCACAGGGCTCCTAGTAGGTATTGTGATAATCGGTGTAGGGGTAATCGCGAACGTGTTTAATGTCGCTTTGAGTGAGTCAACTATCCAAGTACCAGGTATCGATCCTGGCGCAGGACCAGATACCATCGAAGCTCCATTCGACGCTAATGCCTCGGTTGGGATTATAGCTCTCGTAGTTGGAGGCGTAATTAACTTCTACTCTATCAACAAGTACCGAGGAGATTATGCCGAGATCGCTGACAAAGAACCCCGACCCGCAGGCATGCTTGTGGGGATTGGACTCTTAATCACACTACTAGCCTTGGGCGCGAGTGGGTATTTCATATTTGTCCTTGCGTCCTGAATCTCAGAAGTTACTAAGAGCACCACCGTCTATAGGTAACGGAATTGAGCTCAATAGCGAGGTACTGAGAATCAAGACAGCTATGGCAAGTATGACGGTGGCTATGATTGAAATTCCAAAAGCACCTAACCAGCCGGTTTTGAGGACTGACTTGTACACACCCAAAAAAGCAATGAACGCAATTGCTACGGGCAAAAAGAAAAAGACAATTCCAAGCTCAACGAGTAGTGCAGAAGTGAACACTATTACGAGTATGAAGACAATGGGTCCAAACAGAGTTGCCAACATAGCACGTCCCAAAGTGGCCTTTGATCCTTTTACAATCTTCGCCGCTACATAAACAGGAAGAGAAACGATGATCCAAATAACAATTAATGCGACTAAGATTCCAACTATCTCACCAATTTCTCCTCCAATGGATGGAATCAAAGGCTGACCATGAGAGGCGCACAGACCACAGCTTTTTAATTCTATTCACTTGGACACAGAAAAAATAGCAGCCAAAAGGCTAATATCGTATAGTCTGACCTCGTTGCGAGGTCGGCAGAAAGAAAATGGGTAGAGTCCTCCTTCTTGGACTGGATGGTTCCTCTCTCAATATAATACAGCCACTCATAGAGAAGTTCAACCTCAAAAATCTAAAGCAAGTCATCGTCGGTGGGCTTTCGGGGCCGCTGGAGTCGGTGATCCCATATGTCACTCCACCAGGATGGGCCAGTGTCTTTTCAGGTGTGAACCCGGGAAAACATGGTTGTTTCGACATATTCAACTTTAATGGCCTCGGAACTCATGTCACGAATATGCGCGAATCCAAGGTTCAGTTCCTCTGGGACTACCTGAGCAAAGCGGGATTCAAAGTGGTAGTTCTCGGAATGCCATTCACCCACCCTGCTGCTGAGGTCAATGGAGTTTTTGTAACTGGTTATCCTGCCCCAATTTCTGCTTATCCCAAGGAACTAAAATCAAGGATGAAGAGGGAGGGATACACAACGGATATTCCAAAGATGGGAGACGAGAACGGTTTAAGCAGAGAAAGATGGGTTGAAAAGGTAGTCACTCTGGCTAGCGCGCGGGCTGAGATTTCGCTCAAAATAATGGACGAAGAAAAATGGGATGCCTTTATTCTAATTGAGAATATTACTGATATGACACAGCACCTTGTTATGGAAGATCAGGAATTACTGGGGAAAGTCTACGCCGAAATAGATTCACTTGTGGGGAGGTTGCTTGGCAGAATGATGGACGATGACATAATGATGATCACATCCGATCATGGCGGCAGAAGCTCTACGCGATCTTTTGTCCTAAACCAATGGTTGTGGGAGAATGGATATCTGACCCCGAAAGAATCCATAATGAAAGGATTATTCAAGAGGGCCTCAACTGGCTTGGACGAGTTCCTTGGAAACCGTGCCGTGAAAAGGAGTCTTTCAGGGACAGTGAGGAGTCTAACTAAGCCTCTCGTGTCGTTCCTGGCGCCTTTTATTGTCTCTTCCCTTTTTGATAAATCAACAAAAGCTTTCTCGATTGGGACCAACGAGAGTGTAGCCTGGGTGAAGCTCCTTCCAGACGACGAAGTAGAGAAGGAAAGAGTGAAGCAGGAAATAAAGAACGGATTGAAAATGCTCAAAACTGAAGACGGAAACCCAGTCTTCAAATCTGTAACTGAGCCAAGTGAGGTGTATCATGGGCCCCGAGTCGAAGATGCTCCTGGAGATATAATCGTGGAGTCCGATGGCGGCCTACTTATCACGAATTGGGGAGCGAGTGACAAGGGATTCTTCACTTCTCCTCCTCCCGCCAGGGAAGGAATTCATTCCCCCACCGGAGTCTTCATCGCTTATGGAAAAACAGTCTCACCAGGGAAAGTGTCAGCTCACGTCTGTGACATAACACCCACCATACTTCATACCTTGGGAATTCCCATCCCGAGTGGTTTGGATGGGAAAGTGATAAAGATCTAACGTTCAGACGTAGCCCAAGTTCTTGAGGTTTTCGAGGATTTTCTTTTCGTCCTCAACAGAGTAGCTCGAGTCCGTGTCGTTCTTCTTCTTAGCCCGACGCTTCATAGGACCTGCCTCCAATAAGCCAGATATTTATGGATACCTTCGCATGAGCTTCGAAGACTATTTCGAAATAGTCTATTTCGTGCTCACAGCCTCAACCATCTCCTGCAGAACTCCCTTAGGATCTTGAGTATCCATGATAGCCTTGCTTGCTCCAACGGCGTCCATCCCTAGCTCAAGGGCTGTCCGCACATCCTCTTTTGTTGAGATACCGGAGCCTGCCACGAGTACGACTTTAGAATTCTTAGCTCTAACGGCTTCAACTGCACTGGTTATGACGTCGGGCTTCACGGTAGAAATTGCTTTTCCACTTCCAATAAGTTCAGGAAGCTCAACTAACAGCATGTCTGGGTTAATAGAAGCCAAGAGGGAGCTCTCTTCTACCCCACTAGAACTAACACATGAGACTAGGTCCAATCCTCTGCACCTCTCCACTGCCCTCCTAACATCATCATGAGAGATGGGCTGTTCTGCATGATTCAGCAGGGTCCCTCTACAACCTGATGCGACCAGTGCCTCAGGCAGGACGAAACCAGTATGCTTCCCCGGCTCTTGATAGTCAAGATGCTGGGAAAATACAGGTGTACTGATAGCGGATGATATCCTGAAGATATCGGTATATTGTGGAGAAATAATTATTTGGATTCCGCTTTCTAGACTTGTCTCTTCTATCATCTTCGCCAGTCTGAAACCGCGTTCACCTATCGAAGAGGAATAGGTCTTGAAGTTCAAAAGAATGAGAGGGAGTTTTAGTTCAAGTTTGGACATCCAGATTTCGATCTCGTCCAAGTATTTAAGGCGAGAACGCCCAAGCTAGATAGAGATGACAGGGCCGGGTGCTCAGAGATCTCGAAAATATGCATTGACGATAATCGGGGTTGTAGTGTTTGCAGTGGCGATCTTATTAGCGTCAACTCAACTATTCGGAGTCAATACATCCCGCAATGCAGAACCGGTGGTAGACAATGATATTCCAGCTGAAGACGAGATTAACTTTGGATCAGTTCAGGAGATATCGATTGAGGTAGCGTTTCCGCAACTTACTTTCCCTAGAATGGTTTTTCTAACTCATCCAGGGGATAACTCAAATCGTATCTTCGTAGTATTGCAGCCGGGGCAAATAGTAGTCTTCAACAATACTCGAGAGGTAGACTCCTTCAAGGTTTTTCTAGACATTCGAGAGCGAGTCAATGATTCTGGCAACGAAGAAGGATTACTTGGATTGGCATTCGACCCAGCTTTTAGGGAAAACGGAGAATTCTACGTTTACTACACAGCGTCTCAGCCCCGACGATCCATACTTTCACGATTCTCGGTGGACGATTTCGAAAACAACAGAGCGGATCCCGAGAGTGAGATCATTATTCTGGAGGTGAATCAACCCTTCGGGAATCATAACGGGGGAATGATAGCTTTCGGTCCAGACAAATACCTCTATTTAGGACTAGGAGATGGAGGTTCCGGAGGGGATCCACGAGGGAATGGACAGAACCGCAATACCCTCCTCGGATCTATTCTAAGAATCGATGTGAGCGATCTCCAAGCAGGATATTCTATTCCTCAAGATAATCCATTCTATGGAGTAGAAAATGTGATGGACGAGATTTGGGCATATGGATTCAGGAACCCTTGGCGTTTTTCATTTGATAGACAAACGGGCTTTCTCTGGGTTGGTGATGTCGGCCAAGGGGATTTTGAAGAGGTCGATATTGTAGAGAAGGGAGGAAATTATGGATGGAACGTCATGGAAGGACCGGAATGCTTCTCTCCGAGATTCAACTGCAGAGACATGGGTCTAGAGGAGCCTATAGTATATTATTCCCACAGCGAAGGATGTTCTATTACGGGGGGATACGTATACCGAGGATCAACGTCTAACCTGGATGGGGCATATATCTATGGAGATTATTGTAGCGGAAAAATATGGTTACTACGTTATGACGGACTAAAGGTCATTGAGCATGTTTTGCTCGCAGATACGGATCTTCAGATATCCTCTTTCGGCGAGGATCAGGAAGGCGAACTCTATATATTATCTTTCGATGGGAAAATATATCTTTTCAAGCCTGCGGTCTAAAAATTGTTGTGGACCGGAGGGGATTTGAACCCCTGACCTTCCGAGATCTTGGCTTCACTTGCAAGTCGGATCTGAGAGCTTCTGCTATTCTACCGCTGAACTACCGGCCCGTAGACAGTACGATAGATTCGTAATTTTTAAAGCTCTGTTCCAGGAATATTAA
>JAPUKB010000104.1 GCA_027295865.1 Nitrososphaerota archaeon
GGATTTGGTCAATGAGGGGAAAATAGGGTCCACCGAAGCAGACTTGGTTTCAAGAGGAGCCAAAGCAAACATCATGTCGTGGCTTTTAGACGATTCATTACCCGCCCTTGTTAGGAAAGCCTTGACGAAAGCGATAGTAGATGCAAGGTGGCGTGATCTAACATATGCGTTTTGGCAGAACATCATATTTGGCACGGGCGGAATTCGAGGGCGAATCGTTTTGTCCGAGGCTGAACTGAATGATTTTGCAGCCCAGGGACTTGGAACTCCATTCCTTAAGGGGACAAACACGATCAACGAGATCACAATTATGACCTACACCACAGGCGTCGCTAACTGGATGAGAGCAAACGGTGGCAGCAAAGTCGTTGTGGGATCTGATAGTCGCCTCCACGGAAGTGCACTAGCAGAGCTCGTGGCCAAAGTTTTCTTGGCCAGAGAACTCACAGTCTATCTTTTCGATGAGCCGTGCCCATACCCAGAGCTCTCTTTTGCGGTGACCAATCTTCAAGCTGACGTAGGTATCGAAATATCAGCAAGCCATAATGACAAGAGATACAACGGATATAAAATCTCCAACAAGACCGGAGCAAGCTTGAGTTTGGCTGAAAGGCAAGAAGTGATCGACTATACATTAGGAAACGTTCAGAAGGGAATAAAGAGAGTGACCATTAGCGGCCTTAAGACGGTTGAGCTTAGCGAAGCTCACAAGGGACAATTATACTACTTAGGAGGCGATACTCCAGTCGTAAACACCCAGGATAGACCTTTCACCAACATGCACAAAATGCACAGAGAACACGTCGAAAGCTTGATCCTGGATAAAGATGTTATTGAGAAATATGGCAAGGATGTTAGAATTGGCTACTGCGCGTTCTACGGTGTTGGTTTCAAGGCGGTCCCAAGACTTTTCCCAGATACAGGCTTCCCCAACTTGAAGATAGTCACTGAGATGAATAGACTTGATGGCTATTTCCCGAGGTTCAAGATAGACCAAGTCGTTGATCCGGGGGATCCAAAACCAGCGGAGCTGGCGGTAAGAATGTTTGTAGAGGAATATGGCGAAGAAGCTTTCCGCGAGCTGGATATGATGGTCGGGACAGATCCTGATGCTGACAGAATGGGGTTGGTAGTTCCACTTCCAGAACAACAGAAGAAGGCTCTTGGCGAATGGAAACTTTTGACAGCAGACGATGTATGGACGCTGCTTCTTTGGTATCGCCTAAAACGTAAAGCAGAAATGCTGGGGGGGAGAATTCCTGATGCGTCGCAAAGATTCATCGTAAAAAATCATGTCACCACCGAATCGTTGAGAATGGTCGCGAAAAAGTTCGGCTTATCTTGTGTAGACTCTTGGGTTGGCTTCGGACTGCTGGCTGAGAAAGCGATTGAAGGCTGGGAGCGTGGTGAGATTAACGAAGGTCTTTTCGAAGAGAGCAACGGATTTAGTCTTGCGGGCGCGCGACCTCTTCCAAACGAATATCTGGGTCGGGGAGGACATACACTAGAGAAGGATGGTACCTTGGCCGCAATCTTGATGGCGGAAGTGGCCGCCTACGGCAAGTCCGTAGGTTTGAGCATTGTAGAGTTATTGGACCGGCTATACCTTGACCATGACATCGGATATATTGCTACACTGAAGCTTCAGATCCCAGAAGAAGGCGTTTTCGAGGGAGTTGAAGGCGAGTTCAACAAACGACAGATCATAAGAAACACTGAAAGAGTAATGTTGCAAGCAAACAGCGAGAGTCCCTCAATTCGAATAGCCAATCTTACCGTGGCGAAGGCTGAGGCATTTCGCACCGGCAAGTACGATATGTTATATTGGCCCGGGTTTCCAGACGAAGGAATTCGCTTCCACTTTGACAGATCGGGCTTGAGACATGTCACAGTGAGGCCTTCAGGGACCGAAGCTAAGCTAAGGATTATGATACATTATAAAATGGATGGAGTGACCGACGAAACTCTCATTAAGAAGAAAGTTGAAGGAGGACAACTGATTGAGCGCATCGGGCTTGATACTATTAATCTTATCAGGAGAATCTGAACGGATGGATCAGATTGGAGGATTACAGAATGTTGAAGTTCATGCTAGGCCTTCCAATGTTTTGCGGGATTTCTATTCCTCATTATGTTCCGAACGCCACTTGGGATCGCCCATCATAGATTCATGACATGCCATTTTCCTTGCTTCGAGGGAGAATACCTTGATGCTCGATCCTCTTGCTTTCTCTAAACGACCTTTCTCTAAGTGAATGTTTTTCGGATCTGCCAGTGTTTTTTAATCATAGACAAAGTTTTCTTGTCCAATAGACTGGATGTCGAGAGTTCTTGAATCGTTTTCACCCAGTGCGGATGCCAGGACCGATAGACTGCATGGAGTCAAAGTCTGAGAAGACAACCAAAGCTGGGTATTACTTAGGCCAAGCGGAACCGGACCCATACTAACACTTTTTGGGGAATCAAAGGATCATTTAGAAACGATGAAAAGTTAAGTAAATTCTTTCCTCGACTAGTTAAACTTAGACTTCGGAAATGGTTGCATAACCGGATCGAAGAAAGTGCATCCACCCCCTTCTCTCCACTTTCTTGCCATTATAGAAGACCTCTGGTCTTCCAGTGGTTATGGACCCTATTTCGAAGAGAGTCACGCCATGTTCCTTCATGAGGTTCTCGGCACTAGACATTTTCCCAGGCCGTACAGTGAATACGATCTCATATTCTTCTCCAGCATGAAAGGCGAGTTCGTTGGGATCAAGCGAGCAGCTATTGGCAAAGAGTTCCAGAGGCTCTGTGATCGGCAGGCGCGATAATTCTATTCTCACGTTACTTGATTCTGCTAAATGATAAAGCGAAATCGCGAGTCCATCACTCGAGTCAGTGCTTGCTGACATAAGTCCTTTCTTAGCAAGAGCGACTCCCTCGTTAACCCGCGCTCTTGGCAGCAAGACTGAATCGATTGCCATCCTTTTGAAGCCTGATTCAGCGGGAAACCCCTCCAGGAGTATCTTGAGACCTGCGCCAGTTAACCCGAATTCGCCAGTAACGTAAACGAGATCTCCCGGTTGCGCTCCACCTCTTGGTACGATGTTGTCAGAGAATCCGACCATCGTCACGTTGAGAATCAGATCTTCGCTCTCATTCGTATCTCCACCCATAAACTCTAATCCAATTTCATCCTTTGCTATCCTGATTCCGCTTGCGAGCTCTCTGACATTGACCTCTGAATAAGTTCTAGGAATCGCTATTGATACTAGAGCACCCGCTGGTCGGACACCCTTCGCCGAAAGATCGCTTGCCGACATGATCATAGCTTTTCTTGATGCTTGCCAAAGTCGCATCTGATTAGGAACGTCAGTGGATCCGACTAGCATGTCGGAAGTAATTACGACCTTCTTGAACGGTTGAGAATCAAGTGTGGCAACATCATCACCTATCATCAGAAAGGGTTGCCGTGGCTGTCCTATTATCTCGGTGAATAACTCAATTATTCGATCCTCCCCAATCATCTAGAGGCCTACTCTTGAGCTTCCCTCAACTAATTCTTATCCTTCCCTAAGAGTCTGAAGCTAATGCCATAGCTTCCAATCGTGCCTTATCCACGAAAATGTCTTCCAGTCTTGCTTTATCTTTCATCATGCTTGCAACCATCACGGCCACCAATCGCCCATCCCTGCATTGATTGAAGGAAGGAGATGAAGCCACCGCTGCTACCCTCTCCCCCTGCGTCACTTCCTCATGTAGTATTTTCTTTACCACATTCACCTCTCCGACACCGTTTGTAACAACTCTAAGACCAAGAGATTCGATATCCCTAACGACCGAAAGTGATGACCCTGACACAACTTTATCTCTATCTTTTCCAACTGCGCACCGACCTCCATGCATTAGCGAGCCGAACTTTCTTCCTAGATCCTGGAGGTCAGGCACCGTCAAGTCTTCTCCAATGATACCCCTCAGACCTGATAAGGTGAAGATGCTCAATGCTAATTTGGCTGATTCACAGGAAAGAGACCTCCTTATTACCTCTTGTAGGGTGAGATGCGATTGACTTTGTGTTCTTGGGACTACTACTATCAAGAGTTCCAGTGCTGGAGTACACGGGATCCTACCTCGAGCGGCTTAGCTTGAGGTTAAGAATGAGATCCACGTAGATCCCGCCTACCCCAACAAACAATCCAATGATGATTCCAATTAGTACCATACCAACCGAGCTAGCTAGAGACATGTTAGTATGCCATGATATTATACCGAGACTTGAGCTCTATATTATACCGCTTGCAACAGTTAGTTCACTAACGTAAGTTCGAAAGCTCTGTGTTTTACAAAGCCTAATATTTTGCGAATGAATGAATTCGACTTCGTTATTGAGATTCAGGGTTTTGATCGTTCTGCCAGGTCTGCTAAATGATAATGACGTTGGCATTATCATTTAGGAATTGACCTTTTTCAGGTCGCTTTCGCGGGAAATAAAAAAAGGAAGCTGCCCTTGGGTGGGCAGCTTGCCTCAGTCGACTACCACCTAGATTAGAAGTAGCCGAGATCGACTACGGGCTGAAGTCCATCGACTACTTTTGGAATTCGGAGCGTCGGTAGTTCATCAAAAACTTCGTCATAGGAGTTAATTGGGAAGTTAATTTGACTTGCAGGCTGGAGTGGCTGTATTACCATAGGAACTTGGATTATGGCAGCGATCGCATACTCGCTAATATCCAACACATTAATCGGATTCGCCGATCGTTGTATTGCATCTCGGAATACTGGTTCAACCCCATAGTCTGCTGGCTCTCCAGCAAAGGCCGATGGAATTGAAATACCCAACAGCCCGAAGGTTGTCACGAACAGAACCAGGACCTTTAACATCGCATTCACGCATATATCACCTCTAGATCAGTGTAGTGACAAAAAATGCATTTAGGAATTGCCCGTCGAACTTACCATCAAACGTCACAAGATTCGTCGATTCTTGGTTTTCTTGTTATCAATTCACGGTCTTCCTTTGCTAATCGAGCATCATGTCACTCAAACACAGTAAATCAATGTGTGGAACACCATTCCGCGTACCACTTCTTCTTTCGTATTTTATATTCCTGGGCTTGAGCGTCCTAATAGAGTCTGCATCTCTTCCAGGGTTGGAATTCTATCAAACTTCATATGTCTGGTCGGGGGCTTCCTTACCCTCCCTCTTGAAGTTACATCATTCGCAACAGGCAGAGCTTTCACCGCCGCGATTGGAATATTGAAACTTGCCGGAGACTTGTCGCCAAGGTGACGATCTACGTGATTTTGGATTAAGTTATTATACCCTGTGAGGAGGGCATTAGCTGTAACAGTTTGTTCCCTGCAGAGTACCGAGATTTGAGACAGATAGGTCTTTTTGGTCTCCTCAGCCTTATCGGTCCGTCTCATGTCCAGATTCAGCTTCTCGATTGCCGAGTCGACCGTTACCTGGGGCATTCGCAAGCTCTTTCAGGTGCCAAATATTTAAGATCATACGCGGCGGAAGTGCCCGTAGCTATTATTACGCCTAAGTAGCAGAACGAGATGGGCCAGATGTCTAGACAGAAGAGATTTTCCCTAAGCGATGATACGCTCAACTTCTTCCTAGTTATCTCAGGACTCATAGTCGTAAGCTCGGTGGTACTGATTGTCACAAGGTTCCAGCGAGGAATTTTTGCTTTCATTATCTCTGGTCTAGCCGTGCTCCTGCTCGTGTACTGGCTTTTCGAACTTAGGAAGACGATCAAGGATGGCCCAGTTACAATTCGCAAAGGCAAGGAGAGAAGGGAGTGGGTCTACGACCTCATCAGTGCAAAAGATGAGATTACTTTCCTTGCGGAGGTTCCCGGACCAGACGATGAGGTCAGGATAGAGCTGAAAGACAAGAAATTGCGGGTCATTGCGCCACGAGGGTTCTTTCGGGAAGTAGAGCTCCCAACGCAAGTTGAGATTATTGAGTCAAGATGTGTTAACGGAATCCTCAATGTGAGATTCAGGAGAGTAGCAGCCAGTAAGACACATTAGAACTCGAAAGAAATTTTCGATCCCGTTCCTTAGCCTTGATGATTGATCAAATCCCATGATCTTAATCTAGATCATACACTGTTATCGGGCCAGGTCTTCAGGTGGAAGAAGAAAAATGACGTCTGGACCGGTGTGATTGAAAAAACTCTCGTTCGACTAAGTTATGATCACGATGTCTTAGAAGTTCGTGGCGGAGAGAGAGGGATAGAAAAAAGGATTCGTCGCTATTTCAGAATTGACGACAGCTACGAATCTATCATGCGGTCAATCAACACTGACCGACTCATGTCGACAGTTCTGAGAAACTTGCGGGGTTTGCGACTTATTCGTCAAGATCCATGGGAGTGTACGGTATCTTACATATGTGCTACCAATTCAAATATTCCGTCAATTGTCAACATGATTGAAAACCTCTCCAGGAGATTCGGTGAACAATTAGAATCTGAGGGAGAAACATTCCACTCATTTCCTTCGCCAGCGAGAATTGCCGCTGCTGACGTCCATGCCCTAACGGAGTGCAAAGTTGGATATCGAGCCCCCTTCATCAAAGCGACGGCCACAAGCATCCTCAAAGATGAGACTATCTTTTCGCGAGTACTCAATGAAAGCTACCAAGGAGGCATGGACATCCTAGTCGGCAAGGAGCTCGGAAAAAAAACGCTGGCGGGAATCGGCCCCAAAGTTGCCGATTGTATCCTCCTCTTTTCCCTCGAGAAGATGCAAGCATTTCCCATCGATACCTGGATGCTCAGGACTATCGTGAACAATTATTCGGTCGTCATTGGTGAAGAATACGTATTATCGTTGGGAGCAAAATCGCAATTCGGAAGCTCGCTTCCTCCACGCGACTACGCTAGGATCTCAATGAAAATGAGACAATACTTTGGTCGGTTTGCAGGATATGCCCAGGAATTCCTCTATTATCATTCCCGCAAGGAAGGGAAGTTGATTCCTATTCAGAAAAAAAGCCCTTTATCTGGTTGACGTTCTCCTCGTGCTTCGTTGTTCTCCTGACGTCGATGAAGATATTCAATTTCTTTGCTGTCTTCAACGAAATACCACCAGCGGTCAGCTCACGCAGAGAGAAGCCTCTTCCGAATCGGGTTTTGTCACCGCGCCCCCTAATAACTCTCGCACGTTCCATATCATGCTTTTCTGTACTACGCAGCGACTCTTTTTTCTCCTCTTCTGGGGCAATTATTTTTGTGGGTTCCGAAGATCGCGTCGGCTCCTCGTCATCCTTAAGATCTTCAGCAGGAATGGGAACATCTTCCTTGTTACGTTTTCCTGGTCTGTCGGTTTCCATGACTTTTCCTGGATCCCCAGGTTTTAATGCCTTATCGTATAAATAGAATTTCAACATAAGCTCCAAGCAACAGGGAAAGAATCACAAAGGCTAGAAGTACTACGGTTCGGATTGCCTCCTTCCTAATCCCTCCTCTATAGATACCGTAGCCTATGAACAGGCTCTGGGTCATGCTTGCGGAGTATGCAAGGAATTCTAGCCAGAAGAATGGGGTAAGTGCGACAAGCAAGATCAAACCTGGCCCGAATATTCCCAGGCTTTGTCCTACTGCCCCGAATACCAATCCTGTCGAATAAATTATGATACCTCCCAGAATAGCTCCAACGCCTGGAATCATGATTATCAGAGCCGCTCTTAGATTATTCAGGAAAATTGCCTGGGTATTTATTGTCTCAGGGATGATCGCCTCGGCTTGTTCCAGGACTTCTCTTGACTGAGCTTCGTCAAGCGGAACTGCTGAGCCTATTAGCGCGATCAGGACTAGTCCAACCAAGACTATGAAATAGAGTCGCATCCATGCGCGAGGGAAGATTTTTCTAAGCTCAGCGATCGCACTCATCTCGGCAGCCTTTGGTTGCCTAGAAAATTAGGATGCTATCGACAACCATTCCTAAGAAAATGAAAGTTAGGTATGGACTGGAATACTTGAAGGACGTCCAAGCAGCAGCGTGTGTTCGATCTCTAAGCATGCGGATATTGGTGACAAGTAAGAGGGCCCCAGTCGAAGAGGCCACAAGAAGATAGACCAGACCCTGCATCCCTAGAAAGAAGAAGCTTAGGGAAAAAGGAATAAGCAGCAAAGTATTCATTACCACATATTTGATAGCTCTACTTTCTCCCACGACGACTGGGAGCATTGGAACTCCTGCCGCCTTGTAATCGCGGTTGGTAAGAATTGCTAGGCTCCAGAAATGTGACGGTGTCCATAGGAAAACTAACACTCCCATCAGCACTGCGGGAAGAATGAACTCCAGCTGTGGAGTGACCGCAGTCCATCCCGCCAAAGCGGCGGCACTCCCTGCAGAGCCTCCGATTACAATATTCCAAGGCGTCCTTCGTTTAAGCCAGAGGCTGTAAACGAAAATGTAAATGAACGCGCCAAGCATGATCATAGAAGTTGCAACTAGGTTGAGCAGCAATGTAGCGGTGACAAGGGCAAGGCTCAAAGTTGCTATCCCAAAGTAAAGGGCGTGTTTCGGGGGAACACTCCCAGTCGGCACTGGTGGTTTGCTCGTCCTTAACATTAGAATGTCTTTGTCCCTATCTATGTAGGCGTTCATCGCTGCTGCACCAGCCGAGGCCAAGGTGCCAGCGAGCAGGACGCTTCCGATGAGTATCAGGGGGGGGAAGAGAGAGG
>JAPUKB010000105.1 GCA_027295865.1 Nitrososphaerota archaeon
ATGTCATGTTGGTTGTCGGGACGGAAAAAATAAGCCACCTCAGCACCGAGGCGGCCACAACATACTTTACATTTGGATCTGATTACTTATTCGAGGGAGCCTGCGGGGCGTCGTTTCCAGGGCTATACGCAACAATGGCCGTAGCTCACATGCAAAAGTATGAAACCACGGAAGAACAATTGGCCCAGGTTGCTGTTAAGAATCATGAGAACGGAATGATGAACGAGAAGGCTCATCTCCACAAAAGAATAAGCGTGGAGGATGTATTACAATCCTCCACTGTCGCTTACCCCCTTAAGATGTATGATTCATGTCCCTTCTCGGATGGAGCTGCTGCGGTAATTCTCGCAAGCGAGGATTATTTGAAGAAGAATAGAAGAGATGAATCTATCTCAATCCTAGGCTCAGGGAGAGCAGGAGGGTATGGATCTCTTCATTCTAGGGATGATATGACAAGCATTAGATCAAGCATTTTAGCATCGAGAGAAGCATTCAATCGGGCGCATCTATCGATAAGAGATGTAGATTTTGCGGAGGTTCATGACTGTTTTACAATTGCTGAGATTATAGCCATGGAAGATCTTGGTTTCGTTGAGAGGGGGAAGGCCGCGCAGGCGGTAGAACAAGGTAGAACGAGACTAGACGGTGACATTCCGATCAATCCGTCCGGAGGCCTGAAATCAAAAGGACACCCAATTGGCGCAACAGGAATCGGACAAGTTGTAGAGGTGTTTGAGCAGTTGACTGAAAATGCAGGAGAAAGGCAGGTCAAAGGTGCGAAGATAGGCATGACTCATAATGTGGGGGCTACAGGAGGGAGTAGTGCTGTACACATCTTCAGAAGGTAATAATTCTGAGAAATCTGCCAGTGAGGGGCTACTCCTCACTCACGAAATAACCAACTCAGTTCATGAGGGAAAACTAGTCGGCTACCAATGTCTGGATTGCGGCATCAAGGCTATTGAGGTTCAGGCATATTGTACTAAATGTGGAAGTTCGAAACTTCGAATAGCCAGACTAGAATCTAGGGGTAGGGTGCTGGCTTACACCATTCAAGATGTCTCTCCGAAAGAGTTCAGGAATGACGCTCCATATGCATGGTCGGTCATTGAGCTTGATGGGGGTGTAAGAATTAGTGGATGGATAGCTTCAATCAAATCCCCACATGATCTACCTATAGGTCAAAGAGTGCGATTAATAAAATCAAAGAAAGCGGAGATAGTCTTCGAAAAGATCCTTGAGTGAAGCAAGTCTATCAAAGGTTATAACAACTCTAAGGTGAAGGACTCCCAATGGTACTCTCTATAAGAAAGATAGGAATTGTTGGGGGAGGAGTAATGGGGAGTCAGATTGGGGGCATCATCGCTCTAAATGGATTTGAGGTTGTGATTAAAGACATCTCGAAGGAGATGACTGACAAGACATATTCCCAAATTAACGAGAATTTCAGTAATCTGGTAACGTTTCATAAGAATAGAGCTGCCAAGGAAATAACGAGAATAGAAAAGAATGATGAGATCAAATTAACCGAAGATCAGAAAATTAAACTTGGCGCTAAACTAAAGCCAGAGTTTAGTACGTCAATGAAAGAAAAAGCACTTTCGAGGGTAAAGATGACCACAGATTGGGGTGAATTCAATGATAAGGATTTGGCAATTGAGGCGGTTGTTGAAGATATGGATGTAAAGAAACGAATATTCAAGGATCTGGACGCTAATACCCCAAAACATGCAATTCTTGCGACGAATACATCATCCCTATCAATCACTGAAATCGCGTCCGCAACCAGCAAACCTGGCAAGGTTGTGGGAATGCATTTCTTCAATCCCCCAATAACCCTTCCACTCGTAGAGATAATTCCAGGACTGGATACTAGCGAAGAAACTCTTGAAGACATAATGGCTTTCACATCATCAATCAGAAATCACAGAGTAAAGATGCAGCCGGTCAAGGTGAAAGAGGTCCCCGGCTTTCTCGTAAACAGGATTCTGTTTGCAATGCTCAACGAGGCCTTTGCAGCTTACGAGGAAGGTTCTGCATCACTGGGCGATATAGACCTCGCCATGAAACAAGGGACGGGAATGCCTATGGGTCCTTTTGAGCTCGCCGATCTGATCGGAGTGGACGTTCTATATCATATACAGGAAGAGATGAGAAAAATGAACGGAGGAAATGTAATGCAGAGGCCTGTGCAGATATTAAGGAAAATGTATCACGCAGGAAAGCTTGGAAAGAAGAGTGGGAAGGGTTTTTACAATTACGAGTAGCACTGTTCAAAAATGACCCCGAAACATGTAGGGCATCGAGTCGAGAATGGAATTGCAATAGTGACTCTCGATAATCCTCCAGTGAATTCCCTAAACACCTCGGTGCTTAGGGAGCTTGAGATTACCTTTGAGGAACTTGAGAATAATTCTCAATTGAGGGGAGTTATAATAACAGGAAGCGGTAGGAAAAGCTTCTGTGCGGGCGCGGATATCCATGCAATGAATTCATCCCAAAACGAAATAATTGAGTTAATCAAGACTGGCCAAACCATATTCGACAGGATAGAACATTTCGACAGACCTGTAATTGCAGCGATTAATGGCGTTGCTCTTGGTGGAGGAAATGAATTAGCACTAACCTGTGACATACGGATCTCATCTGAACTCGCAAAATTCTCGCAACCTGAAGTTAGCTTGGGATTGATTCCTGCTTGGGGTGGAACTCGGAGACTGGCTCGGCTTGTAGGTTTGGGTGTAGCTAAAGAGCTAATCTTAACCGGTAGGACAATTGATGCCCGGGAAGCTCTCAGGATTGGCTTAGTCAATAGATTGGTACCAGATGGAGAAGAGTTGACTTCAAGTATGGAAATGATGAGACATATCTCATCAGCCGCACCATTAGCTATTATCGCGGCAAAGAAAGCTATCACCGATAGTGAACTCGATTCTGAATTAAGAGCAATGAAAGCCCTTGTAGGAACCTCTGATCTCAAAGAAGGAGTCGAGGCTTTTCTACAAAAGCGAAGTCCACGATTTCAAGGGAAGTAAACCTGCCGTAAGACTGGTTATGGAAATGCAACTAGAATTCCGGAGAGGATGAAGAAAGCCAGAACAAAAATAATTAGAGCTCTCATGGCGCGTTTCATACATAGACCTGTCCCTGCAGTAGGCAATATGTATTGCGAATTCCCTGAATTAGATTCGCAATAATCTTAAGTAGATGACTCCTGGTCGATAGCTTATGGCTGAGATTATCGTCGATACAACGTCATCATCAAGTGGTGGTTGGATCTTCCAAGTCAGCGTCAGAGATGGGGGAGGAGAGACGAAACATAAGGTCAGGATGAGTAAGGACTATTACCAACGACTCTCTCAGGGGAAGGTGCCTCCGGATGAGTTTGTTAGGAGATCATTTCAATTCCTTCTAGAAAGGGAATCCAAAGAGTCGATCCTTGGGGAATTCGATATGCCAAAAATCACTTTCTACTTCAGCGAATATGAGGCAGAAATCGCTAAAAGATTAGGATAGAGATAAACCTCTAGTCTCTAATTTATTACATATCAGCGAGTTTCCAACTGGGCTTGATCCACCTTTCGCGAGACCCATCAACTGTCTCAATAACTATCTCTTTAGATGACTCCCTCAAGACCCGTGAAATCGGATGACTCAACCTATACTTAGTGTATTCCGCATCAGTTAATTTCAATTCTTTCTCCAGACCGGCAATACTGTTAGTCAACAAGAATTGTGCAACAGATAGGCCGGTCTTGGATACCCTCCATGGAATCACAGTAATTGCAAGACCGAGCTCTAGCATAGTTCTTGGGAGGCCCATTACCATTACCCAGTGGTACAGGGCTTAAATAATTTCCTACGATCTCGGATTAAGCTCATCTAAGCACGGATTCAGAGGGATAGACCTTGATTCCATCATCGTCTATCGTATATGGCCTCGGCTGAAGATCACATTTTGTCTCCCTCATCTTCCTTATCTGGATGGCTCTAGCATATGATGTCCCCACCAGCATAGCCTGAAGAACGATTACTCCGTGGGCTAAAACTTCTTCAATCTCCACATTCCTAAGAGGATCAAATGTTCGTAGCTCGCTTGTCATCATGCAAGTAGCTCCCGTACTCTCGAGGGCAGCTATAAGTTCCATTACCGCGAATCTACGTTCGATAGGATCTTCAAATTGCATCGTGAGGGATGTAACCGAGTCTACCACAAGACGGCTAGGCTTAAGCCTTGTAACCTCTTCATTAATCCTATCTATCAAGCTCATCATCGAGAACTCTTTTCTCTCTACCTCCGCACTGCCTACCTTCACTATCTTAGGAAGGAGTCGAAGTGGTGTCGCATCAATGAAACCTAGATGGCCTTTATTCTCCATTTCCTGAAGGTTCCAGCCAAACAGAGACATTTCCCTCAAAAGTTGAGAGTGGGTCTCCTCAAGAGATACAAGAAGCCCTTTCTCTTTATACTGCAAGACTCCGTTGGATAGGAATTGATTCGTAAAGATGGTCTTTCCCGATCCTGATTCTCCCAGGAGTAGTATCACTCTTCCTCGTGGAAAACCACCGCCGACGATTTCGTCTAGACCTTCGATTCCTGTTGATAGTCTATCTTTTCCCACAGAGACCTCACAGACGATTGAGTCTAGTTAGATATAAGCGACTTGTCACAATCTTATATCGCCTTGGTAAAAGAAGCTAGTCTTACTTCCATATCACAGGTTACGTCTAGACTTGGAGGCAGCTAACCATGAGTTACGAAGAACTCCAAGAACGACTCTCAGAGTTTGGTCTAGACACCAGCGAAGCAAAGTTATACGCCTCACTCCTCAAAACAGGTCCACTAAAGGTTGCGGACTTGGCGAGGGTAAGCGGCTTTAATCGAGTTCAGGCATATAGAATCTTGCAGAGACTAGAGTCAAGAGGTATAGTAGAGACAACTCTAGAGAAGCCGATGAAATTCGTAGCTGCAAAACCCGCAGTAGCTTTCGACATCCTCGCAAAAACATTGAAGGAGAAGATTAAGCTGATTGAGGATGAAAAGGACCATTTCGACGATCTCCCCCAGATGGCAGATACTCCCCACCTTGAGGCCGAGAAGTTCAGGGTCATCAGGGGTCGCCCCGAATTCTTCGGGACCCTCAGACACCTTCTTGATTCTGTGGATTCAGAAGTAATGTTCATGACTACGAGGAATGGAATAAACCGCTTCTATCATTCAGGCTTAGATGATGCTCTACAGCCCAAGGCAAAGAAGGGAATGAAAGTCAGAATTCTTGCAGAAGTAGACAAGTCGAATCTCGAGGCCGTAAAATGGCTGGCAAAGTCATTTAACATAAGACACACTGTCGAGAGGAGAACAGCACAGTTCATGATAGTGGATAACTCGCAGATCGTTTTGAGTACAGCATTAGATGACTCTTCTAGCATGAATTCAGAAACCGATACAAGTCTCTGGACGAATAGCAAGGACCACGTTTCGGCCATTACCGGACTCTTTGACGAACTGTGGCGCGACTCCATTGACATTCAGACCGCCATTAGAGCCTCTACGGAGGGGGCACCCATCCCACAGACGCAGATTCTAAGAGGAAAAGACGAGGTAGCTCGAATGCAAAGAGAGCTTGTCGACAAATCGAACAAGCCAATATTGGCGATGATTCCCCTCGGGAAGGTGAAAAAGTGGCTTTCGGAGCCTAACCTTTCCTCACTGAAGAAAGCGGGGGAGAGAAACGTACCGTTTAGACTGATGACATCAATGTCATCGAGCGGAGTAGAAGTTTTGAAGAAGATCGACCATTTCTCAGATCTTCGAATAGTAGATTTTGAGGTAACGGTGGAATCACTAATCTCAGATGCGGGAGTACTTGTCATCTCGGGCTCGAGTGGCGATTCAGAGCCAAGCGCTTTCTGGACGAACGAGAGCGCATACATCACGACCCAAGAGCGATTCCTTGACCAGCTTTGGCTGCAGGCAAAGATGGCTGGCGACATCATACCATTCTATGAGAAGGAGAATAACCTCAAGCAAGGAATAGGCGACCTCGCAACAGCGTTAAGGGAAGACAGCTGGGAC
>JAPUKB010000106.1 GCA_027295865.1 Nitrososphaerota archaeon
AAATGAGAGTGTTCACCAGCGGATGGAAGAAACTTATATCGACCGAGACGCTGGAAAAGATACTAGGCCTCGTGAAAGAGGCTTACAAGCAAGAATAACCACTCCTATCATGAGAATTTTCGATCAATAAGGTTTATAGGCGAATTCTCCTCATTTTCATTGAAGGAATTGACATGCCATCCGAATATCCAAGAATCGATAGCAGGGTTCGAACGTTTTTGGCTGTTGTCCAGTCGTAACTAACCCGACCAGCATAGTGTGATATTCAAGATGAGTACATCTCTTCTCCCCAAGAAGTATGAAGAATTTGCATTTGTCCTAGACTCGATACCGCACGGTAGGTCTATGATCATCCGAGGAAGGGAGGGTCCAATTGTGCAAGCCATTGGAGAGGACCGACTTACTCTCCTGGAGATACTCGCTCTAGCTGACTCGACCTTCGAAATCGGTGAGAGAATTGGAATCGGCAAACAAGATAGGGTGAAAGTGATGAGTGTATTGGGTAAACTTTCACATGACGAGCTAACTACCGACGCAAAAGACGACCTCTCAATTGTTGTTGAAAAGCTTGTTATCGCAAATGAATCAAGATTTGTTGCGTACTTCAACGAAGCTCAGCCTGTGACGCCAAGACTCCACGCACTAGAAGTTATTCCAGGGATTGGAAAAACCTTCATGATGCAAATACTCAGAGAGAGAGAAAAGAAACCGTTCGATAGCCTCGATGATCTTCAGAGGAGGGTTGGTGTCAGGGAGCCGGCAAAGCTAATTACCAGACGTATACTTGAAGAAATCTCTGGCGGCTCCAGGATTAGCCTATTTGTGCAGAGATAAGGCTAACCCTCCGATTCATTGATAAGCCTGGACTAACCTAGTAAATGTCGTGGGCCTTCTTGAAACATGATATCTATTCACAACTCTTTAACTTGGTTGTGACGGCTGGGCGCCAGGGGATTTCGCAACGCGGGCTCTTGGAGTCAACCTCGCTCAAAAGTAATCAGATCTCGAAAATAGCTATTCGACTGGAAAAGAGCGGATTAATTGCACGGGAACGATCCCTGGAGGACGGCCGCTGGACCTTCCTTCTCAAGGCTGCTAATGCCATGAACCTGGGACCATACGAATCCAATCCGTGTATGAGATGTCACCTCGAGGATCGTTGTGAGCCGGGCGGTATAGTTACTCCCGAACGGTGTGCCTTGGAAATACATGAACAGGGGCTCTCTGATTGGGTCGTACGGGAGTATAGACGAGAGAAACCCATGTTGCTCCCCCCCACATCATGACCGACGCGATGTGACTCCGATCATCGAATTATGCCAAATACCATTAGTTTAAATGGGTTAATGGAGGATAATTTCTGTTGTCTCAAGAAACAGTTGCCAGGTGTAGGAATTGCGGAGAAGAGATAATTTGGATGAGAACTAAGAGGAAGTCTATTCCCATGAACCTTTCAGGCACGCCGCACAGATGCCTGCGCCCCGCAGAATTTCGCCAGTGACAGAACCTGCCAGAACCATGAGCCTTGACTGAGGTCAAGACCTCGGTATTCAGAAGACGGAGATACGGTCAGCATTTTTTGAAGGATCGCAAAATAATTCAGAGAATGATTGATCTTTCTAACGTAGGTCCTCACGATACAGTTTATGAAATAGGAACAGGAACTGGGAATCTTACGGAAAGATTATGTGCCAGGGCTCGCTTTGTAATCTCATCAGAGATTGATGCATCCCTTTTCAAGAAAGTCAGAGTGAAGCTCTCTGGACTGCGCAACTTGAAATTGGAAAATATAGATGGATTTGGAACGGACGTAAGATTTGAGTTTCTGGTCGCCAGTCTTCCCTACTCTGCGTCACGGAGGTTCATTGAGTGGCTGGCCTGCTTGACCTTCACAAGAGCTATAGTGCTCATGCAACAAGAATTCGCAGAAAAGATTCTATCACCTCCAAAAACATCCGACTACTCTGCAGTTTCTGTGATAGCTCAAAGTTGTTTGCGTGTACGAACTGAAGAATCTGTTTCGCGCTCGGCATTTACTCCTCCTCCCCAAGTTGATTCTGTGATCTTGGCACTCGAACCACGTAATCCAGCTACGCCAGAACTAATCCGGATGATTAACAAATTCTTTTCATTCAAGCGTAAATTAGCATCCTCAATGCTGGCGACCCTCGCACGACAGCACAATATCGATCTCAGCGTATCCATCCATCTGATTCGTCAACAACGTGTTACTGACCTATCTCCCGATGAATTATTCGGTCTGGCAGCCACGGTGTACAACAAAATCAAGGCATAACCTATGCAACCATACTTCCCCGGCGAAGACACGTTCCTCCTGGCCGACATAGTGGACCGCTATCCTGCTAAGAACTCTCTCGAGATTGGAGTAGGACGAGGTCTAATTACAACATACTTGGCGAAAATGAGTGAGTACGTGGTCGGGGTAGACCTAAGCGTCGATGCCATCGAAGAGACCAGTAGAGTTCTTGCGAAGCTTCAACTTCTCCAGAAAGTTGATCTCCTAATAGGCGATGCCGCAACATCCCTTACTCCTGAATCTTTCGACCTGGTAGTCTTCAACCCTCCATACCTACCTTCTGAAGAAACTATGGATAGGAATGTCGATGGCGGCCGGGGAGGAATCTCCGTCCCAATACGATGGTTTACAAACTCTCTCGTAGTAATCAAGAAAGCCGGAAGGGTACTGATGGTCCTTTCAACAGCCTCCAAACTTGAGGAGGCAATTGCCTTTTTTTCAAGACAGTGCAGTGTGAGAATCGTCGCAAGAAGAAGGCTCTTTTTTGAGGAACTGGTCGCAATTGAGATCACCAGGCATGGCTAGTCCTTCTTCAAGAGCCAAAAGGCCCGAAGAACTTTCGCCTCCTTTGCATGGCGGGGAAACAGAGGGAATCTGACAAATTCATCGGAGACACGTAGGCCGGCCTCTCCTACCAAATTTCGGAAATTGAACGTAATAGTCTGTTGACCCGCTATCCGTAGATATGGAGTTACTATAGAGATTGTTCCTTTTTGCCTCAGCACTCTTTGCATAGCCACAAGAGAATCCAGATAAATTTTTCTTGATTTTTCGATCATCTCATGGCCCGATCTTTGATCTGGATACTTGGTGAGTCTCGGGATCAAGATTGGTTCGGTAGCGATACCATCAATAGATTCTTCATTTATCCCAACTAGTTTCCTAGCGTCACCCTTCTTAATCCTCCTCCCAAAGCTTTCCGAAGAGAGTCGCTTCATATTAGCAAGCCAATAGAGGTTCTCCTTCGTCCCATTAATCCTCTCTAGATTCGAGTCTACTCCAGAAACATTCATCCCCAGCGTTAATGCCTCCATGAGGATTGTCCCGGTCCCGCAAAAAGGGTCCAGAACTTTCTTCCCTGAAGGAAGCGACAAAAGGTTAACCAGGATTCGGGCAAGTCTTGGGGGCATGCTTATCGTTGATTCCTGAAATGGGCGGTCTAGATCTCTCTCTCTGAATGAATCAGAGGGAATATTCGTTATGGTTCTTCCTTGATAATACTTGTTGCCGCCTTTTGCCAGTAATACATCGAACATGTCATTATCCAGCCTCTTGGAAGAAACCTCAATTAACCCCTGTTCCGAAATATCTTGTTGAATTCTTCGGGCTTTCACCGCCCCTCCAGCTTTCAGCTTCTCGGCCAAAATCCCTTCCGTTTCTCTGATAAATTCGTCCTTAATTCCTGGGATCGAATAATAGCTGACGCTCCATCGAAGTTTCGAGGGCAACCATCCAATTTCTGCGTTTGCTACGACTTCAGTTAGTCGATCGCCCTCGGTTGAGATCTCTCCGACCTTGAATATACCTCCCAAATTTAGAAACTCCTTAGTTTTGACACTAGGGATTTCAAGGATGGCGAACCTATCTGTTGAGGTTGTGACTGTGAACTGTATGCCCCTTCCCCTCAGATATTGTTCGATCTCCAGAAAGGAGAGAGAACCATCGGAGAGTACGAAAATGAATCTCACTTACTACCTCTTCCAAATAGTTGTGATGCATGTTTAATTAGTAGAGAGCTACGATTAACAAACGCCAATGAAGGGCTCAAATTATCGACGGCCCAATGGGATGCCTCTCACACACAGAGATTATGCTGGCGGAGTCCCCAATTTACGAATTGCGAGGTTCTCAACAGGTTCCGCAAGAAAAGATTATGAAGTCAGGCTCGAGATGCGCTCAAAAGAGATGGCGCAAATAAGAGATAATGCTATCGAAGCCGCTAGAGTTGCTGCCAACAAGAAGATGAACCCTATAGGTGAAGATAACTATCGCCTCACTGTGAAACAATATCCCCACGTAATAATTAGCGAAAACAAAATGATTGCTACTGCGGGCGCGGACAGGCTGCAGGAAGGGATGAGGAGGGCGTATGGCAAACCTATCGGCCGAGCCGCACGGGTACGTCCCGAGACAGTTATCATGGTGATCGAAACTATGCAAGCTCACTTGTCTCTGGCCAAGAAAGCTTTCGCGACAGCAGGCTCAAAGATGCCAATGCCCGTCAAAGTGAATGTTGCTTTCACGACTAATTCTGGAACTTAGGCTGATCTGAAAGCTAGCCTAATCTTATGACAGGAAGCTAGCTCTAGGTTTCTCTCTGTTAGGTAAGCTGAAGCCCTCAGCCGCCCTTTGATAATCATCGATCTGCTCGGCCGAAATTGGCTTTATCTTCCTCATGGATTTTTCGAAGTCCTGCATGGAAACTTTCATCGAAGTTGCATTCTTCCTCGCTTCTTGATCGTTTTCGTACTTTTCGACATGCCTCTTTATTGCACTAAACACAGCCATATTTGCCAAAGTTTCTATATCTGCCCCAGTATATCTTTCAGTCATCTCAGCAAGCTTGTCTTTGTTCACGTCCTCTTGGAGCGGCTTACTCCCAAGATGGATATCAATGATCTCTCTTCTTTCTGCCCTGCCAGGGGGAGGAATGTATAGAAGGCGATCGAATCGTCCTGATCGAAGCAAAGCTGGATCGACCATGTCGGGTCGATTCGTGGCGGCGATTATCAATACATTTCTAAGTTCCTCCAAACCATCTAGCTCCGTTAGTATTTGACTGATTACTCGTTCCGTGACCCGAGAGTCAGATCCAGTTGAAGATCTAGTAGGGGCGATCGAATCAAGTTCGTCAAGGAAGATTACGCAGGGGGCTGCTTGCCTCGCTTTTCTAAAGACCTCTCTGATCGCCTTCTCGGATTCGCCAACCCACTTTGAAAGTAACTCCGGACCCTTTATCGAAATGAAATTTGCTTCGCTCTCATTTGCAGTCGCTTTTGCAAGGAGAGTCTTCCCAGTCCCTGGAGGTCCATATAACAGGATCCCTTTCGGTGGCCGCGCGTGACCTGCATCGAAAAGCTCTGGGAATTTAAGTGGCCACTCTACGGCTTCCTTAAGCTCCTCCCTTTGCTCAGTCAATCCTCCTACGTCTGCCCACCGCACGTTAGGAATCTCAACAAGCACCTCCCTCAGCGCAGACGGCTGCACTTCCTTCAAGGCTTCGACAAAGTCTGTTCTAGAAACCTTGATTTTTTCTAATATGTGACCCGGAACGCTGTCCGCCTCTAGATCTATCTCCGGCAACACCCTTCGCAGCGATCTCATGGCCGCCTCCTTTGAAAGGGCCTCTAGATCTGCACCAACAAACCCGTGTGTGACCGAGGCTATCTTTGAAAGATCTATGTCTTCATCCTGCGGCATTCCTCGCGTATGTATGTGAAGGATTTCATTTCGGCCCTCTTTATCAGGGATCCCAATCTCGATCTCCCTATCGAATCTACCTCCCCGTCTCAGTGCGGGATCGAGAGAATTAGGCCGGTTCGTCGCGCCAATAACGACGACTTTTCCCCTCGATTTCAATCCATCCATTAAGGCAAGCAACTGCGAGACAACTCTCTTCTCTACTTCTCCCGCAACCTCATTTCTACTTGGGCCAATCGAGTCTATCTCATCGATGAAGATTATGCTGGGAGCATTCTCTTGAGCCTCGGTGAAGATCGATCTCAGTCGCTCTTCGCTTTCTCCATAGAACTTACTCATAACTTCTGGCCCGCTAATTGAATAGAAGTTTGCCTTTGTTTCACTCGCAACCGCTTTTGCTATGAGTGTTTTACCCGTTCCTGGCGGACCGTGGAGCAAAACCCCCTTCGGAGCCTCCACACCAAGTCTCTCAAAGAGTTCAGGATATCTTAGAGGCAACTCTATCATCTCCCTTATCTTCTTGATCTCATTTCTCACCCCTCCAATGTCTTCGTAGCTGACTTTTGTTATTTCGCCAGAGCTTTGGGTTGGGGCCTCGCTCAGTATGAGCTTGGTATCTGAATTCATAATATATGCATCACCCGCTGGTGTGGCTGATGTGACTTTCAACTCGACTCTCCTACCCATAATGTCGATGTAGAGGATGTCACCTTTTGTCAGAATTCGTCCTTCGAGATTCTTTGCAAGGTAATGCTCACCACCCACAATTCGCAGGTTCTCAGTAGGTGCGAGAGAAACCTTCTCTGCTCTAACGGCAATTACCTTCTTGATTTCGACCTTGTCATCAATACTCACACCCGCATTATTCCTCGCATTTCCGTCTATTCGAATCGAGATGGACCCAGAATCTTCTGGGTGTCCAGGCCAAAGCAGGACGTGAGTCTTTCCAGTGCCTTTGATTTGCAGAACATCCCCAGGGCTCCATCCATTTGCCTGGACAACCTCGGAGTCAACCCTCGCTATCCCCCTTCCGGCATCTCTAGCACTTGACTCCGCGACTCTTAATATAATTCGATTCTTGCTTTCCAATTAGATTACCTCAAAAAAACAGGGAAGGGTCGACCTACTCGACCCTTATAGTCTTGTCCTTCTTTGGCTTCTTTAGAGAGAACTCGAGTTCTAGGACCCCGTTTGTGAGTTTTGCAACCGGTGTTTGCGAATCTACGTCTGCTGGAAGGTCTACCTCGGCATGATAGTCCCGGGTGTCGTGCTTCGCGGTAATGCTTACCGACTTCTCGCCAGCGTTGATTTGGACGTCTTCCTTCCTCACTCCAGGCAATTCCGCAAGAATTCGGACTTTGTTTGTCTTGTCGTCACGTACTATCTCAGTGTAAGGTTCCGTTGCTTCGCCGTCTGGTAACCTTCCGCCTCGCTGTTCAGGCCTCATGTTACCGAATTCTCTCACAATTGGCTGACCGTCCGATCCTAGCGTGACACTGTACCCATACACATACGGGCCATAGCTTCGCACATCCATCCCTCTACTTCCAGACGAGAGAGCCTCACCGATGCTCATCTCCATTTCATGGAAAATCTCATCAAAGAGCTTTCCAAAGGACCTGTTGTCATTCCATGTCATTATTCATTCACTTCCTGTTAGTAACATTATGTTACTAACTAGATATATATAAACGTTCCTAGATTAGATTACGTCCAAAGGAGCTGAATGGAGAATCGACGCTCCAGTTCCTCGATCGTTTCCTTGATCTCCTTCTCGCGTATGTTGAGCTCTTCCGAGAGTACTTCGATGTCTGGCCTCTCGGAGGATCCAAGCATTGAATAGAGAATCCGTCTTCCTAGTCCATCTTCCAAAGATTCCCGTATCATGGTATGAGCCTTTTGCAGTGCTTGCTGCTTCACTCTCAGTAGGGCAAACTTTTCTTCCTCCAGCTCCTTGGTCCTCTCATCTAAGTCGTGCACCAATGAATCAGTTTTCTTCAGGACCGTCGCGATCTCTTTGGCTTTTTCGACCGCCTTTAACTCGGACAGGAGTTCTCTAAAGCCTGCCGTACTAGAGGGTGAGGAGAGCGCTTCTTCTCCACTACCTGCCAAGCTTTGGATATCTATGTTGACTGCATCACCCGAAATGCCAACGCTCAAAGACAGTGACTTGCTAAGTCTATAGTACTTGCGGTCAGGGGCCGCTAGATCGCTCTTTGCCCGAAACGAGCTGACCAGGCCAAACTCTACGAGCAGAGATAGGTGCTTCAGGACTGCTTGCTGACTTACCCCGAGCTCTCTAGAAAGCTGAATGAAATACTTTGGTTCGTTAGCCAGTATCTCCAAGATCCGTCTTCTTGTAACATTCCCGAGTAAGTCCAGTAGGGTACCAGCTTCATCATCCATTCCTGAACATATCAATCTCCAATTGGAGATGATCTCTTATAAGCTTTCTCTATACTAGTTAGTAACTTACCGTTAGTGAGACTTCCCTTCTCGTGACCTCTCGACAAGATCAATCCGTTGCCAGTCAGATACGACATTCCTCATTTGACATACAGAACAAACAACCCCAGAGGTTGGGAATCCGCACTCCGCGCACAAGTTGATCTCCCTCTGCTGGACGTTTTCGATGTTGCTCGCCACTTTGAGGACTGATCTGAGACCGATATACTTCATTCCAGGGTGGGCCCTCTCAAGTTTGTTCAGTATCTCCCTCATTTCGGATCT
Source organism: Nitrososphaerota archaeon (assembly GCA_027295865.1). Lineage (GTDB taxonomy): Archaea > Thermoproteota > Nitrososphaeria > Nitrososphaerales > UBA57 > B1T1B5. The sequence goes on from JAPUKB010000106.1 coordinate 8,468, forward strand.
TATGCTTTCATTCATATGAGGGCATGTCTCAGATTGTAACGGTAAATTGTTGGTGAATGCGTAAAACGCGATCTCCTCTTCGTATATCTCCATGAAAGGTTTGATTCGTCTGAAAGCAAAATCAGTGTTGTGTTTGATCGCTGGATCCATCCATCTAATCCTTTCCACATCACCGCTGAATAGATTCATGAGAAAAGTCTGAAGGAAATCATCGAGATTATGACCCGTCGCAATTACATCTGCTCCAACCTTTTGTGCGCCTATCTCAAGTGCCCTCCGACGAAATGTTCCGCATACCGTGCATGAGGCGATTCTCTTTCCCTTCCTTTTTTCTAAAACGTCGTCGAGCCCGGTTCCAAATAGCTCCTTAAACGAGACAGTAATCTGCTTCACCCCCAGCCGGGAAGATAACTCAATCGCGTTCTGAATCGCCTCGTCTCGATACCCCTCAACCCCCTCATCGACCGTTACAGCGAATAATTCTGAACCGTGCGGAATAACTATCTTGCTCAGCACATGGAGGAGAGAGAGGCTATCCTTCCCGCCTGACACTCCAACGGCCATCTTAGTACCATACTCGAGCATACCGAACTTTGAGATGGTCCTCCGTGTCTTCTCTATGATTGAATGAGAATAGCATGGGGAGCAAAGTTTGACCCCCGAATATCTTCGCCCATACACTGCCCCCTTACCACATTTACTACACGGCCTTTCGTTCATCCAAGTATCCTGGGCGGAGAGCGTAAATAGGTTTATGGTTCAAGGTCCGAAGACCAAACTGTTGCTACCCCCCGACCCACTGCTAGATCAGAACTTGCTCCTCTTTCTACAATCGCTTTTCACGCTATTTGCTATTTTTGATCCAATAGGCAATCTCCCAATTCTCTTCTCTTTAACTTCTGATATGGGGGAGGCCGAGAGGAAAAAGCTCGTACGTAAGTCATCTCTTGTTTCTTACGGCATCCTCTTGACTTTTGGTTTTCTTGGCGAGCTGCTCTTCATCCTTTTAGGAATCACGATTGCGGATTTCAAAGTAATAGGAGGAATAATCCTTCTCATCTTCTCGATTGAATATGTACTAGGGAGAGGATCGTTTAGAGTTCATGAGAGAGGCCCTAATGAAGACCTAGCAGTTTTTCCATTGGCTACCCCCCTTCTTGCGGGACCTGGTAGCATAAGTTTCGTAGTTCTGATGCCGGGCTTCCTCACCAAATTCGTTGTTGTTACACTAATCGTCGCCATATCTTGGTTCATTTTGCACTTCGGGACTGGTCTTCTCAGATTCTTTGGGCCGCAGGGATCATCTGTAGTATCAAGAATCATGGGTCTTTTGATTGGTGCGGTTGCGATCAGATTCATTAGAGAAGGCTTAATTGAGATTCTACTAATGGTGTGAGAATCTGCGCCGTCATGTTTTCATCTCATTCGTCATCTTGAGCCTCCTTATCCATTCATCTTTTGGCAGACAGATCGGGAACTCAGAAGGCCAAGTCGAAGCCGATTTTGAAACAGTGGACATTAAGGTAATTGTTTACAGGGATGGTGTTTCAGTGATAAGCCAAAACATCACCGTGATCGACATTGTTCCACAGGTAAGTGTAGGCCTACTATCGGTGGAGGCAGAGAACGTATTGGTGGGAGACGAAGTCGGCGCTCCCCTGGGATACCAGATCCGCAACCGGACAATAATAATTGACACTCTTGGTGCCACTAGTGTATTTATCACCTATCAAACCACCCAACTGACAGATAAGGATGGACCGATCTGGAGTTTTAATCTTAGCCTCCATAATCCTGCGAGTATAATTCTTCCAGATAGATCAACGATCGTCTTTCTTAATGAGATCCCTGATTCCATTACCACTCTTCAAAACAGAACCGCCCTGTTTGTCGGAGAAGGGGATTGGCTCATAAAGTATATTCTGCCTTTACAGATCATACCAGGGCAGGGTGAAATCGATTCAGTCTCCAGATCTGAAGATCCTTTCGCATTTGTCAACAATAACCTGTTTCTCCCCGTCATTGTCGCTGCCATTATGATTAGTGGTATTGCTATCTATATTCGCAGGTCCGGGCGGAGCCTTCGTCATGCTTCAGTGAATCTTAGACCAGAGGAAGAAGAAGTACTCAGATTCATCAGGGAACAAGGTGGAATGGTCTTGGAGTCGGAGTTGAGGAAGAAGTTCATTCTGCCAAAGACCAGTATGTGGCGGATGGCAAAGCGACTCGAAAGAGCCGGCCTAGTCAAGATCAACAGAGTCGGCCTCCAAAATGAAATTGAACTCGTTAGGCGGTAAGTCCCGCGAGATTTGACCACTATCTCTAATTACATGGAGACTAATGCGTAGCTCATTGGGAACGAAAATTACTGGAAGGCTCGTGTTCTCCACCTATCGCACCAAGAGGGAGGCATCAAAGATTGCTCGCAAGGCTGTATCCGACAGACTTGCAGCTTGTGCTAACATCTTTCCTATATATTCAATCTATGCCTGGGAAGGGAAAATAGAGGAGGGAATCGAGGTTATGGTTCTCTACAAAACCACCTCAACAAAACTGAGACTGTTACGACGCTATATCCGAGACTCACACGGCTATAGAGTCCCAGAAATCGTGGACCTAGAAATGAAAAGTGTCAATAGGAGTTACCTGGAGTGGCTGGTCTCCGCAACATCATCGGACTCGGGAGTACCTCAGCAACGCCACAACACCGCCTAGCGATTCTATCTGTTTGCCTGCGTCTGTGGAATTGTCCACTAAAATGGTCTTTCCCCCGAATTTCTCGACAGAGTTCAGTAGTTCAACAACTTGTTCCTCGTTTCCAGTCTCAAATATTTTGCTCGATACAAGTAGAGACTCCACCGACCCTACGGTACTTGCCTCGTTGCTCTCTTTCACAGAGAATGTTACTCTAGTATCATCCTGCGATATTCTGGCGATTGCTGTCGCCAGGAGCTCTTGAGCACTCGCGAGCGTTGTATCTTGCATAATCTGCCTCAGTTCCTTAGATCTGAGAGAGGTGAAGACGCCATCCTCCCCAGTGACATCAAGTCCATCAATTACCAAAACCTCCCGGGCAATTTCTTTGTCTGCTCCCTCTATGAAATTAGCTAAAGCTTTCTTTACTTCACCGGGGCCGACACAGACTATCTTTACACCCTTTTCGTAGATATTTTTTATCGAATTCGTAATCCTAGCAAGATACGCCTGAATGGATACATTCTTGGTTGTGTATAGTTTTCCTCCTAGGCCCGAGTTAATCGTGGGGAAGATCTTCAAGTGAGTGCCTATCACCTTCCCGATCCCAGCTTCTCTTCTGTCTAGGGCCACTATTATGATTCTGTCTATTGGAGACGAGCTCTTCTTCAGAAGGCTCATGTGAAAGTCGGGAAATACATCCTTTCTTAGCGCAAATGTGTTTCCTAGTGAGAGTGTGAATGAGTGCCGCGAAGATTTTGTGACGAAATTCTCCGAAACATCAAGAATCTTGCCCGAGACCCTAAGGCGGTCAATGCTGCTGTCCAGCTTAACCTTCTCAACCTCTATGCTCAGCCTTACCCTAATTCTTTCCCCTTTATCCGGTCTTGCGAAGTCGTTGTTTTCCTTGATGACCCTGCTTGTATCTCCCGTAAGGATATCATCTGGTGAAATTATTCTCCTAAGCGTCCAAAGGTCTTCAGGACTTTCTGGTGTGATTGTGGCTAGTCCTGGCCTTCTTTGGAGCCGATGGATTCGCATAACTGCTTGGATAAATCCCTATTCCAGACCAATCTCATGGAAGGTTGCCATCACGAAGGAAGCTGGAGCCCCTTTGATCTCACCAGTTCGGTGGCCCACGATTCCTATAACTCCAGAATTGCTTGCTGCATCGATGAGTCTCTGAGTAATTATTCCATCAAATACTACATACTTTGCATCCTTGGTCGATTCAAGGTTCTTCACCAGCTCACTAACGGGGATCCTGTTTATCTCAATAATCGATTTATCCAGAATTACTGCCTCTAGAGTTCCATCAATTTTTGGAAATATTTCTTTTGTCTTCGAATTTAGCTCATCGGGAATCTTCCTTCTAACTTCTTCTTTCCGGACCTTCTCCTCTCTCACCGGCTTGGGGTGTTCCCTTTGTCTGACTATTGCAAGTGCTTCCACAGGCGAGAGCTCCTCTACCTCCTTCCCTGCCGGCGCTCGAAGAACTCTCTCAAGCTTTACCACCTGTTGCAATTCCCGTAGAATCAGGTCACCCCCTCTGTCCCCGTCCAGAAAAGCTGATAGTTTCTTCTCCTTTCCCAGTCTAATTATCGAATCTGGGATATTTGTGCCCTCAACAGCCACGACGTTCTCGATCCCTGCCTTTAAGAGGACGATAACATCTGCACGGCCCTCAACGATAAGGACACGGTCAGAGGAGAACACTCCCGGCCCTGCGGGAAGATCCTCCTTGCCATATGTCACCAGTCGTGCTCTCCTCCCTGACTCCATTACATCCTTTAGGACATCTTCCCCTTCGCTAAGTGACTTTGACGACCATTGCTTCATTATACTTTTGGCGCGATCTACGATGGCCTTTCTCTTCGACGCTCTTACGTCGTCAATTGAGGAAAGTTTGAAGTGAGCCTGGCATGGCCCGACCTTCTCAACACCTTCTACAGCGGCAGCAATGAGGGAGGCGGTAGAGATGTCAGTGCTCATCGGGATGATAACATCTCCACCAGTCTTCCCGTTCCTCGAGACAAGGTTTATTTCGATCCTGCCGACTTTCCAACTCTTCTGAAGCTCGTTCAGATTCATGTCTGGCCCAAAAAGACCCTCAGTTTGTCCGAAGATCGCCCCGATCAGATCGGCCTTGTCGACTACACCATCAATATCGAACTTCAGTATTACGTGATATTTTACTATCCCTTGGTCTGGCAAACACTAAATCACCGGTTACAAATCCATCAGTCAATCGTAATCACGATCATGGACAAACGTACCAAATATAAGCCTTCCAACTCTATTCGCCGAATTTTGAAGCCATGAAAGGCTGTTAGCCCTTGATAATAGCCCTAAGATCGTTCAGCTTAACTTTCATCCCGAACCTGTCCTCCTGAGTCCTCATGGTTTGATACGTGTTCCACATCAACCTCGCATGCCTCAACGTACTCAGTTCATCATTGATTTTCAATTTGATTAACCTATACACGTCATGGAAGACCTTGAATTTTTTCAGGACGCTAACCTCATACTGTGGGATAGCCTCCAGATTCTCGACCAACAATTCGGCGCAATGGAGAGAGGGTATGATGCCCTCCCCCAAGATTGGAAACACGGTTCCGATCGACTCTCCCACGCCTACCACGTTACCCTGAGAAAAAGGCTGGCACAGGAATGGTGAGGATAGCCTGACCGGTCGCCCTATTTTCTTTTTAATGGTTCCACCATGCTCGCTGTTAAATGCATCCAGAACATCGTTATGCTTCCTGAAATAATCTCCTGCACCGACATAGGCTACATGGTCACCCAAGGGAAAATACCAAAAGTATCCACTGTTACGCGGGAATGGTTTTACGAAGAAATCGTTGTACGGGGTCATTCCATGTTCGTGATAATCTATCATGTACTCCACACATGGAACAAGCATCTGTTCCTTGATTCTTGGCAGGAGAGCTCTCTGTAGGCTGGTTGCATCTATGACCAAATCATACTTTGAGTAGGGGAAGGTCTCTCTAGAAACCCTGACTCCATAATTGGCGTTCTTCCCCTTTGTCAGGTCAAGTTCCAATTGGTGTTTGTCATAAGCGGCCAAGCCCTTGAGTGGGATTTCTAGTGTTTTCTGCGAGAGCTCGATCTGCAGCGTTCCTCCATCAAATAAAACATAACCCGAGAATTCTACACCGATTCTCGAAAAGATTGAGGAAAGTTCCACCTTCGAACTGCCCCACGCACATACCGCATCGAATTGTCCTTCTTGTTGCATCTCATAACCGACGACATCATGGTCTTTACTCAAAACATTGAGAAGGTAAGATCCTGCAACGCCTAGACCAACGATCGCGATCTTCATGTTGCTTTCCTTTTCTTTTAAGGCCCCTTTAAGGCATTTCCCCCTTGGCAACCTAAGATAAATATCCTGTTCTGTCCAGCCTGATCCATACATGATCGACGACAAGACTAGAGAACTAAACCTGGAGAGAGCGGAACTTCCAGGTAAGAGAGCGATGAAGCTTCACCCAATCTATAAGGGTAAAATAGAGATAGTTCCAAAGTGCCCAATTAGCTCGTTTGACGACTTCGCGGTATGGTACACGCCAGGTGTAGCAGAACCTTGTCTTGCGATAAAATCAGAACCGGATTCTGTTTTTGACTATACCAATAAGGGAAATTCAATAGCGATCATTAGCGATGGTTCAAGAGTCCTAGGCCTCGGAGACATAGGGCCTAAAGCCGGCCTTCCAGTAATGGAAGGCAAATCCTTGCTCTTCAAGTATTTGGGAGGAGTCGATGCGGTTCCGATCATGTTGGATACTAAGGACAAGGATGAGATTGTGAGGACATGCAAGATTCTGGCTCCATCGTTTGGAGGGATAAATCTTGAAGACATAGAAAGTCCTAAGTGTTTCGCGATCCTCGACGAGCTGCGGGACTCACTCGGCATTCCTGTCTGGCACGATGACCAGCAAGGGACTGCCGCTGTAGTCTTGGCAGGTCTCATAAACTCTGCTAAGATTGTTGGAAAGAAACTTTCGGACATGCGAATAACCTTGGTCGGCAGCGGCGCAGCAAATGTAGTCTTGATAAGACTCCTCAGAATGGAGGGAGTCGATCCTCGGATGATGATTGTCGTCGATAGTAAGGGGATAATCAACAGGAGACGGGGAGATCTTGAGTCAGATCCTGTTAAATGGCCACTGGCTCTGGATACAAATGAAGAACAAAGAGGCGGTACAATCGAAGAGTCACTAAAGGATAGTGATGCTTGTGTCGCCCTTTCGCGCTCCGGGCCGGGTGTAATCAAAACAGAATGGATAGCCCGAATGGCGGATAACGCCATCGTCTTCGCGTGTGCAAATCCAATCCCCGAGATCTGGCCCTGGGAAGCAAAGGAAGGAGGCGCCAAAATCGTTGCCACTGGAAGATCTGATCTGCCCAATCAGGCAAATAATTCCCTTGGATTTCCAGGCATTTTCAGAGGGGCCCTTGACGTTAGGGCAACAACGATTACAGACGGTATGTGCATAGCTGCTTCCCATGAGCTCGCATCGGTTGCGAGAGACGGTAATTTTAACGAGGAGAGAATCCTCCCTACAATGGAGGAAGAAGATCTTTACCCCAGAGAGTCCGTCGCGGTCGGCATTAAAGCCATCGAGGAGAAGGTAGCGACGATCCACAAGAGTCGAGAGGAGTTGTTCTCTACTGCATCCTCTGTCATCAAGAGAGCTAGAAATCTCCATAAGTCCATGCTGTCGTCTGGCTTTATCGAACCACCTCCACCATAGATGCTAAAAGATCTCACAAGGGGGCTTAAGCGACTTTCTTCTTAAACGAGCTTCGACTTGATTGAGTACAAGGCAGCCACTGATATCCGTGAAAAAGCGATTTCCATAATCTCAAAGCTGGGGTTCGATCACATAGACCAAGAACGACTTTATTTTTTCAGGAGTTTCGGCTCGAGGTCTAGATACACTCGGGCAAGAATACATGGTATTGCCAAAGTGTGGAACGAGGTATTACATTCTGGCCCACGTTATCTTATAGAGGTTGTTTCAGAGAAATTTGATAACCTGACATCTCACGAGAAAGAGAAGATCATAATCCATGAGCTCCTGCACATCCCCCGTGGTTTCACCGGAGGGTTTGTCACTCATGGTAAAGCGGTCTCCGACAGTAGAATCGAGAATCTTCACAGAGCATTCTGCACTAAGTAGCCCGTCTCCTCAAGGCCTTTCTGCGTTTCTGCTTCACCTTTGGATCCCGTGCAAGCTCCCTTCCTAAGAGATTTAGGAATTTCTCCATCTTCTCTACCGGTATCCTAGCCCCACTCGCCCTGGTATGGCCTCCCCCCATTCCGCCGAGAGTCTTAGTTATCTTAGATACGATCTCTCCCAGTTCGAACTCGGAGTCGTATCGTTCCCTCAAAGAAATCTCAACCATCCCGCTCACACTGTTCTCTCGATATGCAAAGGCTACAGGAACGGCGAAAATCCCTAGCAAGAGGTTCGCAACTAGTCCTAATGTAACCTTTTCAGACTTGAAATATGCAAAGTTCTTTAGCTGTACCCCCTCTTTCTCCACCAAATCTAGCATGTCTTTCATGCGAGCCGCCTGCCTAGTTGCAAGTTTAGGGACTCCCTCGATCTCATGTGGAAATTTGAGTGACTGGAATGCATTCACAATCCGGTTTGAGAATGATACTCTATTTCTCTCGTGTGACATGGCGTATGAGAGCATCGTCGACTCCAGGAGTATCAGCTGGCGGTCAGAAGACCCTATAAGCTGCTTCGCTATAGGCTGATTATCGAGATAGTCCGTGACCGCCGCATAGCAAGCTATGAATGCGGCTCGACGCGGGAGCTCGTTCCTGAAATGTTGATAGGTTAAGACCCCGGCACATTCTTCCCTAGAATGGACCAGGTGGACTCCCGCCGCCTTTATTCGCTTCGAGGTTTTCCCGTCAAGAGGATGGTGATCGATGTAAGTAACCTTCCCACCTCCTTTTACTATTCTTCGAGTTTCAAGAACAAAGTCGTCAATTATGCTTTGATTCATTCCAAGGTCGCAAACGTACAGATTGGTTTCAGAGTTAAGGCTCCTGAGGATTTCGATCAATTCGTCGTAATTGGCAAGAAATACATCGGCCCCAGTTGCCAGTTTTACAAGCGAAGCTGACGCGATTCCGTCAACATCCTGCGCATGTGCGACACATACGGTCCTGGTTTTTCCCGGCATCTTAATCTCCCCGATCCATTTTCATTCTCTTTATTTAGGTTGATATGTGCAATGGGTCACTGACCCCAAATGACTGCTACCGGCAAGATCTGCCCAAGGTGTGGCACGAACAATGTCGAAGAGGCAGATTTCTGCATTAAGTGTGGGTTGAAAATTAGGTCTAGCGGAGAATCTCCGAATCATGAATCACTCGTTTATCTGCATATTCTCGGATCTTCATACCTTCTCTTTACAGCTCTTCTGAATAGACTAGTTCTTCCTTTGTTCTCGGCGGGTAGTGCTGGTCTGATAATCTACATTCTCCTTTACATCATTCCCATTATTTCTGGCTTCTATGTGGCCTATGAAGTGAGTCGCAAGAGGACAAATCGAGCAGTCATTGCCATCTCTCTCTGGACGGCCGCTATGGGTGTCATTGGGACAGGCTGGCTTTTCGTTATAGGTCTGGAGCTAGGAGCTATAATTGGGCCTGCCTGGCTCATTTTTCTAGCTTCCGCGATCAAAACCACCTACCTCATCAGGCGATAAGGAATGTCGGCGCAAAGAATCCTGCACACGAAGATATCGATGTACAATGCCTGAAATTAGGAAGCTTTTAGACGACATAATGGCCAGAAGGAATGGTACCACTGAACCCGAGCTCTTAGGATTGATGAATGATAAGAAAAGCAAGGTTGGTGGAGGTTATCTCACCGATCAAGGAGCTCTGTTCTTAGTGGCGTCAGATCTCGGGATCACTCTTGACTATTCTAATACTCAGAAACTAGCGCTAAAAGATCTTTTTGTTGGAGCCAATGAGGTGACGGTGATCGGCCGAATCCTTTCCATTTATCCCCTCAAAGTTTATGACAAGAAAAACGGTTCCAGGGGGAAACTGAGGCGGCTCTGGCTTTTCGACGGAGAGGAACGGGCTAGGGTAACCCTATGGGATGAGAAGGCTGATCTCGTTGAGTCTGATTCATTAGAACCTGACATGGCAATAAGGATCAAGAAGGGCTCTGTTAAGGCTGGATTGGACGGTTCGCCTGTTCTAAATGTTGGTTCAAGAGGAACCGTAGAGACCATTGATTATGTAGAAGGAGGAAACCTCTCAACCTTATCAGATGTTCGACTAATGCCAAAGGATGTAACTCAGCTTAGAAAGGGACTTGTAATCGAATGCATTGTCAGGAGCCAGCCTAAGTACTCGGAGTTTCAAAGAAGCGACGGAACTACTGGAAGTCTTACGCAGTTCATGATCGGCGATCCCAAAACTAACACTGAAACGAGGGTCGTGATATGGGATTACCAGGGGAAGGATCTAATGCAGATTCCAGTGAATTCGAAGATGTCACTTCTAAATGTGAAATCCAAAATTCTCCCGCGCGGAGGCATCGAGCTCCACGGAGACTCTGGGACGAACTTCAAGGTCATTGAGGTCGGAAGGAAAATCAATGTCGATCGGGGGAAGGAAATCAAGCTCACTGGAAAGATTCTCACTTGGGGTATGCCTCGCACTGCAAGGTCGGGTGTTCCATCAATCCAAGCGCTAATGATCAGCACCGAGTACAAACTATTCAATCTAATCTTGCTTGGAAAGGCGGCCGAACGCGCACCTTTTCTGAAGCCAGAGTCGATGATCGAACTTACTGGAAGGCAAGTTGAGGAGCTTAAAGTGATCTGTGACAATGATCTTCAGATACGAGAAGCTGGTGAATTGCCCAGCCTTGGAGATGTCAAGATCTCTAAGATAGATCAGCTTGATGACGAGACCCTTCCTGTCTTTGCAGACGTGATTGCCTTATCATCAACAAGCGTAACCGATATCACGACAAAAGACGGAGAAAGTGTAACCCGTGCCGAAATACTAGTCGGGGATGAGACCGGGGAGATTAGAGTGACTGCCTGGCGAGAAGACATCAAGCTAATCGAAGGGATTCAGCCTGGGCAGAGACTGAAACTCAAAGGCCTTCAAGTTCGTCGTGGGGAAGATAGAGTACCAGCTTTGACCACAAAGGCATACTCCGCAGTGATCTGGGAAAGCTAGTCTTTCCAGAATCCTCTTGTAGTGACGTAGTTCTTCTCGGCAAGATACACATTCTTGAGGAACTCGTCTTCGTCTAAGCTCTTCCTCAAGACTCTTGCAGCGGTATCTGGGCCTACTCCAAACCCTGACAGCGCCATAACCGCTCTCGGTCCGAAATTCTGGACTAACGAAGAAGTCTTCCAGGCCTTCTTGAATTGTATGTCCTCATCATTGGTTAGCTGTTTGCCTCGTCTCTTTTTGATAACGATTGGTAGTAGACCATAGTTGCTGTAAAAAGTAGTGGTGACTAGCCTTGATTTACATAACGGGCATAAGATTGGATTCTTCAGATCCTTGGGCTTGGCTATTGACTCCCATCTTCCACAGTGCATGCAGACGAGTCGATTCTGTGTTCCCTCAAGTCTTTCCTTCACCAAATCGAGGATGCTTCTTTCGACTGTCAAAGGGAGGGCGGCGAAGGCAGAGGAGAATTCCAGAATGGGTTTTGCCAAGGAACTGAATTCAGGTACTGCTATTTCCCGAAGTCTAATTGTTCCCCGGGAAACTGCTCTCAACACCTCTGTAGTTCCAGCTATGTCATACTTTTCATGGATCAACTCTCTCATTATCTCTCGATATAATGGGGTATTTCGGTACCTTACTTGAATCAATCTCGCTGCCCTTCTATCGTATTGAGATTCCTTACTCACGACACCAAATTTTTTCGCCACGTACCATGTTTTCCAATTTAGCGGGTGAGTACCTACCACCGCAACAGATAGTATTTCTTCGAGATTGAGATCTTCTCTTAGAGATGCTTTTAGATCGTCGTTCCCAATTCTTCCCTGAGACGATAGCATGATTCTGTATGGATCTGACCTTGCCTCTACCATGAATCCGGTCCGAGATGAGATCAACGTTGAGAGAACTGTTGCAATCGTCTGGTTTATTCTTGATCCATAGCAACAGTGGAGGACTACTATACCCTGCCCTACTTGTCTCTCGATAACAAGGTTGAGCTCATCCGGGATAGTACCCAAAGTGTCTAATACACTGAGCAGGCGCTTCCTTTGATGTGGGCTTATCCTATTTTCAGACCCTGCGATTATTGCTCTTCTCAAACGTCCAACCCTAATAGCAGTCCCCTGGTCGACGGGAATAAGTTCGCCAATCCAGTAAGGTATTGTTGAAATATCTCTAAACATAGGTTCGACATGGACTACTCTTTTTTCGTCATCGATGGAAACAATCCTCCAGGAATTGCCTCTCAGCACGAAGGGTTTGCCAGGTTCTCCATACTCTCCAACGAACATTTGATCTAACCTACCCACAATTCTTTTCTTCGTTATGTCAATGACGTCGAATTGCATCAAATCTGGAATTGTTGAGATATTCTCGTAATAGTACTGAAAAGTTCTCATGCTACGTCTAATTGTCTCTTCGTCAAATCTTATTACGCCTTGCTTGTCGAGAAGCGTTAATGTGTCCTTGACCTCATCAATATTCAGGTCTCTAAACGGGTAAGCCTTCTTGAAAGTCTCCAGTACCTCCCCGACGTCGACGCGGCCTTGTTCTATTGTTAGTCCAGTCGCGTGATGAGCGACCACGTCATACGGCTTCTCGTGTATCTTACTGGGCTCCAGGTCATTCTCTTTGACCCTGTCAATGAGAGCTAGGGATTCGAGCTCATCATCATCTCGATGTCCTATTATCAACCCTTTTGCAGATTCCCCAACTTGGTGTCTACTTCTTCCAACCCTTTGGATCAACTTCACTGCCTGCCTCGGAGAACCAAGCTGGACAACCATCTGTACTGCACCTATATCTAGTCCTAATTCTAATGATGAGGTGCAGACAACGATTCCAGCTTTTCCGCCCCTCATTTTAGCCTCTGTATCTTCCCTAATCTCCGTCGAAAGGGAACCGTGATGCACCTCGACGGGAAATTCAGGAGATTTCGCCTTTAGGATAGCACCTATTGATTCTGCTTCGACCCTTGTGTTTGTGAAAAGGAGTATTGTTTCCCCGGACTTTTGGGTATCCTTGATTACTTCCAATAATTTGGCGGCAACATCGGGTAGAGTACCCTCGATGAATTTCGAGTCGATATCATATCCCCGTACAGAGTGATCAATTAGAATAGCAGATTCCTTTCCAGTTCCTGCCAAGAATTTTGAAGCGACCGAAGGGTCGCCCAGTGTTGCGGAAAGACCCACTCTGACAAGCTCAGACTGAATTATCGCAGAAAGCCTCTCCAAGCTTAGAGAAAGGTGAGCACCTCTCTCACTCGTCATTAATTCATGGAGCTCGTCAATGACAATCCACTCGACGGATCTAAGACCAATCTTGGACCTCTTCCCTGTGAGAAGTATTGCGAGTGTCTCAGGAGTCGTGATCAGTAAATCGGGTGGGTTCTCAGTTATTCTTCTTCTAGCAGAGACGGAAGTATCACCATGTCTTACCTCAGCGGTTAGACCCGCTGCTCGAGTAACTTCAATTACCCGCCGAAAAATATCTCGATTCAGAGCACGGAGTGGAGTGATATACAAGGCCCTTATGCCAGGTCCTCGCTTCTCCTTCGAGGCAAGCGAAACAATAATTGGAACCAGAGCAGCCTCAGTTTTTCCCGATCCTGTGGGTGCAACTAGGAGCGAATTCCTTCTGCGTAGGATGACTGGATATGCCTTACTCTGTATTGGAGTTAGTCGTTTCCACCCAAGTTTGCTAAACCGTTCTGAGACTTGATTTTCCAGGTCTGTTATCAAGGCTTAATGCCTAGGTCTGCCTCTCCCGTCTCTGTTCCTCGTATTCATAGACGAAGATGATCGCCAGAGTTGCCAGGAATAGTACTACAAGGAGGCCATTCAGGAAGCCAAAGTAGGCAGGGACAGTCAATCTGATACATCATTGTTTAGAGTTTGAAGATTTAACTTTTTCTGAACAAGCTCCCAACTCTCTCAACGCTTACATATGACTGAGCGGGAAGAAGCCTGTGGGCAAAACCCTTGCCGAGAAGATTGTCGGCACACACACAGAGAGACCCGTTGTGGCTGGAGAGAGTGTGATTGCCAAGGTAGACTATGCGTTTACCCATGATGCCAGCGGGCCTTTGGTAGTGAGTCAGCTGAAAGAGCTAGGGTCAGACAAAGTCTTCGATCCCAAGAGAGTAATTGTATTCATCGATCACGCTGTACCGAGTCCCAGAAGGGAAAACTCAAATGATCAGGCTCTTCTTAAGATCTGGGCCGAATCTCGGGGAGTAAATTTCCATGGGGCGGGGACAGGGATTTGTCACCAAGTGCTCGCGGAACGCTATGCTTCCCCGAATACTCTGATAGTCGGCACGGATTCTCACTCCGTTATGGCCGGAGCCCTAGCTTCGTTTGCAACAGGTATGGGCGCCACAGACGTAGCAGTCTCCATGAGTTTGGGAAAAACCTGGCTCAGAGTGCCTGAAACTCTCCGTTTCATTCTGAACGGTACACTTCCTTCTGGAGTTTATGCCAAGGATGTGATACTCTACATTATCGGCATTTTGGGTGGAGATGGTGCAACTTACAAAGCTATGGAATTTTCTGGAAGTGTAGTGGACAAGATGGAAATGCATGAAAGACTGACTTTGTCAAACATGGTCGTAGAGGCAGGGGCCAAGGTAGGCCTGATCGCATCTGACTCGAATACTAGGAGGTATCTCGAGACTAGAGGTAGAGAGGAGACCTTTTTGGAGATTCATCCAGATAGTGATGCGCACTATGAGAATACTTTCGAAATTACTGCAACCGATCTTAGTCCCATGGTTTCCTTCCCACATAGTGTAGATAATGTCAAAAGTATGGAAGAGATTGGTGAGGTGAAGATTAACGAGGTCTTTGTTGGTAGCTGCACCAATGCAAGACTTGAGGATCTCCAGATTGTTGCCTCCATCCTAGATGGTAAGCAAATCGATTCGAATGTTCGACTTATTGTCACACCCGCTTCAGGAGAGACCTATGCTACGGCGGTCAAAGATGGAACTATCTCGACCCTTTTGGATGCGGGTGCACTTGTGACGCCATCAGGATGCGGTGCGTGTTTCGGAGCCCTGGGTGGAATACCTGCTGATAACGAGGCCATCTTCACGACAACTAATAGAAATTTCATTGGAAGAACTGGAAACCCATCCGCTTCCACCTATCTTGGTTCACCTGCGACTGCTGCGGCAACTGCACTAAGAGGTATGATAGCTGATCCACGGGAAGTTATCTAGAATGTCGGGGAGAGCTTGGAAATTCGGTGATGGAATAAGTACCGATAACATTGCTCCAGGTCGATACTTTCATCTTAGGTCCAACCTGCCAGAACTCTCGAAGCATTGCCTCGAGGACGCAAGAGAGGATTTTACTTCTAATGTAGCAGAAGGAGACTTTGTGGTTGCAGGGAAGAATTTTGGCCTGGGCTCTAGCAGGGAACACGCTCCTATTATCATCAAGATGAAGGGAATACGTGCTATCATTGCCAAATCTTTTGCTCGTATCTTCTTTAGGAATTGCATAAACATCGGACTTCCAGCAGTGATGTTGGATACAGACGAGATCCAGGATGGAGATCGCCTGGAAATCGATCTAAGTGGAGGAAAAGTCATTGATCATTCTACCGCCAAGAACTTGAAATTTCCCCCTCTACCTATTGAAATGACCAGCATTCTCAGAGAGGGTGGTCTGATCCCATTTGTTAAGAAATACGGGGACCTCAGATTCTAACCAAGGAAATCTACTTCAGTTTAAGGAAGTCTTTCAACTGCGTCATCATTAGATCTCGATGCTCTTTGGTCGAAAGGTCGACTTTATATTCATTCATTAGTTTGATCTGTAGATCTTCCCACTCCTTCCAGCATTCCGCGCAGACCCCACTCATTATCCTCTTCCCAAGCTCGCCCACATATGGAATGTCTTGTGGGGGTTCTCTCTGATTTCCACACCTACCGCATTTTACAGTCAATCAGTTTAGAAGCGTGGCGCGCACAATTAATCCTTTCTACGAACGTTCAAAGAGACGAATAGTTAAACGGATATCGGGATATAGTAATCCTCATGGAGACAGCTAGAGATGCATTGAGGCGTGTGCTGGGTACCTATGCCACGGGTGTTTCGATAGTGATGACCAAATCAAGGGGGGCGATTCATGGCCTGACTGTTAATTCTTTTACCTCGGTATCACTAGAGCCTCCGCTGATCCTAGTTTGTATCGATAGGCTGAATGCGACATATCCGCTAATAAAAGAGAGTGGGATTTTCAGTGTAAACATTTTATCCAAGATTCAGGAATCACTTTCGAGATTGTTTTCGGATCCAGGGAACAAGTCAAGTATGTTACAAGGTTTGGAATATAGGCAAGAGGTAACTGGTGCGCCGATCATCATGGGTGTTCTAGGCTTCCTCGATTGTAGCGTGGAAGCGACATACCCAGCTGGTGACCATGACATCTTCTTAGCCAAGGTCGAGAAATTTGGATTGGGTGAAGATGGTGATCCTCTGCTCTATTATAGAGGAGGATATCATGGTCTTCGCTGAACGAAAATAATGATTTCATCCAAGAAGAAGGCGCGGATTGCTGTATGCGGAAGTGACGAGGCAATCTCCCCGAAAGTCGAGGCCGTTGCCAATCGAGTGGGAAGAAAAATAGCAGGGAATGGGGGAATATTGATCTGCGGAGGAAAGGGTGGCGTGATGGAAGCAGCATCCAGGGGTGCCAAGGAGGCTAGCGGGGTTACGGTAGGAATACTCCCGGGTCCTGACTCGGAGGAAGCGAATCAGTACATTGACATTCCCATACCGACCTCGTTTGAGAGAGCTAGAAACTTCATAGTTGTAAGAGCAGCACAGGCAGTAATCGGGATCTCAGGAGGATGGGGTACCCTCTCGGAAATTGCGATGGCTATGAATCTCGGATTGCCAGTCATTCTAATTAGAGGTACAGGAGGAGTAGCTGACTGGCTGGCTAAGAATCCTTTGAGAATAAATCACAAGACGTACACATTAACGGATGGGGCCGACGAGGCTGTCGAAAAGGCCATGGGTCTGATCCGATGATAGACAGATCAGTGTAGCAGTCAAGATATATATTGGATTCAGATGATCCAAGATCGTGAGTTTAATTAGGGTTTACGCTAGCTCTGCTTTGGCAATCTGGCTCCTTTTCGCATTACTAACGGCGGGTTTTCTTCCTACAGCTTTTGGTCAAGCTGCATCGCCTGCGATAATAACCGATCTCGTCGTGAGGGATCCCAATGGGAACGACGTGTCAAGTGAGCCGTTGGTCGCCGGAGGTGAATATACCGTAACATTCTCTATTGCCATTGGTGCCACCCTTGTTGATCGGATATTGTTAACCACAAACCTAGAACGTACCAGGGACGTGTTTTGGACCCTGGAAAGCAATTATGATGGCGTCGACTTAAACACCTGGACCCCAGGTTCCCCGGCCATTGACTTCGAAGCTCGGAGTGGAACCGCAGACTTCACACTGACGGGCCGCATACCTGAGTTCATAACGGAGAAATTCTGGGACGAGAATGGAAGGACCATACACGCCATACAGCGATTTCAACTCCTGATTGTCTCGCTTGATTCGAACAAAGAGATACTAGATCTCCGAGAGGCATCAATCACGGATCAGATAATCATCCGTTACGGTAATTTGCTACAGGAAAAGCGGACCATACTCGATAGCGTCCAGATGGACCCTCAATATGCAGCTCTCGCCCGAAGCATATTAGCTGAATCTGAGGGGTTGACGGCCGCGGGCTATTATGATGCGGCGATAACATTACTCGAAAGTATCCCAAGCTCAGGGTTTCCTACACCGCCGGTGGTGACAAACATCTTTCTGGGATCGACTCTTGGATTGGCCGCAATTTCTGTTATCCTGGTGCTACTCTTTCTGAGGGCCAATCGAGGAAAGGGGTTCATTTCAAGACGCGTGGAAGATGAGGCTAAGAAGCTTGATTTATTACTTGTGAAAGCTACAAGAGTTGATAAAGCTCTTTCGACTGAGATTGAAACCATTAAAAGGGAATTACAGAATCTAGTTGAATAGTGATCAGTGATTAGATGGCAAATTATGCAAGCTCAATCCAGCTCGTGGGATTAGGAGGTACCGGCGCAAACGTTATTGAAGCGTTCGTAAGAAATCGGAAGGCCCTAATTCCCCTTTTGAAGAAAGAAGGGGTCAGAGTTTCGTTGCTTGCTCTGGACGTGGCAGATCATGACATCCGTAGTCTTGAGGCCGCCTATAAGAATCTCTCAGACCACCTTAAAGAAACTGGAATCCCTGCGGATAAGATTAACCTTGTCGCAAAGACTGTGAAATTTCCGACACCGGAGACGATGTTCGATTTTGTTAGTAACTATCCGGAGTTCCTTGAAAGAGAAGGGGCGAAGGTTCCTGAAAATTATTCACCTTGGCTGACGTCGTCAATGGAAATACCACCACTTGCTGGAGGGGTCGGCCGAAAACGCGCTCTCTCGAAAGCTATCTACGGACTGAATTATCATCACCTTAAGCTCGTAGATAGCTATATGGATCTTTTCAAAGAACACGTATTCACTTCAACCCTTCAACCGATAATTTTTCTGATCTACGGGTTTGGAGGAGGGACCGGGAGCGGAATAGCGCTCGATTTTACAAGACACTTGAGGAAGAAGGTTGGAAGCGGAATTCCAATAATCGGTCTAGGAATCCTCCCATGCGGAGGAGATGATCCACCTGCCAAAGGCGCTTCATGCTACGCGGCGCTAATCGAGCATGAGATGCTAATATCAAGAGAACATAACCTGCGTGTCACTAATGCATATTCTAAAGCCTATCAGAATCCATTTACTGCGATGCTGATGATGCCTTTGGGTCCGGCTTACAGTCGGACTGGGAGCGTGGTGGATGCACGAAAGCTCATTGATGACGCTATCGTCGATATACTTATGAAATCTTTGAGTTTCGATCTCGCGGACCTATTCAGCAACATCGGATCGAGTGTTGATCTGGGAGGTAAATGGGTCCATTTGATTTCGACCCTCAAGGTATCTTATCCAGTAGCGGAATTTATTGAGCTTACCAAGATCTACCTGGAAAAACTTGAGAGACTACGAGAGTTAAGACGGGAAAAGACGGAGATCTATGCTGGGCCGTCACGCGAGGAAGATGGAGGATTGCACAAGATACTATCCTCGTGCCTAGACGAGTTGAAGGCCGTCTACAAGAGACTCGCCATAGAACGAAATACATATGATGAGGTTAAGTTCGAATCAGATCTCAAGAATTTTATCACAGAGGGAAGGTCACTAGAGTCTGATCTTGTTATGCACTTGAAAGGCGTTGAGGAATCGGTAAAGTCTCAGGTGCAAGATCTTTCTCGGTCCGTGTTGTCGATCGGATTGGATGCGCCCGAGGGGACGGTTGAGGCAAGGATTAGGATGTTAGTTGAAGAGATTGTCGGATTAACTACTAACATTTCTCGGACATATCAGAAATTCCAGAGCCGTGTTAAAGACATTGCAGAAGACCTGCGAGGAATGGTTCCGAGCGCGCAGCAGCTGACCCCTCGTCAAGTTCAGATACTCAATGACGCCGTTGGTCTCGTTGAATTGATAGACAGGTACATAATTGGACTTAGGTTATACCTTCAGACAAATAGTCTTGCAGATAAGCTCAACAAGCAGCTAGCAAAAGCGGAAAAGACTGAGTTACACCAAGAGCTTGCAACGACAGTCCAAAGAATCCTCAATCCAGAACTTGTAATAGACTTTGCACTTCTTTCCTCCCTCCTATACCCAGTTGCTTCGGAGTTGAAGACTCTCGATTCTCGACTCAGTGATTGTAGAGTCATGAAGAGAGTCCTCACGGAAAGACTCGAGAAGCAACGGAATGAGGTAGAGTCATTGGAAATTAAGCAGAAGAGTAGGCAGCTCGAAATGGACAGGATTAGTGGTCAAGCCAGGAAGATTCGGTTTGGTTTCCTCGGTCCGAAGAAGAAATACATGGAAGGTAAGGCTAAGGAATTGGAGCACGAGATAAGAGTCCTCACAGCAGAGGGTGAGGTAGTTGTCGGCGAAAAAGAAAGATTAGAGACCAAGTTAAGCGAATATGGTCACGTTGAAAGCAAATTTGACGTAAACTCAACGTATAGAAAACTTGTCGCTGAAGCGCACAGCCTGGACGGGACATATTATGAGAAGATGAGCGCGTCCATGAAAGATAGGGGCTACTATGACAGAGTTGCGGAATTAACTGATGTCGAACAAATGAAAATCATGCAGAGGGTCCTAATGGAAGACGAGGATTCTCTTACTGATGAAAATATCCTCAGAGAGATTGTAGACAGACGACACCTCAAGGAATATCTGGTCGGCGCCTTGGGCATTTTCAAGATCCCAGCGACACTTGGTCTAACTCCTGAATACCGAACTGATTACATTTGGTTCACCGTCGTGAGCCCGAGGGGCATTTGGGACAAAGACCTGGAATCTGAGTCAAAGGCCATACTCTCAGGCTACGTTAAACAAGACGCCTCGAAAAGTATCTACATAAGAGAAGTAGACTCTGACGATCCGTGGACAATGCGCTTCTTGATAATTGCTGCTAAGGCCACCCCAGAGCTCCTAGAATCATACAAGGAAATGTCCATCCTTTATGGACAAACTACGCCGGGAGAGAGATTGCTTTCACACTCATTCCTCCTTGAACAGGGCGTCCATGTAACCAAGGGGGGAAAGACTACGCCAGTCATAACCCTTGAAGACACAAATCGGGCTGTCTAGAGCTGACTTAAACCTGTAATATAGGGCAGAGCTGTAGAGGGCTCTTGAGCGATCCGAAGATCATAGAACCAGATCAGACAAAGGATTCGCAGTCCGCATCTGTTATCGAGCGTTTTGGGCTACGACCATCACGCAGCATAGAGGATCCGATTGAGAGGGAACGCGAGTATCGCAAGACACTTGGACGACTCCTAATTTCGGCCCTTATTCTTCTAACCACGACATTGCTTCTTCTGGTAATACCACTCTATCCTACTCCAGTGATTATTCTCTTTGGAATATTATCCGCACTCATTGGCTTTAGGGTTCCGATCGCCGGTTTCTTGATAGGGACGCTGGTATCTGCGCCGGCCTATGCATATCAAGCAGGTATTCCTCTCTGGTGGCTGTTCGTTTACATCTTCTTTATCGGCGCCTTCGCCGCCCGATCTGTGAGCGAGCCTCGAAATGTCATTTCCCCGCTGATGGGTCTTTTTGCAGGGGCGTTGGGTCTCACTCCATTGTACTTCGCAGCCATCCCTCTTATGTTGATGGTTGCGCTACTCGAAGAGAGACGCAAACTGTTTGATCACCTGGGAATGGTTTTCATGTTTATCATGATATTCATCCCGTTCCATGGCGTCGCCTTTTCCGAGAATTTGGTACTGACACTAGGCGACCAGATCAATTCAATGAGGCCTCAACAGATATACGACGCAATGAACGCTCTTCCTCTTCCACTCTTCACTCAGATCTTCTATACTCCGAATCCGTCCCTTACTTCTTTGGACATTCCAACGCTTCAAGCGACGTTCTCTTCCGCATTTGGAGCGAGTGAATTCTTCCATCCGTACTTATTCCTAATAATTGATAGGCTAATAATTCTCTACGTTCCCATCTTGTTAGCCCTATCCTTCTCCTTCATCTCAGTCGTAGATCGCTTTTGGCCATGGTTAGTAGAACGGGGAATCGATGTTAGAAAGGTACTGAAATACTCATATGCACCTACTCTCCTAGTCGGAACATTCCTTTTTCTTGGCGCGTTACAAGCGACGAGTGGCACTCTTAGGTACTATACGAGTCTAAATCCGATCGCCACTGAAACGGCCGCCCTTTCCGGCGGCGTATCTTTTCTTGCCATAACAGTATCCGCAGTCTCGTTCGGATCGGCAATGGTCATCGGCTCGCTCAGATTGAGGAGAAGGGAAGAGGTTGCATTTCTCTCGTCAGGCCTAATCTCGAAAGGGAGAAAATTGGCAGATAGCATTGCTTCATTTTTTACTAGTCTGAAGTTGATTGAAAGATCATCACCTGGGATCGACCTCTCTACAGAAAATGCCTCCGCGAGTAAGTATCAGGAGCAGGTCCGAATCACTCTCGGTGGGATAGGCACTATGTCCTACAAAACCCTCCGGGAGAGAACTACTAGCCTATCGCAAATCAACGAGGAGCAAGAAAGAATTGCGTCTAGTACGTACCATCGGCTATATCAGTACCAGGTGGATAAAGTAGTGAAATATCAGAACGTCGTTTCTACCATTACTCGGTTTGGAATTGAGCCTGGGGGCCTGCCGAACGTTAATTCAATTAGTGTCTCAGATCTTGCCGAGATGGGCCATGAGGAATCCCTCAAACGTCAAGAAGAACTGAATATCAAATTCCTCAAGGTTGCCGAGATAACAGTCGAGTTCGCAGCTAGGCTGATTGAGGCGATTAGGAAAGATTTTGACATCAAATCAGATCCGACCGCCGTCGATGTAGCGAGAAACTTCCTTGCCGAGTCCGCCGGAGAGAGAGCCCTCGATCCGATAGTTACAAGCATCAGCTCGCTCAGTAACCGATATCTCTCAGACAGTCATAAGATCGCCTCCAGTGTCCGAAAGCTTATACAGAGAATGCTCGAAATATACAATGCACATATTCTTCCCTTAAATGAATCGCTAGGGAGGGAGGCCTCCGTCTCAAAGACTGCACAGGTCGCGATTGAACTCTCTAACCATGTTCATCAGCTGGAGAAACCAAAAGGGATTATCTACCTCCCAGATATAATGCTCAAGCTTGAGTACCTCGAAATCGGGACAAGATCGATTCTTGGAGAATTATTGACCCTATTGAGAGACTTCGAGAAGCTCAACGATTCGAGAGTATCTGAAGAATTCAACTGGGGGAAAAATACACAGCTTGTAGGTGACATAGATTCCTCCCTTCGTTTCCTTGATGACCAGGAAGCGAACGAAATAGACGAGCGGATAGATAACATAGAATACGTGATCAAGACTATAGAGGGAGCTGCGGCAACTCTCAAGAAGTACATAACCATGAATGAGTTCATCCTGAACTACCCAAATATGGAGCCTCTGATAATCTCAAAGCTCCATAAATCGGGTCATGTTAGTGCAAGGGAGCTACCAGTCCGACCCCGATATGCCTCACAATACCTCAAGCTATTCGCGATTAATCGCTATGGAGAGGTTGTCTTCGACAGCAAATACAGTAAGATACAGAGAAGAAAGAAGTAATTATGCCAGGAAACTCGTTTCTCTCAGAGAATCCTGCAACGCATCCATGAGATATACGTTAAATTCGGATGCCATCTCCGCAAATCGCGCTTCGTTGCCTTCCGTTTTCAGATCCTTGAAAAGATCTTGGCTGAACTCGACCCCAAGAATAGGGATAAGCTTCTTTGCACTCGACAGAGCAGTCTGTTTCTCGCTTTCGAGTGCGTTCTCCTCAAATGCAATACCCTCATTGACAGCAAGGGAAAAGAGGAAGAGGTAGGAGAGGGAATCCCAGTTAGGATTTTCCTGGTGGATGTAATCTTTCCATTCGCTTGCAGTAGGAGTAGTGGAGCTCAACTGATTCCCCACTCTATCAAGGAACCCGGAAATAGCTTCACCTACTTTTTCCGGCGACCTACTCTCCACCGATGTCCTTATTAGATCTATTTCGTTGCTGAAATCGAATGAGTTCTCTTCTGAAAGACTGGCCGTTGTTCTTGAAAGCCTCTCAAATATGTCCTCTGCCCGATCCCAATCCTCAAATCCAAGGCCTCGCAACATGGACAGGGAGAGTGAAGTCAATTCCCAGACTTTTGACCCAGTGTCCAAGACGTACGAGAGGTATTTTGCTTTCGCCATTTTCGAATCCTTCTCAGAAAGTTCGCTCTTATCTCTAATCAATTTCCTTTCACCTAGCATGGACGAAATAGTCTGGACTATCTCAATCGCATCAGTTGGATTATTGGGAGTCACTTTGTGAGAAATAGTTTCTTTCTTCCCCTCATGAACTATCTTGACTCCGAAATCCTGAAGTTGCTCAACCGAAATGAGTGCCCGTGCATCAATTGTAACCTCTGAGATAACCTTGCTCGAGAGGATTCCTTTTTTCTTCTCAAAAATAATTCTTCGATCAGTAAGTACGAGCCGCCCCATACCCTTGCCTTCTAACTTGACTGACTCGTATTTTGAGATGATCCGCTCTGGAGTCTCGGAGCTCACGACGCTTTCCTCGTCATGTTAATCTATAAGTCATATGGCTCATAGAGGTGGCTTACCGAAAACTATTATCATTGTATTCACTTAGGGACGGGGATGGCGGCCGAACAGGTCCATAAGGGAGGATTCACACTTTGTCCCAGTGGGCATAAGAATGCTAGAGGGCTCGCCACGTGCGCAATATGCTCCCTGCCCCTCATTGAGTTTAAAGAGGAGTTGGCTTCGGCCGTAAAATTGATTAGATCTCTGACCGCTGTTTTTTCCCGATCTAAGGAGGTTGTCAAATTTGGGCTCGGAGGCGCAGGATCTAAGCTCCTTCTCAATCTCGTTGCTGGTCAAGCGAATAGAGTTTCGTCGATTAATTTTCTGGCCATCGGAGCAGATGAGGGGGATGAAAAAGTCTTCAAGGACTGGTTATCCGAAGTTCATACCGAGGATGAAACCGACAGAATTTACAGGACAGGACTTCATCGACTGAAAAGGTCAAAGGACAAGGGAGGTGGTGTCTGGAGCAGCACTTTGAAGAGTGCTACGAAAGACAAACAACTTGATGATAAGATTAGGCGGATAGGCATCAGCGAAAGCGTTGAAGAACAGATTTCGATCTTCTTCGCTCCACTGGGGGAGAATATCACATCTGGTGTCGGGCCGCTTATCCTTGCGAAGATTAAGAACATAAACCCTGATGCATCAGGAATCGTCTTCGCCATCTTGCCCTCTGAAGAGGATACCGATCAGACCCACTTCAATGCCTACTGTGCACTATCGCGCTTCCTAAAATCCGATGAACGCCTTGCCGACATTTTGATAGTTTCACAGGGAGACGCACTTCGAAAAATGATTGGTATTGATAGGTCCGGGCGGAGGCTAAGTTCAGATATTCTTATCCCGCGTATCGTAGATCTCATCTTCGGACAAAATGAAGTAGACTTAGCAGAGATGGTACGACTTGCCCGATCATACAGAGTGCAAGTATTCTCTCCAGTCTACGCGTACGGAAGGAGCTACGAGATCTATGACAAGATCGGAAATATCCTCGATCATGCGATCTCTTTCCCCCTCTCGCCTTTTGATTATGATTCAGTAGTCTTGAGCATTGCTATTGCAAGAGTGCCTGAAAAGATCGTAGACAAAGTCGGGGAGAAGCGACTTCAAGAACAGTTCAATGAATGGAATCGAAAGCGATTTCCTGTCCTCAAGGGAACGTCTTTGAAGGTTGTAAGGGTTAATGAAAACTCTGATCGAATCGACGTACTCCTGCTTCTCGGGGGATCAAGCATATCAGATATTATCAGGCCACACAAGGATCCGTACAAGAGGTTCAGAGCCTATATCGAAAACCTTGACCTCTGGGGTGAATTTGCTCTCACCGAAGATCAATTAAAGAAAATTCAGAGCGGAATAGATACCTATGATAAGGGGATGGCAAGGCTGATACGTAAGACCGCTTCTGCTACTTAGCCCGACGTCCCCCAACCTCCATGATTCTGGACAATCCTCCCTGAACGCCAATCGCAACTGATCCGACTATGGCTAGAACAGAAGTCGTTATCAAAGCTACGGTAGAATCAGATCTGAATAGGTTTACGCTCACAATTAGGTCTCGGTCGGATACCAGTCTGGTTAGCCGCTGGGATTCTCCTCGATATCTCACGGTAACTTCATATTCACCTGGAACTAAATTAGTGAAAGTACTCTCCTCACTTACCCTGGTGTTGTTTCCAAGTGGTCCCTGGACCACAAGATCTGCACGGCCAATTTTCTGATTGAATGGATCCCTTATGTCGACTGTAAGTTTATAGGTCTTCAGATAGATTAATAGAACCCGTTCTGACATTTCAATCGTTCCGATTTCCTCGCTATGTTCGTAGCTCATTCGAATGACTACATCGAGGCCCATGTCGATGACTTCAGCATTGGCAATCTTGCCATCTAAGACGACCAATATTCTATCTAAGCTGGAGTCTATCTGATTTATGAGAGACTTGGAAAACGTTATGTTTATTGTACCTATAGTCCCTTGGCGGCCGCCAAGAGTTAGACGCAACGCGTCTATCCGCTCCTCCACTCGCTCTTCAAGAATTGTAGAGTTTGAAGAGAGATAGATTATCTGATCTGGAGAAAACTGAACTTCTTGTACTTGGGTTATGAGGAATCGGTCTGGCTCTCCCGAAGACATTGATGAGGTTATCCTGTGCTCAGCTCTGGTCTTGGTAACTAGCGATGATTCCATAGAGCTTAGGATTGGCGTCCTTGTCGAAAGCCTTAGAACGTTTAGCCGATAGTCAAGACCTAGCTGCCCCTCAACAATCAGCGATATATCGCCGTCTTCGAAACCTTCTTCAACTAAAATTAGTTGCCCGACCGGTGCAAGAGTTTTTACATCCGTGGACTGTGGATCGAATGGTGTCCAGAGGAAGGAGAAAGGTATGCCACTGGCTACAACATCCTCTCCAGAGATAATGTTAATTTCGACGAGTCCGTCAACAAACAACAAATACCCTGTCAGTTGTTCAGTTGCCATCATTCTATAATCCTGAGTGATATCGAGGAGCTGACCATCGTAGGTGATCGCCGTGAGCACCCCGCCCCAGGCTGGTAACAGATCGTAGACGAATTTTGGGTCAGTCAGCAAAGAATCAATGTTCTCTGGTAGAGCAGCCCCTTTCCCATCTAAAAGTCCCAACATTGGATCAACGTGGACCCAGTCTTCTAACTTTATCTCTACCCAAGAATGGGCGAGGACAAAGGGCTCATCGAGAAGAGGGGAGGAATTCATAGCACCTATTACGGGACGAGCCTCGATCTCGAGGGATCTCATTAAGCCCCCAAACAGAATTTGAAATGTCGTAGAGTCTCCCTCTATCAAGTGAGTTCCCTCGACTCCCCCCCTGGCTTCGAGTTCTGAGATCATGCGCACGACATCTCTTTGGGGAAGGATCTCTTCTGAGAGGCTACTATGGCTCAACACAAAATCCAGGATCGCTCGGGCCTGCTGCATTTTCGAGGAATTGGCACTCAGACTGTTTGCTACAAGGATCCGTTCTGCAAATTCTCTAACACTCTCATCGGGCTGCATTAGTAGATCTATATTCGGTAGGAATTTAGCGCCTATCGCCATTCCGATTGCCCGGACTCTATTCTTCTCCTCAACGGAAAAGACTCGTAATTGGACAGAGATGGTGTCAGGCCCACCCGCTGTTTCTTCTATGAACACCTCGAAAGTTACCAGGCCTTCCCTGGCATAGAGCAACTCAAAGCCCACGGTTCTAGTCTCCCCAGGCCCCAGAAAGATGATTTGCGACGTCGGGAAAACTGTAACTCCATCAGAATTCCTAGTGAGGAGCTTTATCTCTCCCGCTCGTTCTATTGTGTTTGCAACTGTCACCCACGCATAGGTCGACTCGCCCTCAAATGCCGTTTTGGATTCGGTGACTTCCAGATCTATGATTCCTACTTTTGGCAAGAGAACAAAATGAGCAGTAATCACTAAAGGTCCATCTACAATTATGCGAACGGGATTATCCTCACTCGTATTTCCATCAAAAATCCAAAGACTGAAAACATAATCACCTATCCT
>JAPUKB010000107.1 GCA_027295865.1 Nitrososphaerota archaeon
TTGAAATCCCACGGTGAAATCAAGACGACATCATTCTCTCGGATCCACATCCGTCTCTTCATCTTACCCCTAATCCTACAGAGCCTGGTTTCACCGTCCGTACATTGGACTATTACTCTGTCCCCACCACTTAGTTTACGGACTCTTCCGAGGTACTGACCATCCTCAGGTAGGACGAGCTCACTCAGATTTGCTTCATTCAGTACTTTTCTTTTACCCAAAATACGGCTCTCTTCTGCGCGTAACACGCGCCGCAAAGCTCAGAAAACGATCTAGTCTTTTCGTCAAACATCATTGTGTGATGGAGTCTGCAAACATGGACATGACATTCACAACATTCAACCTTTGCTATGGCGTTACAGTTATTACATCTCATCGAGATGGCCTCCTAAATCCTCCTCCTCCTCCTCTCTCTCTTCTCCCACCTCTACTTCTAAAACAACGTGATGATGATCCTGATCTTGATCTCGGAAAGTTCCTAATTTCTTGGCGCCGATGAGACGAGGCCTGAATCTTCTGCTCATCATCGGTTCTAAGCGGCTTGATTTTTGCTTTTGTGAGATTCCGAATTCTGCTGAAATCGCCCTGCTCCGCCGATGAAACTAAAATATAGGACTTCCCGGCGTCTCCTGCTCTCGCAGTTCGTCCCACACGGTGGAAATATAGTAGAGGATCATGTGGTACCTGATAGTTGATTACACAATCCACTTGACGTACATCTATTCCCCTACTGGCAACATCAGTTGCGACTAAGATATCTACTCGACTTGATCTAAAAAGATTCATGGAGTGATCCCTTTGTCGTTGGCTCAAATCTCCATGGAGTGCGACCGCGTTCATGTTGCGACGAATAAGATCTCGGGCAAGTTGGTGTGTTTCACGTTTTGTTTTGCAGAATATCATTGAGCTCCTAGGTTTGTCCTTAGTTAGTAGTTCCAATACGAGGGAGAGCTTACCTTCTCGCTCTGAACACGTATAGTATTGGTTTAACGTATCAACTGAGGGTTCATCAGAGTCTACGAGAATTTTCTCCGGGTTCTGCATGTATTTCTTTGACAAATCGACTATCCGCTGTGGCATCGTAGCTGAGAATAGGCCAAGTTGCTTCTTCGTCGGTGTGCGTTCCATAATGAACTCAACATCATCGATAAAGCCCATCTCAAGCATCGTGTCAGCTTCATCAAAGATTAAAAATTTGACCCATCCCAGATCAAGAGTCCCCCGCTTGAGATGATCAATGACCCTTCCAGGAGTACCGACAACAATATGCACCCCACGGTTCAGTGCTGCAAATTGAGTGTGTATCGATTGGCCTCCATAGATAGTCAATACTCGCGCACCAATGTATTTACCGAGACGCCTAATCTCGGCCGTAATCTGCATAGCGAGCTCCCGAGTCGGAGAAAGTACTAACGCTTGCACTTCTCGGTTCTCTATATTGATCGATTGCAGAAGCGGTAAACCGTACGCCGCGGTTTTTCCAGTTCCCGTTTTTGCCTGACCTATTACATCTGCGCCATCAATGAGACGGCCGATTGTTCGCTCCTGAACCAGAGTCGGCTTTAGGTACCCGGCTGCAGCTATCCCATTTTGGATTTTCGGCGCTAATTTAAATCCTCTGAAGTTTTCCATTTTCTCTCTACTACCGCAATGTCGTAGTCAGAGAGTTTTTACTCCCCCGGATCTATAAGACTAATTGCAGTAAACTATTTGCCTTTTACAATCTATTTAAGCCTGCCTCCAAAAATGTAACATAATCTGCTACTCGTCATCGACATTCTTCCGTGCCCTGAGGAAGGTTCCTTCTTCCATCTCTTGGTACGCTTGAATAAGCTCGCTCTGTCGATTCATTACGATCGGGCCGTGCCAGGAAACTGGCTCTCCGATCGGCTTTCCTGATATTAGAAGAAATCTCATTCCTTCCTCACCTGATCTTATCTTGACCTTCTCTCCGTCTTCGAACAGAATAACATTCTGCGTCCCAGTCTCTTTCCCTGGAGTGAAGAATCCCTTTCCCTCAAAAATATAGGCGAATACCTTATAGCCCTTCTTAGTGGAATGGACGAATTCCGTTCTAGGATCCATCTTCACATCCAGATACTCGCTATCTACAATTAGATCCTTAGTTGGGCCTTCCAAACCGTCGAGGGTTCCAGCAATCACTTTCACCCTCACACCTTTAGAAACTTTAACTTCAGGAATCATTCGCTCGGTGACATCTCTATAACGCGGTTGGATCATTTTCTTTGCCGAAGGGAGGTTTACCCACAACTGAAAACCCTGCATCGTACCGTCAATTTGCTTGGGCATTTCTTGGTGTATGATTCCGCTCCCTGCCGTCATCCACTGGATATCCCCTGAGTGTATCTTCCCCGTGTTTCCCATGCTATCTCCATGTTCCACCACTCCCTCTATGATGTACGTGACCGTCTCAATCCCTCTATGTGGATGCCATGGGAATCCAGCCAAGTAATCGCTAGGGTTGTTAGATCGGAAGTCGTCCAAGAGAAGGAAAGGATCGAGTTGTGGGACCTCAGGATGCCCGAAGGCTCTTTTTAGTCTAACTCCAGCCCCTTCAAGGGTAGGCCGACTCTCTAGAATCTTATTGACTCTTCTGTCCACTTCAATAAATCTTCTTTCCCGGAGGATAAATGCTTTCGCCTTACTCATCGGAATTGTCCGTCCTTGAAACTTTGTAGAAATTCAAAAGCATTATTGACTTAGCGCTTTGAGAAAATAGTGCTTACCTCTCCCTTGTTCATATCTATATTTTAGTAATTCAGACAGAACCTCTTTTTGTTCTTAGTGGATCAAGAAATACATATAATCTGATCCGACGTGTGAATGACGTAGATGGATTGATCCTTGCCAACGTTGAAGTGGAATAGGAGGTGGTCAAAAGGTCTCAAGAGCGTTCTTGGGTATGAATCAAGACAAAAATACTTTGGAGATCAGTGGGGGATCCCGGATTCCAAAACTACGTTTTTGCAACGAATTAACCCCTTAAGTATCGCCTCGGAAACGCTCGCTCAAGTCGTCGAAACGTACATTGAGCCTTATGTAACGCCTAACAGTGTGGTTCTGGAAATCGGTTCCGGTGGTGGGAGATGGACGAAGTACTTCTTGAATGTGAAGGAAACAACTGTCGTAGAGCTTAACCCTGAATTCTTTACCTACCTAAGAGATCGGTTCGACGGATCGGCGTCAAGATTCCATTTCTACAACACAACAGGCTACGAGTTGGATGGAATTCCTACCGAGTCGATTGATTTCTTATTCACTTTCGGAACATTTGTCCATATAGAGCCAGAGGGAATTCAGGTATACATGACGCACATAAAGAGAGTTCTAAAGCAAGGCGCAATTGGTGTAATACACTACTCCAACAAGAAACGGATCCGGGCTAGGCTTAATCCTTCATTCTCTCGAATGAATCCAAACACGATGGAATCATTCGCATATCAAAACGGTCTAAAGGTCATTAAGCATGATTCCAAGCTCCTCAACCATAGCAGCATTGTCGTACTCCAGAAAGGCGCCTGAGGGATCAGATCTGAATGCATTCTTTTAAGCGATCGTCATTGTCCGCTACCAATGGCACAATTACATAATTTGTCAAATCGGGCACCCTGTATCGGCTGCCATACGAATTGCTGCATGGATTTTGTTGTATATGTCAATTCCCACGACATTCATAGAATCTCGACAAACCTGAAAGTCGATCCCGAATCCTTCATACAATTATATCAGCCTGAAGATGAAGACTCGGCCGTAAGGGTGGAGGATGGGCTGTATGATTTGGCTTTAAAGGATGATAAAGGGACCTGTAACTTTCTTAAGAGAGAAGCAGGACAATTCCGTTGTAGTATCCAACCCTTCAAGCCTGGAATATGTAGGACGTATCCTTTTGAGGTCCGCCGAGGTAGATTCGTCCAGATCGTGAAGAAAGTATGCCCAGTCGATTGGAGACTTCCAAAAAACTTGGAGATGCAAATGTCTTCTATGTATAACGAGCATGATAAGGAGTGGGATTTCTACCTGGATCTAATAGAGGAATGGAATGAAGGCAAGAAAGATCGTTCACTCTCTTCCTTCACGAATTTCGCGAACTCCCGCGTCGAGATTTCGTTGCAGAATTCTGCGTGATGCTATAACATAACATATTACATTGCCCACCAGAAAGGGAGGCTGACGATCAGATTCAGGTTGGGTCCCGGTACTAGGATTTGTATAACCGGGCCGAAAAGGCTATAGGTCCTCCCTTATGGCAATGGTTTTTCCGGCCTTGTCAAGGATGATGTTCAAAATGATGTAGGTATAAACAAGGGACAGAAACAACATTAGAAAGAGCGGAATTGTTGAAGCGCCTCCAAAGAATAAGGCCACCCTCTCAGACACTGTGACTAGTAGCATTATAGGTGCGATCAAGGCAAGATTGATTATAGCCTGATAAATGAACCGCTTGATGTCGACCAGCTCTTGAGTCTGAGTCTCGAGTATATCGTCAGTCGTGCTTTGCCCATATCTGGCCGCAAAATACATGCTTCCTCCCATCATTAAAGCAGGAATCTGGAGCGCTGCGGGGAAGACCAGAACTAGACTCATTTGCGACGAGATTTGGATTGGCTGAGTAGCAACGAAGAAAATTCCGATGACAATGATAATAGGCGTGAGAGAGAGAAGAAGAGGATATACTCGTGCCCGGAAAATCCGTTTTACGTACCTTTTCATGCTTATTGTAGAAGTTTTGAGAATCCACAATCTTTCCTTCTCAATCCACCTCATACCATTTCCGGATCCAAAGGACCCGAGGATAAACAGGATAAACAGAAATGAAATCGGGGATGATTGAAACGAGCCGGAAAGGGAATAGATTATCATGAAACCTGATAGGAAGAGAGCGTTCATCAACAAAGCTCTTAGTTCTTTGGTCCTCTTGATTATGATTCTCTCCTTCGTTCCGATAACTGACCAGACAGACCTCCCGACGGGATTCAACTCTGAACTGGAGCTGGTCTGGACCGGCTTTTTACCCATCCTCCTTGGCTGTCGAATTTGTACTAGCTCATAGAAGTGTGTATTAGATAGACGAACTCCAAGGATCGCAAGTCCCCCTAACCAAGTGAGCAGAAGTATAAAGTTAAAGAACAACGTTTCCCCGCTTGCCGCCCCCGAGACTAGTCCTATGCTTGTTGCTGCTGCCAATCCATTTGGAAGGAATCTAATCAGGCTCGCTACTATCGCTGGCATCCCATTCACTAGTGATAGAAACGGGACCAGAGTAACGAAGAGCACAAATACAATGAAAACGCTCTTCAGAAGATAGGCTCTGCGTCCTATCTTTCCTAGGGAAAGTGTAACGTCAGCAGAGAGAAAAAGCCCCATTAGGAAATAGACCAAAGTTACGAGACCTGCTATAGCCGCGATTACCACAGATGTCTCGTAGAATCTTGAAATCCTAAGATAGAGAGCAAACATGGGCGGGAATGCAAAAAGTACGATCGTGAGGGAATTCATCAGAACCTTTGCAACGAATACATCTCTGGATTTGACGGGTGAAGTAAAAACATAATCTACATCTCCACCGCTCACCGGGAGACCACTCCCGTTGAAACCACTCTGTATCAGGCCAATGAGATAGAAACTGAGGATGAGACTCCAAGTTATCACAGTAAGTTCTGTGCCAATTCTAAACCTTCCCGAAAAGGAGAGAAATGTTTCGCTTGCAAATAGGATAAAGGAGACGAAGAAAATCTCTGCAATGAGTATACTTATGAGAGCAGCTTTGGTGAACCGTCCTTTGATCCAGTACCGAATCAGCACAGGGATTACCGCCCAGCTAGATACACGAGCCATTAGGCATCGCCTGAATCGTCCGTGAGTCGCAGAAAGATCTCGTCCAGATTTGCTTCACTCCCTGCAGCTGCCTTCTCCCGTAATGCGTCTATACCTCCGCTAGCTACGATTTTCCCTTTGTCAATAATAGCTAATCGCGTACAATAGGATTGAGCTATTTCCATTAGATGGGTGGAAAGGAGTGTTGTTACTCCTCTCCCAGCTTGTGATCCTATCCAATCTTTAACCAGTCGCTGGGTCCGGGGATCGAGCGCTGTCAGTGGCTCATCCAACACCAAAACCGACGGATCGTGTATTGTCGATGCGATCAGTGCGACCTTCTGCTTCATTCCTTTGGATAGGCTACCTATCAGTGAGTCGGTTTTCTCGACAAGACTGAAAGTCCTTAGTGATTCATCGACTTTGTTAGCAAGAGAAGAATCATCTACTCCTCTAATTTTTCCTACAAATTGGAGAAATTCCTGAACTGTTAGGCCTGTGTAGAGAGACGGGTTTTCGGGTAAGTAACCGACAATTTGTTTTGCTGCTTCCGGACTCTGAGCAATGTCATGCTCACCTAGTCTGACAATTCCACTTGTCGGTTTTAGCAGGCCTACGACGATCTTCAGTAAAGTGCTCTTCCCGGCTCCATTTGGGCCCAGGAGACCAAATACCTCTCCGGTCTCACATCTAAGAGATACATCATCCAGTGCGACCACATCTCCATATGATTTGGAGAGTCCCTCAACAAATATCTCTGCCAAAGAGCTGATTTCCGAGCAACATATCTATATCTCTGATGGTTGTCGTACTAAATTAGAAAGTCTGGGGTCACTTAACTCTGCAATTTACCGGGTATACTGTCCTTTTGCGGAGACCTATACGAGTCTCTAGCACCAATTGTTGCCTCCCTGAGATGTGGGAGAGAGAGAGTGGTGCTTCGAAATGACATCAACACCTTCGACATGTGAATTCAACCCTTCGAATCTAAAGCCCTACTTAGGTTGATCGCAGAGCTAATTAGGACCATGTGGGTGAA
>JAPUKB010000108.1 GCA_027295865.1 Nitrososphaerota archaeon
CGCAAGAAGGAGATGTATTCGTCTAACGACATCGTCTAATGCAATATAGTCGATGGCTTGGACTATTAGAGGGTTCTTTAGCATCGTCTGATCTATATTAACCCAATCTTTGTCGCCTGATCGTTTTGTACTGCCAAATTCCTCCCTAGAGTATAGGCGTAAACTTTTATTGTCTAGCCAAAGTTCGATTGCATTGGACACTTTTCCCCGGACAGAATCGCCTTTCTCTACATAACCGGGTCGGTTGGAGTTGAGAAAATTGAAGAGGGACTCTAAACGCGGTATATCTGAAGCCCAAAAAGTAGTTATTATTGGGGGGGTCATAATTGTGTTGTTGGGAGCCGTTGCATACCTGGCTCTCGCTCAACTCTTCTCAATTCCCTTTGGGCCTGGAATCATTGGAGGACCGGAGCAGACATCAGCTACCACTCATACTTTCACAATATCAGGGAATGAGGCGGAGGTGGATATGTCGGCCTTCAACGGTAGAATAGTTCTCAGGCCGTCAAGCACCAATGAACTGGTGATTACCGTTACGAAGAGAGGAACAGGGTCAGGAATTGACAATATTGACGTTAGTTTTGGAGAAATGATTGATCCCAACGGAATTGAAAAGTTTAGCGTTACTGCTATGCGTATTAATCCAATGCTCCGGGGACTGAACGAGAGAGTTCAGATAGAAGCAATGATCCCCAGGGAAGTTTCCTACAAACTCCTTGATCTTTCCAACTCCAATGGTCCGATAGAGGTAAACGAAATCCACGGTACGGAGATCATCGCAAAGACGAGTAACGGGCCGATTGTCCTTAACGGTATAAACTTCGAGCGACTCGATGCAGCTACTAGCAATGGGCGCGTTAGCGGAAAGATCAGCTCGACTTTCGCAGAGATTAGAACCAGTAATGGAAGGATAAACATCACGATCGGAGGTGCCGGACATTATGATCTAGCAACTTCAAACGCACGTGTCGAAGTTGTGATGGGATCAAATATACCGGCGAGGGTTGAGGCCACTACCAGTAACGGAGGGGTTCAATGGACAGGAATCCCGATTAATATTCTGCAAGCTGGCCAGAGCATTCTCCGAGCGGAAACAGAGAGCTTTGGTAACGCAAATGTCATAATCGATCTGGAAATTAGAACGTCGAATAGCGGAATCCAGATAGCATCCGTACCTGATCTCTAGATCTGAGAGAAATAATCTCACCCCGGATTGCGACTAGAACTCTCTCTATCTGCTCAACGCGAATTGTATTGGCTGATATCTTCGGTCTTGTGTTCCTCTACCATTTTTTGCCAGCGGGTATCCCATCCATCTTTTTGGCCTGACCACCATTTGTCAAATTCGTTTTCAGAATGCTCTAGATAGTACTTCAGCACTTCGCCAGCTTGCAGCTCCCATCCTACTTCATGGGAGTAATAGTCTTCGCTACGCTCCGGGAACCCTTCGTGGACTATCGTAATCACGGTTCCTTTCTCAGATTTGGCAAGAGTCAGTGTGACTTTGGATGGGTTTTCATTTGACCAGTTTGGCTTTTCTACGGGAGGCTTTCCCTCAAAACCGTTAACCTGCCAGGTATACACCAATTTCTCATTTGGATTCACTTCAAGAAACCTCCCTTTCGATACCCAGCCATCTTCTTCCCGCCCCATCTTCCACTTGCCTCCTGCTACAGGAGTGATTTCATAATATTCACTCAACCATTTAGCTAAATCCTTCTTAGTGGTAAATGCTTCGAATACTCTTGCTGGATCTGCACTTATCTCTATCTTTCTTATGATGGTGCCTGTCAAAGACGTATCTGACTCGGATATTTCACGCTTCACGAAGTGGTTTAGCTCGGATGCAATTAAATACCTTCCTCAAGTTAAACCGGAGTATCTTTGAAATGAAACCACATGCCCTTACTCATCAATCCAGACGATTTGCCTACGAAATAGCACTGGATACGAAAAGTGATTTGCCCCGGAAGATAACTGAGATTCGAAGCATAACGAGTTCTCATGCAGTTAGCAGCGTCTTCCTCCTAATTGCTCAGGGGACTGAAAGTCCGAGAGAACTCGCATCGCGCCTGGGGAAGTCAAAGTTTCTGGTCAGCCAATATCTTTCCAAGCTTAAGAAAAATCTGATAGACGAGTCATCTAAAAATCAAACTGACTTAAGGCGAAAGAGGTACTCTGTATCCTGGCGGGCCGTTGGAGATATTTTCCGTCAGGACCACGCGTTAGAGTTGGAACTATACGAGAATCATCTGTTGGCTGAGGGGCATTCTCATTTTCGTGGTCGAATCGGACCGATCGAGTTGGTTGTCCTTGGGACTGGTAAAGTGGGAGTACTAAAAACTGTACGAATAGAGAATTCTGAGCTAATTGATAATTCACCACGGGTGAGTAGACAAATGAATGTCCTTTTAGAAGAGTTTGTTCGACTCTTTCGAGGTTATCTTCTTCGTCGACGGTATCGAACACTCCGAGAGTATTTCCTTGGAGTATACAAGGAACTTTCAGAGAGCTCTCAAAGACTTCCACAAAGTTCGGAATTGAGAAGGTTCTATAGATTTACAGGCACAACATTCGAGAGGTTAGAACCGCTGGAAGATATATGGGCCGAACAGGTCCGTGGAAAGAACCAGCTCAATAAGACTTCATTCCAAACACGCCCTCTCACCGGAGTGAAGCTTTTCACAGAGGCGGGTAAGACAGATTTCTCAGGTAATTACATCCTAAGCGTTGAGGCAGCTGAAACGATTGGGCCTGACACGAGGCTTAGAATATATCCATCTTATACATATGCGGTTGAGGGTATTAAGTTCAGCAATCGCCGACTATGAAAAAAATAAGATGGAAACTTTACCATCGTCTAGGGTCCCCCTCCAACAGTCCCCTCCCAATGTGAATTCGATCTATATGTTTGGATAGCTCATTCTTATTTTCGAAAGTTGATGCGCAGTAGGGGCAGCTAACACCCTTTGCCAACTCAAGGATAGGAAGAGGAGCAGACGCGTCTCTCCTGTCCCCAATCATATAACTTTGAGAAACTATTCCGATGAGTCTGTCATTATCCACCACTACCAATCTTCTGACCCCGTGTTTAATCATCAGGGCAATTGCTTCCCCTGTTTTGGTCGATGGGTTGATTGTGATGAGAGGGACAGACATCACCTCATCCACCCTGGTTCTCTGTGGATCCCTTCCCAATGCGATCACTCTCCCAAGCATATCCCATTCGGTCAGAATTCCAAGGGGCTTTCCTTCCCGGGTCACGATGATGCTGCCTAATTGATGACTGCTCATCTTCTTGGCAGCGTCTTCTACGGTTGCCTTTTCGTCTATAAGCAGAGCTTCGCCATGAATATAGTCTGTTATCACGTCGTCGATCTTCAGGTCCATGAACACTCCCCATCTCAGATTCTGACTTTCCTGCTTTTATAGGCATGCCAGGTGACAGTTTTGTTTTCAAGGACTGGTCATCTAACCGTTTTATGCTGGGTTGCGTGTGCTTCTAACCATGTCTCCAAAGCTGACCGCCGCTGATTCCCCCCTCGACGCCGAAATGTTAAGGAAGCTAAACGCATACTGGCGAGCCGCCAACTTTCTGTCGGTGGGACAAATTTACCTATACGATAACCCCCTATTG
Source organism: Nitrososphaerota archaeon (assembly GCA_027295865.1). Taxonomy (GTDB): domain Archaea; phylum Thermoproteota; class Nitrososphaeria; order Nitrososphaerales; family UBA57; genus B1T1B5. The sequence goes on from JAPUKB010000108.1 coordinate 3,638, forward strand.
AAGAAGAAACTTAGAATTAATCACATCAAGCCGCGTCTGCTTGGTCACTGGGGGACTACGCCTGGTTTGAACTTCATATACGTACATCTGAATAGAGTCATTAAGCAAGACGATCTGAACATGATCTATGTTACTGGTCCCGGTCATGGAGGACCGGGGCTAGTCGCCAATACGTACCTGGAGGGAACTTACACAGAATTCTACCCCAATATCTCCCGGGACGAACAGGGCATGAAGGAGCTCTTCAAGCAGTTCTCATTTCCTGGTGGAATTCCTAGTCACGCATCTCCTGAAACTCCCGGTTCCATCAACGAGGGCGGAGAGTTAGGTTATTGTCTGGCTCACGCCTTTGGTGCTGCCTTTGATAATCCTGACCTGATAGTGACTTGTGTAGTTGGCGATGGAGAAGCAGAAACCGGACCGCTTGCGGCTAGTTGGCATTCGAACAAGTTCCTTAACCCGGTTCATGACGGTGCCGTCTTGCCAATTCTTCACCTAAATGGATACAAGATTGCCAATCCAACATTACTAGCCAGAATAAGTCGGGACGAACTAGAACAGCTATTTCGGGGATATGGATACAATCCTCATTTCGTAGAAGGAGATGACCCAAGCAAACTTCATCAGTTGATGGCCTCAACGCTTGATAAAGTCATTAATGAGATCAAACGTATCCAGAAAGTAGCACGCAGAGACGGGTTCAAGAAGAGGCCTATGTGGCCGATGATAATACTGCAAACCCCAAAAGGGTGGACTGGACCAAAAGTCGTTGATGGATTGCCAATCGAAGGAAACTTTCGCTCTCATCAGGTTCCTATCTCTCGACCAAGTACCAACCCTGAACACCTCAGAATCCTAGAACGTTGGATGAAAAGCTACAGACCTGAAGAGCTCTTCGACACAAAAGGCACGCTGGTGAAGGAATTATCAGAACTAGCTCCTATTGGTGATAAGAGAATGAGTGCGAATCCTCATGCTAATGGCGGCCTCCTGCTCCAAGATCTTCGGATGCCTGATTTTCGTGAGTATGGTATTCTTGTGCCTCGCCCTGGAGAGGTAATTGCGGAGCCAACTCGGATCATGGGATCGCTGGTCAGAGATGTAATGAAAGCAAACTGGGATCGTAAAGCCTTTCGTGTATTCGGGCCGGATGAAACCGCTTCGAACCGATTGAATGATGTCTTCGACATTACTGAGAGAATGTTCACAGGGAAGATATTGAAGACTGACGACCATGTTTCTCCTGATGGCCGGGTCATGGAGGTTCTAAGTGAGCACTTATGCCAAGGTTGGCTTGAAGGATACTTACTCACTGGTAGGCACGGATTGTTCTCTTGTTACGAGGCGTTTATCCAGATAGTTGACTCACAATTCAACCAGCACGCTAAATGGCTGAAGGTCTCTCGAGAGATTCCCTGGCGGCGTCCGATTGCGTCTCTGAATTACTTGTTGACTTCCCATGTATGGCGACAGGATCATAACGGATTCAGCCATCAAGACCCCGGATTCATAAATCATGTTATGAACAAAAAGGCCGACGTCATACGGGTGTACCTTCCACCCGATGCAAACACCCTACTTTCTGTCGCCGATCACTGCCTTAGGAGCAGGAATTACGTTAACGTAGTGGTCGTAGGAAAGCAACCCCAATTACAATGGCTTGACATGGATTCTGCCATAAAACACGCCACCGCAGGGCTAGGCATATGGAAATGGGCTAGCAACGACGAAGGTGAAGAACCCGATGTTGTAATGGTTTGTGCGGGGGATGCCCCCACCTTAGAAACCATAGCCGCTGTTCAGCTCTTGCGACACTATTTTCCTGAATTAAAGGTTCGGGTCATAAATGTAGTAGATCTCATGACTCTTCAACCTCAAAGTGAGCATCCCCACGGATTAAGTGATGAAGAATATGATGTCCTCTTCACTAAGGACAAGCCAACTATCTTTGCGTTTCATGGGTATCCGTGGCTTATTCATCGTCTGACTTATCGCCGAACTAATCACCGCAATTTGCATGTGAGAGGATACAAAGAAGAAGGGACAACAACAACGCCCTTTGATATGGCGGTCTTAAATGAGATTGATCGATTCAACCTGGTCGATGATGTCATCGACCGCGTGCCAAAGTTGGGTTCACGTGCAGCTTATGTCAAACAATACATACGTGAGAAGCTCATTGATCATAAAAACTACATCCATCAATACGGGGAAGATATGCCAGAAATCCGAGACTGGAAATGGACTGACATCAAACCTGATCAGAAAATCCGGCGTTCTGCCAGACGTTGATCAGTTAAGTATATGCGAGTATCATTCGCTATCACAGAACCTTCGCTGACCCGTACGGCGAGAATCCTAACCGGTGATTCTTCTCTGCTAATTTGTCCTTGAAAATCGTAAGGAGATAGATTGCGTTCAGCATCCAAGATCATCCCGCACCATTCCATGCCTTTACATATGCGAGCCCTTATTTCCGCAGAGTTCTCACCGATCCCACCACCGAAGATTACAGCTTGAGCCCCACCGATGACTGCTAAATATGCTCCGATGTATTTCCTAACTCGGTAGCAGAACATTTCAATAGCCAAAGCCGACCGTTTGTCTCCCTCTCCTTCAGCGTGCAGTAATTCTCTCATGTCTGCCGAACGTCCCGAGACCCCAAGCAAGCCCGAGCTCTTGTTGAGTATCATATCTACCTCCTCTGGGCGGCGGCTCTCTTGATGGCTGATGTATGCCACCAAAGATGGGTCCAAATCTCCTGACCGCGTGCCCATCATTAGACCTTCGAGCGGAGTGAACCCCATAGAGGTATCAACTGCATATCCTCCCATCACCGAAGCTGCAGAACAGCCTGCCCCCAAGTGAAGTGTTATGACCTTTACCTCATCTACTGGGATTGACCTGAGCGAGGCGTAATATTCCATCATATATCTATGCGCTATACCATGGAACCCGTATCTCTGGATGCGATGCTTGCTTGCGATCTCGTGTGGTATTGCGTACATCGATGCGTATGGAGGAATTCTCCGAAAGAAAGCTGTATCAAAAACACCCACCATCGGCATCTGAGCGCCCAGTTTCTGGCGACAGGCTTGGATCGCTAGGAGAGCAGCCTTATTGTGAAGTGGTGCCAGACTCCTGAGTTCCTCAATTTCTTTTATCACCGACTCGTCGATAATCGTTGGATCAACAAAGCGACGGCCTCCATGGACAATGCGATGACCTATAGCGTCGATTCTATGATTCATTTGAGCCGATTCAAGCCACTCAAGTACAGTCCTAGCGGCCTCTCCATGATTCAAGATTACATCCATCGATTCTCTTGAGCCCGCTTCAGAGCTGAAACGCAGCGAACTTCCGCCACTGTTTCCAATCGTGTCTATGCTCCCCCATGCCACAAGTTTGGTTGCGTTCGATTCGTTACTAAATT
>JAPUKB010000109.1 GCA_027295865.1 Nitrososphaerota archaeon
ATTGACTATGAGAAATCAAACTGAGATGACGTCGAGGACGATTTATGCTACACTAATCTTTTCTTACATTTTGACAGGTATTTTCTTTTACGGGGCGTACTATCTCTTAGATCCATTCTTTAGGATTTCAAGTCCAATTCTGCCATACACCGAAAGTATAGTAGGTTCGGACGTTGAGAATCCTATATTTCGAACAGCTCTCTACCTATACTCAGTTATCAGATCTTCCACCGCGCTGTTTTATTTCTTTGTACTTTTTTCGGTTCTAATCTTTCTCAGTGAGATACCCTATGTTATTCTTGCAGTTCTACACTATTCGGCCGCGCGCGCGCGCGCTTCGAGACGAAAATACTCAAAGCTTGTCCACTACGAGCCGTTAGTCTCCATTATCATACCCGCGCACAATGAAGAAAAAGTGATTGCAACTGCTCTAGACTCACTTTTAGAAACAGACTACAAAGAGAAGGAGATCATTGTCGTAGACGATGGAAGCACAGATCGCACAGCCGATATTGTATCAGGCTATATGCGGAAGAATTTAGTTCTTCTTAGGCGCCCCCGCGGTGGAAAAGCGTCCGCCCTTAACAATGGTCTTGCATACGCAAATGGAGAAATAATCGTTATGGTTGATTCAGATAGCGCAATTAGCATAGATTCGATCACGAAGCTAGTCCGCAATTTTGAGAACGATGACGTAGTAGCAGTAGCAGGAAATGTCAAAGTGGGAAATCGAGGACGTATTTTCAGCAGACTTCAATCCCTTGAATATATCAGGGAGATCAACCTTAGGCGCTCTGCATTCGATCTGCTAAATACAATTTATGTCGTCCCGGGGGCTATCGGCGCGTTTAGAGCAGACATATTACGGGCTACGGGAGCCTATGACACTGATACCATAGTTGAAGACATGGATTTAACGTTAAAAATCCTGAAAACAGGAAAACGGATATTATACGAAAAGGAAGCTGTAAGCTACACTGAAGCCCCCGAGTCCATAACGGAGTGGGCAAGGCAGCGACGACGGTGGTATGGCGGGACTCTTCAAACTATCTTCAAACACAGAAAGGGTTGGTGGAAATACGGCACAATGAGCTTTGTAGGTTTTCCTTACCTGGTCCTGAGTACCCTGATAGTCCCGATAATAGAAGTTACCGCCCTAATCGTCGGCGTTATCTTCGGGATACTCGGCTTCTGGTTGGGGATTTTATTGGCATTTGCATTAGCGATGGTCTTAGAGTTGTTTACATCTATTATTGGTGTAGCCCTGGATCGAGAAGACCCAAAGTTAATTCTTTATTCTCCTTTGTTCCTCGGCTATCGATATCTTATCGACTTTGTCAGAATCCTTACTTTTTGGGATGTTCTCAGGGGGCAATCATCCTGGCATCGGTCAGAGAGATACGGTAAGCTGCCAGATAAGGTTAAACTCAACATTTCCTCCAAGTCTAAGCGGTAGATGGATTACTCGGTAAAGAAGGGTACCCCCAGTTCGACACCTATAGGGGGAAAATTCGTCATTAAGGATCCGAACCTTGAACTTGAGCTTCGATCCGAGGGGACGGAACTGTCCTTTCATCTCCATGACTCCTCTGGCAGATCAGCGGCCTATACGGTTAAGGAGAAAGAAGTAACGTTGGCGGAAGCCCATAGAATTGGGCGAGAGATAGAACAAGACTTCAATCGGTCTAATGGGACGATGATGGAGCTATCAGATGTTAGCAGAGTCATTGGGATGGTACATAGAAGCATCGTGAAATTTAGGAATCAGATAAAAGAGTGATGAAAAGATGACATGCTAATCCGTTTTGGGACTGTTTGTGTAACGATACACAAGCAAAGATCTCTCAGATTGTGTATTCATCTAGTCTGTTAATCTTTATTATTGCGAAACCTCTTTGACAACTAGTTGCAAGTAGCCATACGTAGGAATCGCACCCATGAGGCGATCATAGAAGAAATCTTAGGATCGGCAGCAGATGGAGCGCGTCAAACTAAGATCATGTATGATGCGAGTCTGAGCTACGACCAAGTCAAGAAATATATCTCCAAGCTGCTAACATCTGAGATGCTTAGCTTGGATGATGCTGGTAAGATATACCTCACAACTGATCTGGGAACCGAATTCATTAGAGCCTACGAAGATTTTAAACGAGTTGAGCGGAACTACCAAAATAGTAGAGTGGTCGTATCCAGAATTCTTTCGAACGCTGGCCTTAGGTCCTGAGTGCGTATTTCCAGAAACGAGAACTTAATATTCATAATCGGGAAGGCCTCCCGATGGCACATAAGATTGCCCTGATGAAGGGTGATGGAATTGGCGCAGAGGTAATGGAAGCTGCCCTTCAGGTTTTGGGTGCGATACAGGAGCGGTTCCAGATCGAAATGATTCTTACCGATGCCCCTGGCGGAGATACCACATTAACGGAAGAAGGCTCAGCTCTTCCACCCGATAGTCTCCAAGTAATCCGTGACTCCGATGCGCTCCTAAAGGGTCCTGTGGGTGAATCCGCTCTGGATGTGATTGTTAAGCTAAGACAAGATCTGGACTTGTTCGCAAACCTTAGACCGCTGAAGGCGCTTCCACATATACCATCCTTTCGAGATGATATCGACCTACTGATTGTTCGAGAGAATACAGAAGGTTTGTACGTGGGGATGGAGTTTGAAGTTGGAGACAACGCGCTGGCTTTGCGATTGATAAGCAGAGGTGCTTCAGTGAGAATCGCGGAATACGCATTTAAGATGGCGAGTAGAAGACGCAAGAAAATAGTAATGGTTCACAAGGCCAACGTACTGCGCAAAACTGACGGGTTATTTTCAAACGTGGTGAAAGAGGTGTCGACGAAGTTTCCACAAGTAGAATTGGAATCGATGTATGTCGACGCATGTGCTATGAATCTAATAAGGAATCCAGAGAGTTTCGACGTAATTGTTACCACTAACATGTTCGGCGACATATTATCAGACGAGGCTGCACAGCTTGTAGGTGGTCTTGGAGTTGCACCGTCGGCCAATATTGGAACTTCCTTTGGGCTGTTCGAACCTGTGCATGGAGCAGCGCCAGACATAGCAGGAAAAGGTCAAGCCAACCCCATCGCCATGATATTATCAATGAAGATGATGCTGAGCTGGTTTGGGGAATCAAGGGAAGACGATAGTTGCAATGAGGCTGCATCGGCAGTTGAAAAGGCTGTGATCAATACTCTACAAGGAGGTATCAGAACCCCAGAACTCGGTGGAACCTCGACTACGAATGATGTGGGGAAGGCAATCTCTTCATCCTTACTCTCTTAGATCTGAGTCTCTCACTCCCTTGACCTGTTTCCCACTTGATCTCGGGACCACCTCATAGGTCCGGCCCTCGAAGCTCCTTTTCAAGCTACGGCTGCCAAATATCTTTTCTAAAATTAGAGCGACCGCGGCAACCTCTGAGTGCGGTTGATTCGATACTGCAACGTTCAAATCTGCTAGGTGGAAAACTTCAGCAGGCATCTTTTCTGACCCGATTATCAGAAGTATCTCCTTCTCTGCCGATTCTTTTCTTAGCCTCTTTGTAACGTCTAGGAGGTTGACTCCATACATCGTGGCAAGGATAACCAAAGCGTCTGCTCGCGACGCCCAACGGTTTATGAGCGCTCTCCATTCTTTCCTGTATTCGATCTGAAAATCTCCTCCCCAAGCCCTATTGACTCTTTGTATCCCTTTGATGATGTCGTCATCCCTATCGCCTGCGATTATCATTGCTGACGCACCTAAAGCCCTTGCCACAAGGGCGCAATGAGTAGTTATTCTGAAATCCCGATGGAGCCGATGCCCGAGACGCAAGACCGTAATTCCCCTCAATATAGATTCACATCAAGTTTTTCATATTCCGACCCAAGTCATATCTTCGATTGAAGAAATCCTAATCTTTCACGGATGGCAACAGAAGCAACCAACCATTGTTCATTCCTCATCAACAAGTGGGTCTTGGAGATCAATCTTCAAGTAGTGTTCTAATTTTCTAGTCAAAGAATCGCTAGGGCGTAGCGTCCCTCTTTCAACCAGTCGTAGTGTAGATGGCTTTTCATTAACTTTCTTACCTAACTCCTCTTGAGTAATCCCAATTTTCTCTCTTGCCTGCCTCAGTATAAGAGCATAGCCTTCAATTAGTTGGCCCTCTTCACTTGGGTTCACAAAATAAGATGGTGGGCTTCGATGGGTACCAGACAGAGATTTGCCAGAGCGGTCACCGGAGTTTCCAGGCGAGTTTGGTTCCAACCTTGACTCGGTACGTTTCCCGAGACTCGCACAAGAGCCGCATACGAACATTATGCTTCCCTCCACGTTTATCCGAATTGGATCCTCTAAGACTCTATCTCCACATATCTCGCAGTTCAATCTCCTCATTGAGGAGCTGTCCTATGCAAAAGGATTTCGTGTACCCCTGAGCCTAGCCTCCGATCCGATATTATTTATTCCCCGCTTTTCACCCCCTGTCATGACACTCGGACAGAAGGCCCTTGCCGAGAAATTCTGTAGCACAGTGGACTACATTTTTGGCGACACCGTGAGCTCGTCAATCGACTTGAACTCACTTTCCTTCGAGATCTCGAAGACTGGAAGGCTCAGGCGAGTGTACTCGTCGCAAGTGCTCATAGCCACCGTCAAATCTGACGGCGGTATTGCTCTGACAATAGCTGGAGCCAAGTCTCTCGTTCGCCATCCCTCTTTTGCGAGGAATTGTATACGAATTATAGAAGATGAAGAGATAGAGGAGCTCGTAAAAAAGGGGAGATCTGTTTTCTCGTCTCATGTGACCCATTGTGGTGATTTAGTCAGGGTGAATTCTGAGGTGGTAGTTCTTGATCATGATGGTGATGTCTTGGCAGTAGGAAAAGCCGTTCTCCCCTCACAACTCATGCTCACTATGTCGCGCGGCGTAGGCGTTAAAGTCAGGGTGGGCCTAGCTTCGTGAGAGGAAACCTTATGTCATAGTCAAGGCTAGATACGGAGTATTGGGATTTCGTGGCGGTAGAGGGGACAATAGGCAGACTAGAAGAATGCTGGACAAGATGGGGGTAAATCTTGAGGAAATCCCTGACGTCGAAGAAGTAATCATCAGAACTGCTACCAAGGACTTGATCATCAAGAGGGCGAGTGTCTCCCAGATAAAGAGCAAAGGTGCAGACATTTATCAGGTAATGGGAGAGGATGTCGAAGAGGTTATTCGCGAAAAACCAAAGTACAAAGACGATGATATCCTCCTGGTAGCGCAACAAGCCCATGTCTCGAGTGAACGGGCGAAGGTTGCTCTAGAGGAGTCGGGCGGCGATCTTGCTCAGGCAATCTTGAAGCTCACCTCCTAATTTCGCATCAAATACTGCTAAATGCTTAACTATCATCCCTCCCGCGGGCCATGACGTGTCTAGTTCTTCGTCAAAGATTGAAGTTGTCATCACATCGCTCTCCGACATGGAGAAAGAGCTAGATTCCATCAAGGTCCAGGCGAATGATGCAAAGCGTGAGATGATTTCCATGGCGAGGAAAGAGGCAATACTATTGAAAGAGAAACTTGTTCAGGATGCCACCAGGAAGATGGAGCAGAAAGTGGCCGTGGCTGTCAAAGAAAATGAAAAGGAAGCAGAGAAGTCTATTTCTAAGGCAGAAGACGATATTCGAGTGTTGAAAAAGAAAATGGATTCCAGGTTCGACCATGCAGTTGACTCGGTTCTGAAGGCGCTAATAGCCGAGTAGCTCTCCTTGCCTTTCAAAGGCCTCATCGCAGATTCTGTCTATGCTTCAACGAAGTCATACGCGGGTAAGGGGGCCCTCCTCTCTAGGGCAACGATTGAAAACCTAACAGAAGCCAGAGATCTAGAAGAATTAATTCTACGGCTCAAAGCGACCGCATATGATGAAGCGGTATCGAGGGTTGAGAAGCCTATCTCGGCATCACGAATCGAACTCGCAGCCAGGGAGCATGTCGCGAAAGTACATTTCGATCTGATAAGGATCTCCCCAAGTGCGCCACTGCTTTCTGCATCTTTCTTGCGTTATATTACTTTAAACCTCAAGACCGTCCTTAAGGGTAAGGCACTAGGCAAATCATTCGACGACCTCAGGAGACATGTAGATCTATATCCAGAGGAGCTTATCGGGAGACGTGATCTGATCAACCGAGCGCTAGTTACCGAGGGACTCGACGAGGCCGCTGCAGAGCTCGGCAAGAATGAGTTTACCCAAGATGTACACATGGCAATTTCTGCCTACAAGAATAACAAAAGGCTAGAGGTGTTCGACCTTTATCTTGACAAGGCGTATTATACCAATCTTTCTGCAGTCTTTTCGACTCTAGGAGGAGGTAAATATTCATTTGGGGGTGGTGTTACAAAGGTGAGCGACCTCATTTCACTCGACGTCGACTCGCACAATATCTTATCGGTGCTTAGAGCAAAGTCGTGGAACATTTCATTCAACGAGACAAAATCTCTACTCATAGAGCCGACGTATGGGATTTCCTTGCAAAGACTCATGAAGATGGCAAGCGCCGAGGATGTAGCCTCGGCGGCACGTTACCTGGAGAGTAGTCTCTATAGGAAGATTCTTCCCTCGGGTGGCACTGATGAAGTCGTCTTAATTGGAGCACTTGAGCATTCATTCAAGATTCTCTTGTATGAAATTGCGGCTCATCCATTCGTTTGGGATGTTTTCTCTGACGTCTTACCTTTTGCTCTAACAAGGCTAAAGGAGCTGGAAATGATGACAATATCGGCCATTGCTTTTGGAGTTGAACAGAATATCGAACCGCGAGAGATTCAGCCAAAAATCATTATGCCGAAGAAGTGACTTCCTTTTCTCTCCATACAAGCTCTGCACGGATGGTTCTGGGGAACAAACTTCTAAACTCGATTCCCGTACCTGAATAGAACTTTGTAAACCATTCATACAGATGCAACCTGATATCCTGGATGTAGACTATCATTCCTTCCATCAACATTACGAGGATGTTAAAGAGGATAACAAGAGGAATTGCCAACGCAAGCGGCAACCCCCAGAGAAGATTTACTACGATGAGAAGCGATGTATGAACCGTAAGAAGGATTGCTAACCTGGTGTAACTAAGAGTATTTGACAAGAACCCTGCAATCTTTTCTATTGCACCATCAATAACCCTCACCATGACCGCCATTGCTATGCTCTCTTTGGGGGCTCTTCCCGTCAGGATAAGTATTGGTTTTCCCAAAACGAAACCGATTAGCCCTCCGACCAACAAGAAAGTTGCCAGTTGGGCGACGCTAGCTATAGGAATTGTCCTGAGGAAAAAGAAGAGTGGTGTGGGATTAGGGTCCACGAATAGCCGATTCACGTCAAAACCTGTTCCCAGGAATGCGAAGATGAGTAGCACAAAACCCGAATACATGATAATATGAGGAATGCTTTCTGTTATCGCCTCGTCATACTCTCGATTCTTTAGATCATTGGCGATATTGATGGAGTTGCCAATGAACAAATGGCCGATTCCAAAAAGTATTGAAATCTTGAGGAGCAGTTTGAGTGAAGTGACATTGATGGATGGAATCACGTTAACTCTCTCAACAAACTCTACCAGAGGATGACCGAATGCAGGAACAAGTGACGCGATCTCCAGTCCGAAAACTTCACCTATAATTAAGCCCATGATCGTAGCTGAAATTCCAGCAAGAAGAAGGAGTTGACCCCAACGGACTAGGGAAGGTGCCTTCCGATATATCAGGAAGAGACCAAACAACGACAGAATTATCCCGTGACCGACATCTCCGAACATCATTCCATAGAAAAGTGGGAAGGCGAAGCTAATCACAGGAGTCGGATCGATCTCTCCATAACTAGGCGGTCCTTGATTCAGGGAAATTCCTTCAAAGGCAGATACAATCCTGGGATTCTTCATCAAGGTAGGTACCTTCGAACTGTTGTCATGATAATTCTGAGCGGTTATTGGCTCTGTGAAAAGAATCCAACGATCGAACCTTTTAGAAAACTCGCCCGCCAGCGCAGTCGGAATATATCCAGAAATTATAGCAAACCGAGACAGATTTCCTGTCCTCTTCATGGTCTCCATAGAAGAGAATGACAGGCTCGCCGCCTCATAGAGAGAAAGCAACCTAGTCGAATTTTGGGAAACCATCTGCATGTAGCTCTGTCTTGCCTCTTCGAGGTCGCTCCTGGCCAAGTCCAAACGGGTCGAAACTATCCCGAATGCCTCCGCTGGATTCTGTGGAAGATCCTTTGGGATTGAGAAGAACTCGATATCGAAACTCTTTAGGACCTTGTCCACCAACTCATTATTGGCTTTCTGAGTTGCTATTACCAAAATACTCCGAGAGGCAGTGAGTTCAGCCTCGCGGATCAGCGCCGACGGAAGGCTCTTCTCTATCTCCCGAACGTCCTTGTTCTCAACTATCACCAACCCAATCATGAACTTTCTAAGCTTGTCAATCTCTCCAAAATCAATGGAAAGCTTTGACAGGAGCTTCAGAGCGTTGGCCACATCCGCGTCGCCGGAAACTCTTTTTTCGATATTCTGGATACTCTCTTTTATTTTTCGGATTTGCTCGATTAGAGGAGTCGCCTTGGCTTCAATCTCTTCGATGAAGTCCGTCCAGTCAGCAGCCTCGATCCTGTCTTTGTCGACATGGTAACCTCTCCGCAATATTTCCATGATGCCCGGCTCGAGAGTAAGATTAAGGTCCCTAAGCAAATCCCGAAGAGTGATTTGGACCTTGAATGCACGAGATGAGAGATCATTCAAAAGAGGGTCGTAGGTCTGGGATTGTGGCTGGTCTGGATGGAACATCCCAAATTCAGCGAGCCCTCGCATAGTCAGCGACAACTCGCTCCGAGGGATGACGATTGAAACCCTAGAGAGTCTTGAGACCCCCAATGTGCTTCACAATTCGACCGAGTTTAATTGAGATTTTATAACTCTTTAGAACACAGAACGCCAGAAGGTAAGCTTATTAGGTTTTTGGGTTAGGATACCGAGAGGGATGAAAGTTATTGCGCTTGGGAGCAGGGCATTCACAACCGGCTTCATGCTTTCTGGAGTGACTGGTGTGGAAGCTCGGGATTCGGCTGAAGCCCTACGACAAATCACCCTACTGCTACAGGACAAAGATCTGGGCCTTCTAATCGTGAGCGATGATCTTTCTAGGGGGATGGCCGATGAGCTTACAGAAATCCGAGCCAACAATCCTGTTCCTCTGATATATGTGGTTCCTGCCCCTGGCTCGAAGTCCGAGAAAGTAGAATACCGAGAACTGATAAAGCGAGTTCTAAAGATGGCCTAAGCTTAGTTACATAGGTTTTAATTCGAACTTTCTCGTTTTCGGTTCGCCCTTACTCATCTTCCACGCTATGGGAATCGTTTGTGTTTGTGGAGAATTCTTTGCGACTTGAAGGCGTAATTTCGAGACGATCTCATAAAACGCTTGATTGGAATAGTCTTCAATATCCCCCTTGTCAGAGAGTTCTGCAATGGTAGGATCAATGGGAAACGATCCCAAGAAAGGCACGTCGAGTTTCTCTGAGATCATCGGACCTCGGGGTTCTCCAAAAACGAATTCCTTGTGATTACACTCACCGCAAACAAAAAATGCCATGTTCTCTACTAATCCCAGAAGCGGAATATTGAGAGATTTCGCCATCAAGGCTGACTTCGTCACGATCATTCTAGAGAGGTCTTGTGGAGTGCTCACCACAATTGCCCCAGAGAGTGGAATAGATTGAAAGACCGTTAGAGGGGCATCGCTGGTTCCCGGAGGAAGATCCACTAACAGGTAATGGAGATCGCCCCAGTCTACGTCCTTATACAGCTGGCGGATGAGATTATTCACAATTGGCCCCCTCCAAATTGCAGGCTTTTCTGGGTCATCAAGCAAAAGGTTCAGCGACATTACTTTTATTCCAGTCTTTGTCAAAACGGGACGAATGCCATTAGGCCCTCCCACAGGTCTCGAGGTCAGTCCGAAAACTTTAGCAATGCTGGGCCCCGTTATGTCCGCGTCTAATACCCCGACCTCATATCCACTCCGCTTCAAACCGGTCGCGAGAAGAGATGTTATGAATGATTTTCCTACTCCGCCTTTCCCAGAGATAACTGCGACGAGATTTTCTATCCCCTTCTTATCGAGTAGATCAATCGGGCTCCCTGTAGACGGCGGTTGATCCGACCGTGAAGGCGACCCCGCTTTGCCCTGGATCTTACTCCTAACCGTCGCTAATTCACTCGGAGTCATTGAGGTCGTTTCGACCGACACTTTATCTATACTATCCAATCCAAGCAAGACTTTTTGCACGTCACTCTTTATTGTATTTGCCAAAGGGCAATCCGGGACCGTAAGCGCTATGAGAACCGAGGCATGGCCGTTGCTGACATCAACACTCCTTACCATTTCAAGATCCACAATGTTCATATGAATCTCCGGATCCATTACCGTGGCGAGTGTCCTCATAACCTCAGTATCTGCATTCATACCAACACCCGAATCCAAGTCTTCAAAGATTCCTCAAAGGTTAGCTTCATTAGGGTTTTCTATTTCATATAAGGGTGGTGCCATCCAGAAAGGATAAATCTGGGAAGGCGTGGAAAGTTTTTAGAACTATGACTTCTGCACTCGACAACTCCATAGGTAAAGTAGTCGAAGAAAGCAAGCTTGAGTTGGTATCCCTCCTGGAGTCAGGCTTGATAGAAGCAGAGAAAATTCTCCGTGACTCCGAGCTAGACGCTAGAAGTGAAACTAAGAAAATTATTCAGAGCGCCGACAGACTAGCTGAGAGCCGGGCACGTCAAATATTAGGAAGAGCGGAGATCGAGAGTCGGAACAAGACGCTTCGACTCATCGAGGAAAAGACTAATGAGGCATTCACGAAGGCCCTTGAAGATCTTAGGGCCAAGAAAGGGAAGGGCTATCTCCTCTCGCTAAGAAAAATGATCGTCGAGGGAATCGATTCAATCAACGCCAAGAAGGTAATTGTCAGGTGCAACGAGGAAGATAAGGCAAATGTAATCAAGATTTCAGAAGAGATCTCTAAGGAGAGGAGAGCGGATATTACCGTATCTGATAAACATCTTCGATCCTCCGGTGGTGTAGAAGTACGGAATGCAGACGGCACGGTTTCCCTGAGGAATACTTTTGAGGATCGATTAGAGAGAATGAAACCTCAGATGCGCAGAGATTTGGCAAATACCTTTCTCAGTTGATTTGAAGGAATTGTGCGGCGCTGGTCTGTTGAGTCGGTCGCGGTCTAAACGGGCTTCCCGATTCTAGCAACTACTGCCGTACCGATTTTGTGGGCGATCGGAATGGTATAGGCCGCAAGGCTACCATTAAAAATGCCTACCAAAATTAATGTAGATGGTAGCGCTTCAACTCCTAGCGAAAATCCAATCGGAGGAGCCAGAGGGAGGGCGAAACCATTCACAGCAGTCATTATACCCACTCTTGAAGCGATCCCAGCTCCAGCGGTTAACCAGAGTTTGATTCCTCGCCGAATTCCCAATCCACGGTGAGCTAAGTAGATCCCGAACATCATGCTGTATGTCGCTGTAAGATTGTAGATTGGTCCGGTGATCAGTTCTCCGGGGAAGAAAAGCACTAACGTAATAAAGTTGACCAGCGTAACAGCCATGCCAACTCGGAGACCGTAGAGGAAAAGGCCTACTACCAATGGTATTTCCCACAGGCCGTAAATGAGGAAAGGAAGGTACGGGGCGGGTACTGCGAGAGGTAGGAACGGGGGATGCAAAATGATTGAAACTCCTGCCAGAAGGGCTGACACTGCGAGCAGTTTGCTCCTTGAGATTTCCGTTGAGATTGGAATGTTTAACGTAAGAGTTCCTGCACACCCCTAACAAACATTAGGATTTTGGTCCTAATAAAACTGTTGTAACTACCAGAAAAATTGTAGTCTCCCTTCGAACGCTAAGAATTATGGTTCGCAGATTAGGATTGGACTAGAGTAGAGTTAGGGCCCAAGTGACGGAACGATTTTAAACCTTGAGAAATGGGATGTGGCAAGGGTTTCTATTGGTGGCCAAGGGTAAGGTATCTTGGATTAGCGGACCAGCAGTTAGGGCGGAAGGGATGTCCGGTGCAGAGATGTATGAGACTGTCGAAGTTGGAAAAGACAATATTGTTGGGGAGATTATTCGTCTTACTGGGGATGTCGCCTTCATACAGGTATATGAATCAACAAGCGGTCTGAGTCCTGGTGAGCCAGTGGTAAGGACCGGTCACCCTCTCTCAGTTACCTTGGGCCCTGGCATGATGGGGACCATTTATGACGGACTGCAACGTCCACTTGATAAAATAGCAGAGAAAGTAGGATCGTTCATCACAAGAGGGGTTACTGTACCTCCTCTTCCAAAGTCAAAGTGGAAATTCACCCCGATTGCAAAGAAAGGTGATATTGTAACCGGAGGAAGCATTTTGGGCTCGATTCCTGAGACCGGATTAATCGAGCATAAGGTACTTGTTCCGCCAGACCACCGTGGTGGAAAGGTCGTTGACATAGTCAACGAAGGAGACTATGACATTGAACATCCTATTGCGACGATCGAGACCAAAGGATCGAAGGACGAATTGAAGATGTATCATACATCACCTGTTAGGAAAGCAAGGCCGTTCGCAGAGAGGTATGATCCCGAGGTTCCCTTACTTTCAGGCCAACGTGTTATAGACACTTTTTTCCCCATTGTTAAGGGTGGGACGGGCGCTATCCCCGGCGGCTTTGGAACTGGTAAAACCGTAACTCTACATCAAATTGCAGCCTGGTCCGACGCGAAAGTAGTCTTTCACATTGGATGCGGGGAGAGGGGAAACGAGATGACTGAAGTTCTAATAAAGTTCCCGAAACTGAAAGATCCACTTTCAGGGAGACCTCTTATGGAGAGAACAATACTCGTTGCAAACACTAGCAACATGCCAGTAGCTGCGAGGGAGGCAAGTATCTACACCGGCGTGACCATGGCTGAATACTATCGCGACATGGGGTATGACGTCGTATTGGTTGCTGACTCTACCAGTCGATGGGCTGAGGCGTTGCGAGAGATAAGTGGCAGGCTCGAAGAGATGCCGGCTGAAGAGGGTTACCCTCCGTACCTGGCCTCCAGACTGGCTGAATTCTACGAGAGGGCCGGAAGAGTAAAGTGTCTCGGTTCGCCAGAGAGAACGGGTTCTGTGACACTGATAGGAGCGGTTTCCCCTTCAGGAGCCGATTTCACCGAGCCAGTAACCACTCATACAATGCGGTTCATCAAGACTTTCTGGGCTCTTGATACTAACCTCGCCTATTCCAGACATTACCCTTCAATAAATTGGATGACCAGCTATTCAGGCTATTCGGAGGACATAGACAAATGGTGGGTGAAGAACGTCGATAAGGATCGACCAGAGCTCAGAATTGAAGCCTATACAATTCTGCAGAGGGAGGACGTACTAAAAGAAATTGTCAGGCTGCTTGGGCCCGAAGCTCTCCCTGATGAAGAGAAACTAATACTAGATGTGGCGAGAATGATAAAAGAAGGTTTCTTGCAACAGAGTGCGTACGACAAAGTGGACACGTATTGCAGTCCATTGAAGCAGGTCGGGATGCTTCGCCTGTACGTTGATTTTTATCGAGAAGCAGTTAATGCCCTAAAAAGCGGTGTCGCCTTAAGTGAGATCAGAGCCCTCCCCGTAATCCCGCCGATCATCAGGTCAAAATATGAGATCCCAGATGACAAACTTGAAGAATTGGATCGTCTCAGGAAGAGTGCGATAGATTCCATCAGAGGCTTAACAAAGAATAAGGAGGTCACTGCAACAGTTGTCTAGCAAGATCGGAGGAATTGAATACACCCAAACTAGCGAGATCAAGGGTCCCCTGCTTATAATCGAAGGTGTCTCCGCATCAGCGTTTGACGAGCTAGTTGATATCGAGACTCCATCAGGAGAGAAGAGATTAGGCCGGGTTCTAGAAACCGGCGGAGGTAAAGCAGTAGTTCAAGTCTTCCAGGGTACAACCGGCCTTTCGGTTACGGGTACGAAGACTAGGTTCTTGGGAAAAACAATGGAGATTGCCGCATCCGAAGAATTGCTTGGACGAGTTTTTGATGGACTTGGCAGGCCTCTGGATGGACTTCCAGATCCTGTTGGTGCCGACTTTTTGGACATCAACGGCAAGATAATAAATCCTGAAAGGCGAGATTTCCCAACTGAGTTCATCCAGACAGGGATGTCCGTCATCGACGGAATGAATACACTAGTTAGAGGACAAAAACTGCCTATATTCTCAGGTGCAGGGCTCCCACACAACCTACTTGCTGCCCAAATAGCAAGGCAAGCAACTGTTTTAGGAGACTCGGAGGAGTTTGCAGTAGTTTTCGCGGCCATCGGAGTTCAGAACAGTGAAGCAAGATTCTTCAGGCGCTCATTAGAGGAAAGCGGCGCCATAAAGCGGAGTGTACTCTATTTGAACCTTGCAGATGATCCTGCTATAGAACGGGTAATTACGCCGAGAGTTGCACTGACGACAGCAGAGTACCTAGCGTTTGAAAAGGGTATGCACGTCTTGGTGATAATCACGGATATGACAAACTATGCGGAAGCTCTCAGAGAGATAAGTGCTGCTCGGGAGGAAGTGCCTGGTAGGAAGGGGTATCCAGGATATCTTTATACTGACTTGGCCACCATTTATGAGAGAGCGGGTAGAATTAAGGGTGGTAAAGGATCTATAACCCAAATGCCGATACTCACCATGCCTTCAGACGACATAACTCATCCGATTCCAGATCTCACTGGGTATATCACGGAGGGCCAGATTGTTTTGGCTAGAGACCTCTTCCGAAAAGAGATCTATCCTCCAGTAGGCGTTCTGTCCTGCCTCAGCAGGCTCATGAAAGATGGAATTGGAGAGGGAAAAACCCGCGGGGATCATCAGGATGTCAGCAATCAACTTTATAGCGCATATGCCAGGTCACGAGATCTCAAAGCCCTTGCGGAGATTGTGGGGAAAGCTGGTTTGGCAGGTCCAGATCTAAAATATCTAGAATTTGGAGATTTATTCGAGACAAGTTTTCTAAGGCAGCGATACGATGAGAATCGAACTCTTGACGAAACATTATCGATCGCTTGGGACTTGTTCTCATCTCTACCAGAGGAGGAACTGACGAAAGTGAGGCAAGAACAAATCAAGAAGTATCTGAAAAAGGAGAACTAAACATTGTCACTGAGTTCTGGCAAGAGACCCCTCCCTACGAAGATAGAGCTGATTAGAGTCAAGAGGAGTCTTATTGTTGCTAGATCAGTGCACAAGATATTGGAAGATAAGAGGGATGTGTTGCTCAAGAGAATTGATGACATGATAGGTGAGGCAAGCAAGGCGAGGGATGAAATGGGCGAGCCTCTTTCTAGTGCATATAGGGCACTTTATAATGCATATTTGAGCTTAGGTCCTACCCGTCTAGAATCGATCGCTGAGACGACGCCCCCCCAAATTGATGTCGACGTTGATGTAAGGGTGATAGTAGACGTCAAGGTTCCAACTTTAACGATTAATGATAGAAGCTCAGGTTTGACTTATGGATTCGCGGATACGAATTCCTACCTCGATGATGCTACTAAAATGATGAGAGGAGTTCTACCAAAGATTTTGAAAGCAGCTGAATTCGAGAATGCAATTCTTGGGTTGGCTCGGGAGCTCGAGCGAACACAGAGATTGATTAACGCTCTAGAGTTCGTAATAATCCCTGGTTATCAGGAAGGGGTCAAGTTCATAACTGCGACCTTGGAAGAGAGGGAGAGAGAAGATTTCGTTAGATTGAAGCACGTAAAGGCTGTTCTGGAAAGGAAGTCGTTAGAACGACTTGAGTAGTTATGAATATGTCGAGGCACGCAAGCGCATCAAGGCAAAGTATGATGAAAGCCTCAAGCAGCTAGAGTCATCCCTTAAAAAAACTCAAGAGAAGGCTTATAAGCTCCTGAAAACGGAGCCCTAGAACTGAAGCACATTGATTAGAAAGTTTCTACTAATCCTTTTGCCATTCATAGCCATCCTTATCATAATAAGCATGCCCAATGCTTATGCCCAAGAGGAAGCAACCAGCTCGGATGGACTTAAGTTTCTCGGCTCTGCCATCGCATTTAGTAGCGGTGCTATCGGTGCTGGGTATGCAATCGGTAAGGCAGGATCGGCTGGATTAGCAGCAGCTACTGAAAAACTCGAGTTGAGGACACAAGGACTCATTATTGCGGCATTGGGCGAAGCAATCGCGATTTACGGTATTGTAGTCGCACTCCTCATCCTGGGCGGTTAGACGGAAGACACTTTCTTAGCAAGAAAATAAATTATCACGATTGATATAGCCAACCCGATCGTGGAGAAGAGAAGCGGGTATAAGATGCGGCTCGACTCACTCAACAAAGTGGTTAGATAAAAACCTGCAAAAAGTCCTCCCAGAACCGGTATTGCTATTACAAATGGGAAAAGTACCAGTGCAATCCTGACCCTTCTGCGCAGGCGCCTCTTTTTCTCTTCATCCATATATCCTTCCCCGAGTCCCAACCACTTCCTCAACTTGGAGGATTCTTGAGCAGTACCTACATTGTAAGACGGCAGGATTGCTTCTGATGACTTTCAATTCAGAGCCAATTGGCTCATTTGAATTCGTTATGCATGTTGGATTCGTACACTTGAAAATGTTGACAAAGCTTGATGGTACTTCGACGTTCCTTTTCTCTACGACTTTGTAGGCCCTCACGATATTAACTGACGCATTAGGGGCCATGAGAGCGAGCCGATTTGTCTCCTCCGCTCTTAGGAAACGATTCTCCACCTTGATAATATCTTTCTTCACAATTCTCTTACTAGGTACATTCATCGCAACCGAGACTTGGTTGCCATCCTCCCCGCTGATGTCTAGAGCGGAAAGCACATGCAGCGAACTTCCAGCTTTAAGGTGATCCAGAACGGTCCCGTTTTGGATTCTACGTATTAAGAGATCCCGCTCAGACATTGGAGGTGCTATTCTCCAATGTCAGTTAAAGATATCTTCTCGTGATTCTATCTCTGTCGAACTTTTACAGTTTGATACTGAATCAGATTGATTGGTTCTCTCTGCTTGGGCACAAGAAGAACAGGGATTTCTGAATTTTCGACAAGCTTCCTCGAAATGCTTCCAAATGCCTTAATTCTCTCAACCCCTTTAAGGTTGACAAAGCCAGCGATAATCATGTTAGCTCCAAGAGTTCGGGCAACTTCAAGAATCTTCTTTGTTGGATCGCCTACGCCAATGTCCGTAGAATATCGGACCCCGCTTGTCCAAATGTCTGGGGCGGAAACCTTCATAATATTGTCTAATCTAGTGGTAAGGTAAGCCTTGCCTACCCATTCGTCACGTCCCTCTACACGAACTATCTCTTCCAACTGCTTGGAGGCGAGTTGTTTTTCAACAACATGAAGCAGAATTAGATCCCATCCGGTGGACTTTGCTATGCCTATAGCGTATTCTACAACCCCTTTAGATGTTTCATTTATTGCAACCAGAATTCTTTTACTCATTTAATTAGACCACAGAAGTCACGAATATATATGTAATGGCATTATTATACAGGAAGTACATGTATACATGAACAACGTGGAGGAATATGTGCTCCCTTTGCTTTCAATCCAAACTTTTCAAGGTTAAAAGGCGAATCGCCTCCTTCTTATGAATCATTATGGATAATCCGTTTTACGGGAGAGATATCGTTTCAATCAAAGACTTTAGCAGAGACGATCTGGAATATCTCTTTTCGAAAACGGATAGATTCTCAGAGAACGCAACTGGTGACAGTCAAATGCTGAGGCATAAGGTTCTGGGGTTGATGTTCTTTGAGCCGAGCACTCGGACGAGGCTTAGCTTCGAAGCTGCCATGGCGGCACTTGGCGGGATTTCATTGGGTTTCTCAGAACCTACACTGTCGGCTGCAGAAAAAGGAGAGAATCTCTCAGATACTGTCCGAACAATGGGCCAGTATGCAGATGTCCTGGTCCTGAGACACCAGAAAGAGGGAGCAGCTAAGTTTGCGGCAGAGATCAGTGAAAGGCCGGTGATTAATGGTGGAAGCGGAAGTGAGGAACATCCAACCCAAGCGATGCTTGATCTGTACACAATGAAAAAAGAGAAGGGGACGATAGACGAACTTCGGATTGCGATAGTGGGTGATTTGAAATATGGACGGACCGTTTACTCACTTCTTTATGCACTCTCAAACTATGCTCCTAAGGTCTATCTCATCTCTCCTCCACCGCTCAAGATAAGGAGAGAAGCCCTGCTCCAAGTGGAAGACAAGATAGAGATTTCAGAACATGAAAGTTTGGATGACCTTGAGGAGAGTCTAGATATCATTTATGTTACCAGGATCCAAAGGGAGCGATTTCCTGATCCCCAGGAGTACGAAAGAGTGAAGGGATCGTATCGGATCGACCTGCCCACGCTCGAAAAGAAAGGTAAAGACGTGGTGATCATGCATCCATTCCCAAGAGCTGATGAGATCCATCCAGGAATTGATGGGACTCGGCATGCCAAATACTTCAATCAAATCTTCAACGGGAAGCTAATCCGAGCGGTCTTGCTCGGATTGGTATTAACCAAAGATTTCGAATAGTCACATGCTGCGCACCCGCAGCTAGAACAAACGGGGCAGAAATCACGATTAGGACATATACGAAATATCGAGCGGGTCAGCTGCACTCGGAAAACTCACAGGTAAGGCACTTATTACATCCCTCAATATGAACGAATGAGTATTCTTGACAACTCGGACATTTCTCACCGACTTCTCCTGGATGATGTTGACGCGGAATGGATTGGCTTTCGCTGTGAATCGACTGCGCGAGAGCGTGTGCTAGCGCGTCTGGAACAGATCTAATAGGAATACTACCGTCTTTAGTCTTATGCCAAGAAACATTCCTAGTCTGTATGCCACGCAGGGTCTTGATCAGTTCCTTAATGTCTACCGCACTCTGGAGTGCGATCGAAATAGTTCTACCTAACCCTTCATACGCAGCTTTTTCTTCATCGCCCGACTTGCCCCGTTCGATGAATACTTCACGGACTGATCCTCTCTCATCCTTATTCACGGTGATGAAGAGGCCTGAGTTGTTATATGTGAAACGATATGTCCTCCCCTCCAAGAATTCGGGACGAAAATAGCCTCCTGGCAGAGTAGTTCCAATGCCTTCACGTTCAGTTCCGGAGATCGACCCGCGGGCAGTCTTCGTCTTCTTGGTTTCCAAGACTTGAACATCAAGTGATCCATCCCGATATACAGTAATCCCTTTGCAATGCGTTTCGTAGGCCAGGGTGTAGGCTTTCTCCACGTCATCTGTCGATGCCTCGTTCGCGAGGTTTATGGTCTTGCTCACCCCGTTGTCAACGAATTCTTGGAAGGCAGATTGCATCAGTACATGCTGTTCTGGTGTTATATCTGCAGCTATAACAAACCTCGCCTTGAGGTTCTTGGGGATCCAAGAAATATTCTGTATGCTTCCACCATTTCTTGAGATTTCATCTTTTTCATGTTCATTCAATTCGAGATGCTCTTCTCTGAGGGCTTTGACAAAATCGTCATTGAGGTAATGGAGGACTTCAAAATCTTCACTTCTTTCCTTGATACGTGATCGACGAGTAAAAATAAGAGCATAATGTGGTTCGATACCCGGGGAGCAGCCAGCAATAGTTCCAATCGAACCTGTAGGAGCAATAATAGTAGTATTCACATTTCGAACTTTCTTTCCCTTAGCAACAAAATCACTTTTTTCCCATAAGGGGAATACACCACGAGTCGAGGCAAGTTCCTCAGACATCTTCCATGCCTCTTCGCTGATGAAACGCGATATTTTTCGAGCCAAGTCGAAGGATTCCTGACTGCCATATCGAATAGCGAGTCTGCTGAGCATATCGGCAAAACCCATGACACCTAGGCCTAGGCGGCGCATGTCATGCGACAATTCTCTTATCTCAGGAGTCGGATACTTGTTAACGGTGACCACATTATCAAGGAAGTGGACGCTATCTCGAACTCTAGTGCGGAGCTTAGGCCAATCTATCTTATCGCCGTCGAGGAAGCTCGAAAGATTTAGGGAACCAAGGTTACAACTCTCGTTTGGAAGTAGTGGCACTTCTCCGCACGGATTTGTGCTTTCTATCTTGAAATGATCCCGCATTGGGTTCGACATACTGCCGTTTATCTTATCGATGAAGATAAGACCAGGATCAGCACATGCCCAGGCGTTATTTATTATCCGATTCCAAATCTCCCTTGCTTTGATTCTTATCCCTTTCCCTCCACATAGCCCGCATGTTTGCATAACTATATCGAAAATGTTTTTTCCACAATTCTCGCATTTCAGGACCTCTTCTCCCGTTCGCGGATTGATTAAGACGTGCTCCTCATCATTTCTCACCCGTTCCATGAAGAGATCCGTAATGGCAACAGAAATGTTGAACTCCTTCATAACCTTCCCTTGGTCAGGAAGATTCATGTTATCTTTTTTCATGTCGATAAACTCAATTATGTCAGGATGATCGACGCTTAGAATACCCATGTTTGCTCCTCTTCTCTTTCCTCCTTGCTTTATCACTTGAGTACACTTATCGAATAATTGCATGAATGAGACAGGACCTGAAGCAACTGACCCGGTCGAACCTACTTGATCACCTTCAGGTCTTAGTCTACTGAATGAGAAACCCGTTCCCCCACCTGTTTTCTGTACCATAGCTTGTGTCTTCACAGCATCAAGTATTGACTGAGTGTCATCTGCAACGGGAAGAACGAAACACGCTGAGAGTTGTCCTAAAGAGGCGCCAGCATTCATCAAAGTCGGAGAATTGGGGAGGAATTCGAATTTCTGCATCATTTCAAGGAATATCGCCTCTGATTCTTTCGGATCGAAATCTCCAAAGTCGTTATCGGCAGATGCAATAGCAGTAGCTACTCGCCTAAACATTTGTCCGGGGGATTCTTGGTTACCGTTCGGAAGCTTGAGCAGATAGCGAGCTTT
>JAPUKB010000011.1 GCA_027295865.1 Nitrososphaerota archaeon
ATTCTTAATCGAAAGAGCTGAGACTCTAAACGGTTTTCCAATGAGTTTTGCGAGCCCAAGAGAGTTTGTCTCTATTCTTGACATGGGTACACCCGATTCCTTGCACATCTCCTGGATATTAGAGAGATGATCTTGATTTAGCGAAGAGCTACATAGGATAATCTTCGATCCCTTTACTGACGCTGAGACTGCTTTGTAACCGAGGATGAATTTTCCAGTCTTTTTCACTTCTCTGAGGTTCTTGGCGAGGACCTTGGTGTCCATTCGAATTCCTCCTGGTTCAACTCACCGTTTCATGAAGAGATCGACGATTCCGGTCCCGACGGGGATGGACATGCCAACTATGACATTCTCTGTCACTCCCTTGAGTGCTTCAATCTCACCTGTGACGGCTGCTTCGGCCAAGGTAGGGACTGTGATTTCAAAGGCGGCCCTTGCTAAAACACTGCCCTTAGAGCCGGCGATTCCGTGCCGGCCGATCGATTGAAGAACCCCCTTCGACGTCATCAAATCTGCTACCAACAATATATGTCTAATATCGACCTCCAGTCCTTGCTCGTCAAGAGTTGACGTGACCTCGTTGATAAGAGCTGACCTTGCAGCTTCGATACCGAGCACTGTCGCAATTTCCCAAATGTTATTAGTGGTAGTGCGCACTGAATCGACGCCCGGCATCTTAAGGAGTTTGCCGAGATTGGAGCCAGAGGTTTGTATTACCCACTCGTCCTCTTCCTTGAGCATAGTTACTCGGCCAACTCCCGGAATACCGTGCACTCTCTGATTCAGAACCTTATTCCTTAGGGTGAATAGTGCTGGGATGTCTGCCCCCTCCAGCCGAATCGAGACCACTTTCTTATCCTCGTCTAGCTCTATCTTCCGTTTGCCCACCTTTGCTACGTCTTTGACGTCCTCCAAAACACAGTCCCTATCTTTGAGCTTCTGCTCATCGACGTAGAGTTTAACCCCTCCCACAAAGTCTACTTCACTCGAAGCAATTACATCTGCAATTTTAGTAAAGAGGATCGATCGGGCAACTTTCATTGCCTTTGCCTCAGAAGAACGATGTGTCTTATCGAGGAAGACGTTCATGGTTGGTGTTGCAGGAATCTTTCGAGCATCTACGAGCTCGATGAGTCTCGGCAGACCGAGAGTAACATCTCTCTCACGAACTCCTGCAAAGTGGAACGTTCGCAAGGTCATCTGTGTTCCGGGTTCTCCGATTGACTGAGCCGCCACTATTCCACTGGCTTCACCCGGCTCAATTGCGCCTTTCTTGATCAATTCCATGGTCTTCGCCATAACTCTCCTCATACCTTCGGGGGTCAGTGATCTCTTAGTGAATTGCGCTTTTAGCGTCTTTAGCATCATAGGATTCAACCCGTCTGAATAATGAGCGATTACGGAGTCAATCTCCGAAATGTGAGATTTCGTTTTCGACTTGTGTTCAATGCTCTCCGTTTCTATTAGTCTGGCAGTGTTAACTGCATTTCCATGATCGCTCTTCGCGGGGTCTATGCCGTCTTCTCCATAAAGGAATTGAATTATGTGTCCATGGGGATCACGCACCGTTAGGTCGTATTCAACCTTCAAGTGCTCAAGAGCGTTTACCAAGCGCCTCTGCATATACCCACTCTGCTGGGTCCTAACGGCAGTATCAACAAGTCCCTCTCTCCCACCCATGGCATGGAAAAAGAACTCAGTCGGTGAAAGTCCCTCTCTATAGTTTGATTTGACAAATCCTTTGGAATCAGGGGAATCGTCCCCCACGGGGAACTGCGATAGTGCGCGTCCTTTGTACCCGTGTTCAATTCTTTTTCCTCTTACAGATTGCTGGCCCAATGCGGCGGTCATTTGCCCCAGATTTAGACTCGACCCCCTCGCTCCAGTCCTGGCCATAACCACTCCAGAATTGTTCAATGGGAGAGCTTCATCCGCGATGCGGCCGACGCGATCTCGTGCTTTTGCAAGCTCATTTACAATATAGAATTCTAGAGCCTCTTCAGGCGACAGACCTTTGGTCGAGAGAAGTTTCCCAGAATGAAATTGGTTGAACAGGTTCTTGACCTTGAGGTATGAATCGGCAAGACCGCTCTTGACCATCTTCTCTGCTTTTTCATCCAAATATAGTTCGTCTTGCCCATACGTAAATCCCATCCTTGTGATAAATGCACGAAGTACAGAAAGCACAGAGTTCAAGAACGTGCGTGCTTCCTCTGCCCCATAGTCCTTTGCGATTCTATGTAGAATGCTATCGGGCTCCTCCGAACCTATCGCAGCTCTGTCTATTACTCCTCTTTCCAATTTTCCTGACCGTATGAGGACATCGTTCTCTGCCGTCTTTAGACTCCGTGCCCATTTCGACATCATGAAATAGCTGAAATCTTTCGGGAGGAAAAGTGAGAAGAGTTGTTTCCCAGAATAGACTCGCTTAGGTTTGGAGCGGAAAGGTGTCGGCAACGGGCCTACATACCCGCCGGCTAGAGCAAGGTCGGCGAATTCGTCCTCGTCCAGGAGGGTCTCATCTCTTGTCAAGAGAAACGCTGCTGTGAGAAAGTCCCTTATGGCTCCAATAATGGGACCGCCGTACCTCGGGGAAATAATTTGATCATGAACTCGCATTAGCGTCAGAGCCTCCGACCTTGCCTCCTCGCTTTGAGGCACGTGAAGATTCATCTCATCTCCATCGAAGTCCGCGTTATATGGAGGACAAACCGCAGGGTGGAGTCGAAAGGTCCTATAAGGAAGTACTCTGACACGATGTGCCATCACAGACATCCTATGGAGCGACGGTTGTCTGTTGAAAAGCACAATATCACCGTCTAGGAGATGCCGTTCCACAATGAAACCGTCAGACAGAGAATCTGCGAGGGCCTCTCTATCTGTGACATAATCAAGTCTGATCTTCACACCGTCTGGCCGTATAATATAATTGGCACCAGGATAGGTTGCTGGGCCGTTGATTATCAGTGATTTGAAATGTGATCGATTCCATGCAGAGATAGGCTCAGGTACAGTCAAACGGCGAGCGATATCTAGTGGAACTCCCACTTCAGATATGTCAAGGCTAGGATCTGGCGCAATAACCGTTCTGGCTGAAAAATCTACTCTCTTTCCAGAGAGACTTCCCCTAAACCTGCCTTCTTTTCCTTTCAGCCGTTGACTCAATGTCTTCAAAGGACGGCCAGATCTGTGATGAGATTGAGGGATTCCAGAAACTTCATTGTCGAAGAACGTTGTTACATGGTACTGTAGCAAGTCAACAAGATCTTGTACGATTAACGGTGGTGTTCCTGATTCCTTACTCTCTCGCACTCGCTGGTTGACCCTGAGTATATCGACAACCTTGTGGGTAAGGTCATCTTCGGACCGTATTCCTGACTCCAGGGTTATAGATGGTCGAACTGCAACTGGTGGTACGGGTAGAACTTGGAGCACAAACCATTCAGGCCTGGCCGATTTGTAATTGAAATTTAGGAATATCAATTCATCATCCCGAATTCTTTCTAACCGTTCGCGGATTGCTACAGGCAACATCCTAGTAGCACCTCCGCCTTCGGTAATCTCGTGAAAGATAGTTGGTTTGGTGAATTCAATGGGATATTGCTCTTTCCCGCAGTGCGGGCAAGATGTAATTTTCTTGGCCTTCGCCACGATCTCCTTGGCTATCTTAGCCCTAAGGACAGGGGTACGACTGGCTTGGCCGCTTATTCTTTCAAGGTATCGTGCCTTTTCTTCGTCGTCAAGCCTAATTCTCCCGCAGGCTCTACAAAAGGTCAGAAGAAGCTTATGAATATCGCTCGCAAACGCTATATGCAAAGTCGGTTCAGCGAGTTCCACATGTCCAAAATGACCAGGACATCTAGACGCTGTGTTGCCACACGTACCACATTTCTGTCCAGGTTCCAGGGTGCCAAGCCTGTTGTCCATCAAGCCACCTTGGACCGGCAGGCCATCCTCATCGTACGTTTCCGGTGCGGTGATCTCAGTTACAGAATATTTCCTTATTTCGCTAGGAGAGAAGACAGCAAATTGTATCCCTCCGACAGCTTTCATCGTCTCATCTGTTGACATCTTTTTCTTCCCCTAGACCTTGTCTTTGAGAAGTAGTCTTGGCGCTATGTTGAGACTCATCATCTCCTGAAGCAATAGCTTGAAGGCGTAGGCTATAACAACGCTAGATATCCTGCCTTGATCACCATCCACTTTGCAAATGTACCTCCTTTGCTGATTATCATAGTAAGCGATTAGTCCACACTTCTCGCATACGTTGATTACAGTCTTGTCTGACTCATCTAGAAGTCTATCTTTTAGTACCATCGCTGCGCCGTATGCTATTAGGCAATCTCGTTCCATTTCGCCAAACCGCAATCCTCCTCCTCTCGCACGTCCCTCTGTTGGCTGTTTTGTCAGCATTTGTACCTGACCTCGTGCTCGTGCATGGATCTTGTCTGCCACCATGTGATGCAGCTTCTGGTAGTAAACGACCCCAATGAAAATATCGGCCTCATACTTCTTTCCAGTTCGCCCATCATACATGATCTCTCTCCCAGTGGATCTAAACCCCTGGCTTTCCAAAACCTTCCCCAGATCCTTCGCTCCTTCCCCGGTGAAGGTCGTTCCGTCTACCCTCTGACCACGCAGCGAAGCCACTTTCCCGCCAATTGATTCTGCGAATTGTCCTACAGTCATCCTCGAAGGAAAGGCATGCGGATTAATCATCACATCTGGAACTACCCCATCCTCTGTATACGGCAAATCCTCCTGATCGACTACTAAACCAATGACTCCCTTTTGCCCATGTCGGGAGGCAAATTTATCTCCAATCTCGGGAATCCGCATATCTCTGACTCTCACCTTGTACATTTTTTCTCCATCTAGATTCTCAGTCATGAAGACGGCGTCAACGACCCCGAATTCAGTAGGTCTTACTGCTACAGATGTATCTCTCCGGTACGGTCCCTTTATTTCAAATTCTTTATACTCCTCCATGAATCTAGGAGGACTGGTTCTACCGATGATTACATCTCCACCGTTGACTACGGATTCATGCATGATCACACCGTCACTCTCTAGTAGACGGTAATATTTTTCACCTCGATAACCTCTGACATTCCCATCAGAAGATGGAGTCTCGAAGCTATCTCGCATACCTCCAAGATATTGCTTTGCCGCGGCATCATACAGTCTGTAGAAGAATGACCGAGCTAGCCCCCTTTGGATAGCTCCCTTGTTCACCACTATCGCATCTTCGATATTATATCCTTCATATGCCAATACGGCAACGATGCAGTTCTGTCCAGTTGGTCTCCTATCCAGGTTCAGCAGGGAAGTTGATCTTGTAGCAACCAGAGCGCGTTGTGGGTAGACAAGAAGGTGCTCCCGAACCATCGTGTTGAAGCCGAACGTGGGGCTTGGGAATCCGAGGGATTGTTTCGCCATAGCCGATTCATAGGTATTTCTGGGCGATTGATTGTGTTCTGCATAAGGTATCAGTGAAGCGGTTGCCCCAAGGATCGAAGCAGGGAATAGTTCCATATGAGTATGATCTTTGGTTATTGAGTCCGAACCCAGAGCGACATAGGCGTTCTCCTCTTCATTCGCATCTACCAGATCGATTACGCCCATATGTAGAAGATCTTTCCAGCTAAGCTCGCCCTGAGCAACTCTTTGGATAATTTCCTTAGTCACGAGGGGAGTTCCGTTCTCGACGATAATCAGGGGCCTTAGAACCCTACCAGATCCGAGGGAGACATATATTCGACTTGAAGCTCTAGTGTCTTTTGGATGGAAAACGCTGATGCTCACGTGTGGATGTATCTGGCCCTGCCTTCGGAGTGCCCTGATTTGCCGAGAGAGATTATCGCCGTCTAGAACATAACCCAGGAACCTGCCTTCTACGAAAACCTTAGCCCACTCTGCCTTCTTTTCCTGATCGAGCTCTCTGGTGCTTATCACACCCAAGTCATTCAATCGATCTACCACATCGGATGCTTGCGAGCTAACCGAGATGATGGCTGACAATGCAAGGTTCTTTACCAAACCGCAGTTTGCGCCCTCAGGTGTTTCATTTGGACAGACTCTGCCATAGTGGGTGGCATGCAGATCTCTGGCCTCGAAATTCGGTTGGCTTCTGCTGAGTGGCGACTGAATTCTTCTTAGGTGGCTCAGCGAGGAGAGGTAATTTGTCCTATCGAGGAGCTGGGTGACTCCCACCTTTCCTCTCCCCCAATTTCCCGTTGAGACGGCATTGTTCAATTTGTCAGTAATGATCCCAGGCCTAATCGCGGCTCCAACTACATTCATTCCCCTCCGCTGCCCGGTCCTTTCGAGCTGATATTTCATATCCCTAGTCAGATTGCGGAAGGCCGTCCTGAAGAGGTCAGCAATCATCTGACCAGCAAATTTGATAACCTTGTTCCCATAATGATCCTTGTCGTCTTGATCTGTCCAACCGAGTCTTAGCTCAAGCAGCTTCGAGATCGACTCCCCCAGAAAGAGAGCCTTATCGTATCTGTCCTGAGGGGTCTTCCCCAGGTGAGGGAGCATTCCCCAATCCAGAACGGATTGGGCTTTCCTAATCCTGAATTCATCGAGCATTCCGTGAGCGACTCTATTTCCGATAAACATGAGCGCATCTTCTTGTGATTTTATGTCCGTCGCCTTTTCAAAAGATACTTCCAAGAGATCCTCCATTTCGGTCTGAGAGGAGATGATAGCAGCTATCTCCCTATCCGTTTCGATCCCGAGCGCTCTCATGATAACTACCAAAGGTAGATCAACTGGGGAACTCGGGAGTTTGACATTAATAGCTCCGTCAGCTTTGAGCGTTGCCTCCAGCTTGGCACGATATCCCACTATCGAGGAGTACACTCTTGACTTGTAGACTAGGTTACCCCCTACCTTATCAATCTCGACTAGAATTCTATTAGGTGACAGATCCTCGAGCCCTACAATAACTCTCTCCGAGCCGTTTATGATGAAATATCCTCCAGGATCTAAGGGATCCTCACCCACTTCGACAAGCTGTTCATTTGTCATTCTACTCGTGAGGCAAAGGTCCGATCTTACCATTACGGGAAGGTCACCAACATGCTGACTCTGGGTCTCTCTTATGACACCACTCTCCTCAACAATCATTTCCAGATGAATTGGAGCATGATAGGCGAGGGTTCGGAGTCTAGATTCTAGAGGGAGAACACTACTTACAGAACCATCAATCTCAACTACTCGTGCGCTACCGAGCCGAAGTTTTCCGAACTTGACTTTGTACGGATTTCCTAGAGATTCTACCTCAATTCCACGGCTCTCGTCTATTATGTTCTGAATTCCCCGCTCTATGAATTCGTTATAGGAATTGAGATGTTGCCTAGCCACTCCTTCCTTCTTGAGGATGTCATCTAGGACGATCCAAGAGTCAACGTCAGAGTGCTGTCTGGTTCCCGTTCTCCTACGCCTCCACTACAAACCTGTAATAAATCGTCTCCCCCGCTGTCTGACTCTGTCGAGTTATCTTCACCAGATTGCCAACCTTTGGCTCAAGTTCCCTCAAAGCGGGATCTGAAATCTGAATGTAAGGAAATTGATCCGGAGTAGCGTTGTACTGCACGGAGACGTTCTTGACCTCTTTTTCATTGAGAATCTCATGCTTGGGTACGAGGAGGTGATCCGTCACCTTAAGCTCTTGTTCTTCATCTTCAGGCATGCAAAATCACTTTATATTTTCAAAATCTAGCAAAAGCTAGTGCTATATATTACGCGGGAAGTATGTTACATATATCCTTTATCCTAGAAAAGACGCCACCAGAATGTGTCCCGTTCTGTAGAATGTCAAGATTGGACTTCTAAAACTCTCTGAAGCTTTGGGTATCTAATTCTTCTCCGGGAGCTCACACGACCTCATCTTTCACCAGGTCAAGGGGTCACAACTATTGTTCCATCCATTCGACCTGGATGGATGATGCAAACATACGTGAATCTTCCTGTTTCGTCGGCCGTAAACATTGCAGTCAAACGATCCCATTGATTCAGAATCTCACTTCTAACGTCAAAGTCAGATATCGCGAACTGATGAGGGACGGGCGTCATTTTCTAGAACTATTTGAACTACAGAACCCAATGGGACCTCGAGAGTTGGATTCTCCACTGCATTCCGAGTCCACTTGGTGTTCAAACTTGTCAAAGTGAAAGTCATCGCTGCGGCTGGTTGTGGCCTATCCGAGGCCGGCGGTAGAGGCCCCACTGGATCCGCGGAAAGGAGAAAGATGACGGCGATGAGAGCTCCTAAAGAGACGACTACGACAATTGGGATTAACTTGCTAATTCCAAATGAATTCATAATCTTGATTTATTGTAGATAGTTTGTATTTTAGCATTCATTAGTTCAGAACTAGCCCTTTGATTTGGAAAATAGTATTCTAGCTTGAACGAATTATGCAGCAGCCAAAATTTTGATGTTCGCTCGAAATGGAAACCCCAAGAGGCCTCGGGTGGGGTGCTGCCGACCCGGCTAGACACAGAATGAAACCCTCTTTATCGCCCCTTAGATGAGGTGCGGGCCCGCCGG
>JAPUKB010000110.1 GCA_027295865.1 Nitrososphaerota archaeon
TGGGAATCTTTCCATTAGGGAAGCTGAAAAATTGTTGAAGATGAACTCTGTGAGCGAGATCGAAGGCATAGCTAAGATTGATACCGGCAGGCTTTCTAGAAGGGGTATACCTGAAATAATTCTAGCGGATGGCAAGTTACCCAAACATGTTGCCAAGATTGCCATTGGAATGCTTCGGGATAGCAAAAAGGTAATCATAAGCCGGATGGAGTCGAAGCACGAGGAGGCTGTAAGGGGAGCAGTTCCAAAGGGGATCCGCATGAGAAAAAATGATCTCGCCAGAATGATGGTCCTCTCGAAGACAGAATCAAAGAAATCTCAGAGAAACCATAACCTAAGGAAAGGGGGTGTAGCAATCATAACTGCGGGGACTGCAGACATACCTGTAGCAGAGGAGGCCAAGGTCGTTCTTGAGGAGACAGATTGTAGAGTCATTACCTCGTATGATGTTGGCGTAGCTGGCATTCATAGGTTATTTACTTCCATGAGATCCATCATCGAAGAGGACGTTGATGTCATAATCGCAGTGGCGGGCAGGGAAGGCGCAATGCCATCCATAATCGCAGGATTGGTGGATGTGCCAGTCATCGGAGTTCCAACTTCCTTCGGCTATGGGTATGGCGAAAAAGGAGTCGCAGCTCTAATGAGCATGCTTCAAGCTTGCTCACTGGGTATAACTACGGTAAACATAGATTCGGGAGTTGCAGCTGGAGTTGTAGCCGCACTGATCGTAAAACGCTTAAGTCGCTAGTTTCTTCCTTGCTTGCTCAATAATCTCTTCTTTAACGGTCCTTAGAGGTCTCTTGTACTTCCTTGCCAGGTATCTTACATCTTCATATTCGGGCTTCATGGCTATCAAATTCCCGCGGCCATCACGCGAAATCTTCATTTTAACGATCTCCTCGGCTGAATCAATGGTGAAGTGCAGCGTTTCAAAATTCCTACTTGCAACATACCTAGGAGTCGAGGTAACTCTAACCCCCAGTGTCCCAGTTTCCTTCATTATGATATTTGCTAGTTCTTCCGATCTAGGCGACTCGGTAATAACTTTCATGATAAATCCCGGCCTTCCCTTCTTTCCCATGGCGGGGATGACACTAACATCCTTGGCACCTTCTTCCAGAATCCTTTCTGTCGCGTAACCGATTTCCTCACCTGTAAGGTCGTCAAGATTTGTCTCCAAGACGACTATTTCTTCAACTATCAAATTGAGAGATTCACCTATTGTCATCCTGAGAATGTTAGGAACACCTTCAAACTCCCTGGTCCCGGCACCTATTCCCACGGCATGGGGCCTAAATCTCGGATATGATTCAAGAGCCCTTGAGTCTAGAGAGCCGAGCATTGCTAGACCAGTTGGAGTAGCTGTTTCGGCATTAACAGGACCTCCCACTATTACAATGCCGCACCTTCGCGCGATCTCCAAAACGGCGGGAGATGGATTCGAGAGGGTTCCGTGGGAAAAGGTAAGGGAACCTCCACCAACTGCAACAGGTGTAGAGTAGATATCAGTGTCATTGAATAACTTAAGATCATCTAACGCAAATGAAGCACCCAGGAAATCGACTAGCGTATCTACAGAACCCGCCTCGTGAAGATGTATCGACTTCACATCTTGATGGTGCAATGATGCCTCTGCGTTAAACAAGAGGTCAAGCGATCTTAAAGCAAAACCTTCAGCTGCTTTTGAGACACCTAGTTCTCTTTGCGTGTCCTTTAGAGCACCTTCCAATGACACATAGTCTCTATCTCTTCCCTCTTCCTCGAGGTTTAGACTCAGGTACTTTGCTCTGAAGTTGTTCTTCGTTACATCGCGGAACTGAGCTTTCACCTGTTTACAGCCTTCCAGATGTCTCCCTACAGATTCCATTGCATCTACTGTTCCCTTTTCATCTGCCCCGAGATCTACTATAGCACTGACGATCATATCACCCGAGATACCGGCAATAGTTGGATCGATGACCAACTTTCTCTTGTTCATTTTGAACGCCTGGAAAAGCTAAATGAGTTGCAGGTTTAAGGGGTTTTGGGCATTTTGATCAAGGGTATCAAAAACCCTTTAAGGTCTCGCTCAATTGCTCCCTTTTTGTGGGCCAGTCGTCTAGGGAACGGTAGAAGACGAGTGCGTGTTCGGGCAACCTGGTTAGGACATCGCCCTTACAACTACACAGTAAGGAAACGGCGAGATCATGAAGATCATGGCGCTACGGTCGCAGGTTCAAGTCCTGCCTGGCCCATACTGAAATAAGTGTTAGAATGGGGCTCATAAATAAATATCGGCCGTTGAATAGCATTTCGGGACCCTGGAAATGGCGGACGACCGGCTGATTTAATTTCATCTGGGGCTTCGGATTCTGATTTCAAACACTAAAGTAATAATAATGAAACGGTATGATTAGTCCAAAAAATGTCTAAGAAACCCAGAAGGAAGGCCAAAACCGGTTCGGATATTATTGATAAGGGACTGGTAGGTAGCAATTTGACGATTGCGGTCGTAGCAGGTGCTGCTCTTGTCATCTCAGTGTTGACCCTTTTTGCAGTCGATGCTGAAGCGAGGGCTTCGGAACGTATCGCTGATGCAGCAGCTCAGCAAGTAGAGGCAGCAAACCGGCAAGTGGATGCGGCCCAACAACAAGTGGTTGCAGCTGAGGCACAGCTACTGTACGTCGAAGCTCAAGCTGAAGCTGCTCAATCCCAAGCTGAAGCTGCCCAAGCTCAAGCTATTTCAGCACAACAACAGCTTGACCTCCTAAGGCAAGAACAGAGCGAAAGATTTCGCCCTTGGATCGGTTTGGATGAGAGTATCCTGTGGGTATTCACGTCAAATAATATATGGGTTCATTACAACGTTTGGTGCGAGATAGAGACGATCGATTGTACAAATCCAGCTAGTTTTGAGGATGGTGTTCAGAAATTCCAGATAGAGCTTATCATACATAACTTTGGGGAACAGCCTGCCCTCTCAATCATGCGGAGATCACTCGACAGTATAGAGATGGTTCCCTCGCAGGTTGAGTTGCTGAATGAGAATGCAATCGGCCCATCCATATTGATGCCTTCTGCGGTCACTAGTATCCTATCCCCGGACATAGACAAAGTCTCTTTCGTTGGTGCTCTATTTGGGGAGAATCCGTATTATTTCATGTACAGAACGGAGTACAAGGGTCTGGACGGTCGGGATGGATTCTATCAAGTGACATTGAGATGGTCGGCTTCGGATGGAGTGTTTCTCATGGAACAAGAATCTGCAGGCTAAGCAGTAGATAAGAAAAATACCCAATAAGGGCTACTAACTTCCGGATTCAACATCGAGACCGGATGGGTTAGCCTCAACTTCATTGATCACGACATTCAATCCTATATTTTCAGACTCCGGTATAGGTTCGGGCTCTGGTTCGGATATTACAGGATCTGGGAAATTGTCCTGAATTGGGGCTGGTCGTTGAGGCCGCTCTATGCCTCCAGGAGCATTAGCAGGTTCCTCCCCCACAAAGCGTTACTAACCTCAGGTGCGTCTGTTTCGCCAGCGAGGAGAAAAAGAGCCTATACTCGACTATGCCGACGATCCGATATCTAATATATCTAAAGAGGGTTGTCGCCCGGCGGAAGTTGGCCCATTATCATAGCTCATAGCTCGGACCGATCCCACTTCTTCAAACTCGAAACTCAAGCCAAAAGCGATTATTTCTGCACTTTTTGACGGTATGAGATTTCATGTACCCGACTGCTTTTTGTGAGCTAGCTATAGATCGTGTCTTGGGCGAACTCTTAAGAATATGGTTCAGGATACACCAATGCTAAGGAACTTGAGGATCACACAGGTCGTAGGAATAATTCTATTGGCTCTGGCTGCTCTCTGGTATATCTCAGCTAATATGTACACCTTTGAGATGGTAACTGGCTACCGTGGTCCCACAATAGCCGAATATATTGGCAACGGAATAGGACTTCTGATAGGAGGATCTCCGCAAGGCGTGACAGTAGTTGGCGGTCAGTTTTTCATGGCGGGACTCGTCGCCAGCACGGGATTTGTCGGCATCATAATTCTTGCTGTCTTGGGAGTAGCCTTTACCTTCCAAGGCGTCCTAAGAACACGTCTCTATCGCCAGAGTCGGTAATAAATATTCGGAGACTCCTTCTCATCCTATTCCACACATCCCCTCATCAGATAAAATGGTCAGGGGATAAATTATCAGCTCGTTTCTTTAGTCCGTCCTTGGGTTCAGGAACCCTGCTCTGCTTGACGGCCATCAGGAATGAAGGCATCGAATACGTTCCCGTACGCATTGGCTGATATCTCGTCTTCCCAAAAAGCCAGATATAGATATGATGACATATCAGGTTGTTGAGAATCAACTTTGCTCTATTTTTCGCTTACTTACTTACCTTTGTTCTTACGATCGCGTCATAACATGCCACATGGAATTTATCCGCAGATAAGTTGGGCCTGCGAGCACCAAGATCAAAGAAGAAACGATGAGGGCCCCAGCAAACATTGAGGAAAGAATAAGGGTGGCGCTTCCAAACATAGCCAGATACGAAGAAAGAGAGTAGACTCCTAGGGACGTAATTGCAAATCCTGTAGCCGAGGAGACCAGGAGCAAAACCATTCCCTTCCTCATGATAACACGGCGCATTGACCGAGACATCAACCTGAGTAGAGCGAACATTGGTAGCGCGAGGTAGATTGCTCCAAGCATGGAACTCACTACGAAGCCTGTTAGGGTTACACCGAGTTCGGGCATGAAGGAGAGCAGAACATAAACGCTGGACGAAACAGAGAGCACCCCTAGGAGTGGAACTATCATGCCTCGAGTGAAAGCCTTAGCCTGATCATCCTCCCGGATGGAATCTGCCACGCCCGGACTCCAAGAATAGTAGAATGAGTTGAAAGCATCCATGAAACTCCTCCCCGCAAAGGTGGAAAGGACCGTCTCGTCCCGGAAGCCTCGGAGGAATTGGACTTCTGGTGCCATCTCCGAACCGTAGGCTGAGGTAGCAATGATACAAAGCGAAAAGGGGTCCAAGGGATCTGCGTCTCGTTCCTCGCGTTCAGCACGCGTTAGGCCGTGGTAAGTAGTAACCTCAAGTCCATCATCTAAGACGCCGTGGACACCATCGGGGTTGATGACCCGCACGTCCCACTTACCCGTTAACACATTTCCGTCATCGTCTCGCCACAATTCTAATGGAACGTTTACACGAATCAGAGTCGAGTCTACGAAAGTGATTTTCCCACTCGACGGAGTGATGAAATAGACGGTTCCGTTTGGGAAAACGCGACGGAACTCTACTTTAGCACCTTCAGCAAAACCGCTCCCGTGAATATCAAGACTTTGGGGCTCTAACTCGTCGAGATTGTAGAACAGCTGGTCCAGGAGGTCGGTGCTCACCGAATCTATCTGCAGCGAGGTCTCCTCTGTCACGCCTATTTGAGCATCCTGCGCTCGAGAATCTGGAACCGCGACGCTTAGAAGAGCCAACGTCACTAGCAGACTCAAAAGAAGGATCGATATCCTGGATCTCATTCTAGAAGTCGACCTTCTAACGAATCGAAGAATATTAGGGTTTTGACCCTCAGCGAATAATATTCCGAATCCCTCAGATTCTGAAAAGTGACAGTTTCCCAACTTAGAACCGTTAATCGTAAGTCCTGCCCGCCGAGTGGTAGGAAGAACCTCTAGTCCTTTGAAGTTTTGAGCAACAAGAAATGTCTGTTCTGTCGATGTCGTTATTAACTTCAGGATTGGCAAGAAAAAGACTTACTTGGATCCTGACTCCAGGCTTAATCTAGCAAGAAGAAACACTTCAGAGATTCTGACAGAGGAAGAATTGCGAATTCTCTTG
>JAPUKB010000111.1 GCA_027295865.1 Nitrososphaerota archaeon
GCTTTTACCTCAGCTAAAACATAATTCCGAAGCTTTGGATCTAGGAACTCCAAGCTCCCTCCGTAGCCTTCCAGCTTCAGACCCGCTGTAAGCTCGCGTACGAGTGGCGGAATCTGGCTGCCATATGCCAAGTTATACACCTGCAGAATAAGATAACTTCCATCAGTCTCCTCCGCGACAAGCAAGTCGCCCAGTTCAATCTTCTTATCGCTTTTCTCGCGAATGAAGATGCTAGCTACTTTGCCAGCGATTACCTGACCTACTATGTCAAGTTCCTCCATAACCATCACCCTATCAACATGTTGAGTACGCTGTGGGCATCCCCAGCTTTGATGTGTCTAGAGAATTTTCCCCACTTACCCATGCTCGCCATCTGCGAGAGGAGGATGGCACGATAGTGTTCAACCTCATCGTATGACACTCGTGCGAAACGGTCGGCATCGATAAGGCCGTATGGATAACCGGGGAATGTAGTGTCGGTTGAATTCTTAACAAACGGCGTCAAGATCTCGTTGAGCTGCAGCTCACTTAGTGAGTTGAATTGGTCCCTTTGGACTTCAAATCTGTATATCCTCTCGGAGACTGAATTGAGCTTGACCACCAGTATGACCACGTTATGATCTTTGCTTGTGGATTCCGCAATCGGATAGTACCATTCTACTTTGATCTTTTTCTGTGAGGCTAGCTTATCAACTGCTCCCAGCAGCGACAGACCGGTGTCTGTGAATAGGGCGCTGGTCTTAGAAAGTCCGGTGACAATCACTCCCTTTTCTTCAGCGGTCAAGTAAAGTTCTTCTAAGTACTTTGACTCGTTAGTGAAAGCCGTCTGAAGCGTCCCATCGAGTACTACAGCGTCGTCTTTTGAAAGCTCGTTTTCGATTACGTGTTTAGCTAACGTCAGTTCGCAGAACCGTCTAGATATGGAAGCTACCTTCTCAATATCAGCCCGCTGGCCTCCCCGTGTCACGGTTCTATCTGTCGAGCTGAAGGAAAGGTCATTTTCATCAGGTAAGAGTCTCTTTTCGCCAGATAGCGGAGGGAAAAGTCTAGTGTCGTAGTATATCTCCCCGTTCCTAAAAGTGGAAAAGGTCAGAGAGAAGAATTCGACTCGCCGAGGTAGAGATTTCTCCAGAATTCTGGTGCTGCCATTCCACATTCCAAAATAGACTCTGTTTACCTGGATAGAAAAGTTCGGGGCGCCTACTATTTCTTGATTTCCACCATCGATACAAGCGATTTTTCTGGGGGATTTTACGGGCTGGATCCGTCTGAATCCCTCAGAATTCAGAGGGAAGGGTTTTACGCTAGGGTCCCCAAAGTGAGGATTACCTACATCGTCATCCTTGAGGTTTTGATCTAGGGTTTCAATGACTTCCCTTGCCACCTCGATGCTCATTTTAACGCACCATCAGTAACGCCCCATCATCAGGTACAAGCACGCCAGCGTAGATGATCTTCTCCCAAGTTCTGGGGGAAGACCTGGGAAAGCACATACCTTCGCTGACAGATCCATGAGGATCTTACAGACCCGATCTATTCACCCGCGGCAAGGAAGGAGGAAGAGCGACCCTTGCTGGGGAAACCTACAGGCGTCAAATTCCTACCGTTCATCTCCCCCCGTCTGAACAACCTTTGCGATGTAATCCGAAGTTCCAGCATCTTCTGCTTCACGAGATACGCTGTAAACCTTGATAGTCTTCAGATTCCAGTTCCAACCCAATTTCTCCATTGGTAGGGTCGACCTTATCCATCTTCCCTGCTCATCGTTGTTCAAATGACATGGATCCTCGTCACAATCATGTGAGAGAATTATTGTTGCTATCTTATGTCCCATGTAGCTGGGGGGAGAGACGATGCATAAAACTTGATCCCCTTGCGGGCGACGGGCATCACCCATGAGATCATTAGACATATATCCCGATCAGATCCCACAAAATCATCAAATTGTCTGATCAACTTACAAGAGAAAATATGATCATGGCGCTGGCTCAGAAGAAGCTGCCGAGATCTATTCTAGAATCAGTCGCAAAGAGGGAGCGCTCACCGCTGGGTGAGGGAATAATCAACAGCTTAGGAAAGATGAACGACCGGGCTCTCATGACCTTATACAAAGCACTAATCAAAGGAGAGCAAGATGAAAAAGGGAACTATCTTACCTACCGGTCTTCCTTGTGGTTATCAAGGGAGTTGAAAACCTCTGAAATCAAACTTACCTACAATGAACCTCTTGTAGGAGAATTGAAAATCGTAGTGTTCCTCGAAGGCGAGATTTCAGTCGTTGCAGACTGCATTACTAGCAGAGTCACATCTTCTGACGCTGAGGGATTCCTTTCCAAATTGAAACTTCTAAAAGGGAAGCATGCTCACTTGAGCAGATCTTTCATTTTTTCTTCTGCCGGCTACGACGATGACTTGGCCGAACAGCTAAACAAGATGGAGGGAATGGGCTTGAATGGGACATATACACCCGCCAAGAAGGGACGGTTTTCCGGGCTTCTTGGTGGAGGGAGCAGTGAGGTAACGATCGAATTATATGAGGAGACAGAGGGCAAGAAGATGGCTAAAGTCTATCCATAACTCGTAAGGTTCTAATCCTTTCTATTTGGTCCGAAGATCATGGATACTCTCCTTCTCGATAGCGGGGCGGTCAGATCGCTTGTATCGATAGATGAAGTGATAGCAGAAGTAAAGAGATCATTCATCGAAAAGAGTCGTGGTCGGATTCAGATGCCTTCGAAACCGTACCTCTTCTTTCCTGAGTACGGCGGTGACCTAAGAGTGATGCCTTCGTATATGGATGGGGCGAAACTGGCAGCCGTTAAGATAGTAAATTCACATACAAGAAACAAGGAAAAAGGACTTCCCGGGGTCATGGCAACGGTGACTTTAATCGATCCCGAGACGGGAGAACCCCTCTGCATCATGGATGGAACACTCATCACCATCCTGCGAACTGCGGCAGCAAGTGCCGTCGCGACGGAAGCCCTGGCAAGGAATGACTCATCTACTCTTGGGATAGTAGGAACGGGCGCGGAGTCTGAGCCTCACGTCCTCGCTTTGAGCAAAGTGATGAAAATAGAACGTGTCCTAGTTTACGGTAGATCTAAGGAGGGGGTTGAGGGATTCATAACAAGAGTCAGGTCATCACTGGATATCGAAGCCGAATATGCTCCGTTAGAAAAAGTCGTTGCAGGTTCTGATGTACTAGTGACTCTTACCCCTGTTCGGTCACCAATAGTGATGAATCACTGGGTAAAGGACGGGATACACGTCAATGCCGTGGGAGCAGACGCTCCTGGCAAGCAGGAGCTAGAAGTCAGCACTCTCAAGCGGGCAAAAGTGATTGTGGATGATTGGGATCAATCTTCGCATGGAGGTGAGATTAATCGTGCAATCGAGGAAGATGCGATCAAGAAAGAAGATATCCATGGAGAACTTGGAGACGTTTTAATCAATAAAATCCCGGGAAGAGTCTCGAATAATGAGGTTACAGTCTTCGATTCTACAGGACTCGCCATCCAAGACTTGGCTACTGCTTCTATAGTTTACAAGAAGGCAGTAAAGGAGGGAATAGGCTCAAAATTTACTTTTATTGGATAGATTGAATATGAATCTCACAAGATAGTCAACCTTAAGTATTATAAAGCGATCAAAGTGGTTGTTGCTGCTCCCTGCCGAGATTGAAACGAGGACCTCAGTACCAGCGTTACGCGCTATGGTAGCGAAACGCCTTTTGGGTGAGTATGATCTGAGCCAGAAAGAGGCCGCAGAAGTTATGGGAGTTACTCAGGCCGCGATAAGTAACTATCTCCGAGGAACAAGAGGAAGTGCTTTTACGATTGGAAATGATTCTAGAATAGATACCCTAATTCAGGAAGTTGCAGAGATGATGGTTGAGAGAAGGGCGCCAAGCAGCATAATATCAAAATTTTCTCAGGCCTGTACACTGATCAGAACTGAGCGCATGCTGTGTGATATCCATAAGCAACTCGAACCATCGATAGACGTGGA
Source organism: Nitrososphaerota archaeon (assembly GCA_027295865.1). Classification (GTDB taxonomy): domain Archaea; phylum Thermoproteota; class Nitrososphaeria; order Nitrososphaerales; family UBA57; genus B1T1B5. The sequence continues at coordinate 4,012 of JAPUKB010000111.1, forward strand.
GAGCTGTCATGTTTGCGATTCTGAGAATGAAAATCAGAACCTTCCGATCAGACTAAAGCTAAACTAACCCACTAAAAAAATTGAAGGGGCTCGTGAGAGCCCTTCAATACGTTCGTCCTGGACCTAGCGACCTATTTGATACTGAATGAATACGTTCGCCGTTACTTCGAATTCACTTGGAAGGACTTGTGTGGGCGGTGCGGCTCCAACTGCTGCTTCTGCCCTAGCGAAATCGGCCTCAAAGCGAGGTGCTGGAGAAAATGAACTCTCGGAGACAGACATCACTCCAACGAGCTCCACCTCGAGGGCATCAGCGATCACCTCAGCCTTCTCTCTTGCATCTAGTATTGCATTCCTCAGAGCTTCATTCCTGAGAATTCTCATTGATTCGTCACTCACCGTGAACTGAATCCCGGACACTGAGGTCACTCCAGCTGCTGTAGCAATGTCTACGACATCGCCGGCTCTCAGACCAAGATCCTCAAGATTCGAAGATGCCACTGTTACGCTCAGACTATGACTTAACCTGAAACCGGTGATCTCAGGGGGCTGGTCTCTTGGGAAGAAGAAGATCGGATTGAGATTGAATGAGTTGGATCTAATCTGCTCTTCGGCTATGCCCGCTTCTTGAAGTGATCTAATTAGTGCATTAAAGATCTCGGCTGCTTCTCTGGTTGCGCTCTCGGCAGTTGATGACTCCGTAAGGATGGTTATTGTTACCTTTGCGACGTCAGGGTCCATCTTCGCTCCCCCGAATCCACTTACCGACGCCACATTTGGAAATTCTCCGTTCAGCTGCGCCTCTGAATAGAGAGGTGATCTTGGAACGAACGGTGAAGGTAGGAAAATTGAAAATTCTCCATTGGAGTTTGGACGCGGTGTACGTGGACTTAGCAGGGATAGGGAGGCGACTGATGCGGCTGTTACCGTTAGGGCTGCTAGGACGAGTACTAGGATTATTCTATTTCTTTCCATATTTTATTCATCACTCTTAGTTCGATCAACTGATGTATAATGCTTGGCTTGCGAACAAACCGTTCTAGGGGTAGAACAGTCTGTAGCATAAAGAACTTATTCGCATCGGCGGGTGGAGTATCAATATGAAAATCATTCTCCTAGGCACAGGAGATGCTTTCTCTTCAGACGGAAGGGCAAGCATGGCAATCTTGATCGATGGAGAATACAAAATACTCTTGGACTGCTCGCCGCAAGTAATCCATTCCCTACGGAGAAGCGGATACACGCCAAATCAGGTTCAGTACCTATTCATCACACATCTTCATGGAGACCATGCTGGGGGGTTACCGCTTCTAACACTTAATCTGATTCATAGGGAGAAGGGCAAAATTCAGGTCTCAGGTCCCCCCGGGCTTGCCGAGTTTGCAGATACGGTATACTCGAGCTTTTACGGAGTAGGCTCGGTTAGTGACGTCCTTGATATCAAGCCTCTCTCAAATGATTACCCCTTCGATTTTGCTTTCATGGAGGGAGTACATTCAAAGCAGGACTACATCTACAGAATCGTGCTTGACGGCAAGAAGATCGTATACACAGGAGACACCTCAAAGATGGACCTGACCAAGTTTGCTCATAGGGCAGATTATCTCTTCCACGAGGCTGCCGAGCTAGATGAGGAGAGAGCGAAGAAGTATGGACACACCACCCCAGAACAGGCTGCCGAAGTCGCGAGCAAGGCAGAAGTAAGAAATCTCGTCCTTGTTCACCGCCCAGCTCTCACAAATAAGCAGATGAGCAAGGTCCTAGACGTCTTCCCGAATACAATCTTCCCGGACGATCTGGATGTTCTGAACCCCTGATATTCCAAGAGCCGATATCGCTATAACGGGATGGTCCTCTATACATCCGGAGTCGTATGGTTCGAAAGAAGAACCCAAACTCCATGACGAGAAACGGTCTCGCAAAGAGTCTTGGAAGGAGAATTGGCACTCTGAATATAGGCCGCCGCAGTAGAGGGTACCTGGATGGCAGAGGAAACCTACTCGCCTCTAGTTCTGAGCTGGCGGTGGCGAAGCTCCTCCAATTCGCAGGTCTAGAATACTCCTATCGGAAAGAGCTCCGACTCACTGATGGTTCACAAATCAGACCAACCTTCCACACGAGGAAAGGAGTAATCATTTTTGATCAAGGTGACGGAGGTATCGGAGAAGAGGTGAAAAAGATCAAAGGGGCGAATCCTAAGCTTAACGTCGTCGTATTGTCAAGACTAACCAAGGCGGACTCCTTAAATGATCTTGGCTCTACTTCTATAGTCTTAGATCCAGAAGCTGAAACCGACACTGGTCGGAGAGAGGCTATCTTCCTTGACGACCCATCATTCTCATTCGACTATTCGCACATCTTGCCGTGGACAAAAAAGTGCTCTGTTCTTCATGGACATACTTCGGCGATCTTGCTAGAAGTCATAGGTCACCCAAGACGAGGTATGGTGGTAGATTTCGGGGATGTAAAGAGATTGGTAAAAGAGGCAGTAAGTGCTATTGATCATAAGCTTTTCATTTCGCGTAAGTATCTAATTGAGGAAAACGAGCTCAACTATAGGATCAAGTTCGAGGGGCTCAATGGGATTTTCGATCTCTCTCTCCCCAAAGAGAGCACCTTTCTACTCGAAGGCGAAGCGACAATAGAGAATATGGCAGATGAAGTCTTAAAATTGATTGGCCCTAAGATGCCCAGCAATGTATCGGCCCTTGGAGTTTACATATACGAGGGTCTGAACAAGGGATCTCACCTTCTCGCGTCTCTAAATACAGGGGATAATTAGGCCACTTGGATTACAATGAGAGAGCGATTGTTCTCCTGTCGGGAGGAATCGACTCGGCAGTCTGCCTCTGGCTTGCAAAAGAGAAAGGCTGGGAGGTCTATGCTCTTTCGTTCAACTATTACAGGAGGCAGGAGAGGGAGAAGAAAGCCGCAGCAGAACTAGCCCGGGCGGCCGATGTGCTTGAGCATAGAACGCTGGAAATCCCGTTTCTTAGTGAATTTGAGGATACGTTGTTTGATACCGAAAGTCCCTTGTATAAGCAGAAGGCTATGATTCCCAGAGAGTACATTCCATCCAGAAATCTGGTGTTCTACTCGATAGCATCTTCCTGGGCGGAGGTCATTGGGGCAACAAAGATTGTTGGAGGACATCACAAGGGGGATCTTGAGTTATTTCCTGATGCTACACCTGAATTCCTAGGTCTGCTGAATAGGGCCTTTGCATTAGGGGGGAGGGCGTCGACCATAGCAGAGATAAAATGCATCGCCCCTTTGCATGGAAAAGACAAGACAGAAGTCTTGTCGGAAGCAATTAGATTAAGAGTCCCTCTACAACTGACTTGGAGCTGTCACACAAGGGAGGATGTCGGATGTGGCCGTTGTACTGCATGTCTCTCCAGGTTGAAGTCATTCTATGAATTAGGAGTGAATGATCCAATTAGATACTTGGGAGAGTCCAGTCGACAAGTGCCGAGGGCTGATTTTCTGGAAGAAGCTTTAAACGAATGAAATTAACAGAATAAAAGTAATAGGTGGAAGAGTGGACCACAAACAGGACAAGAATCTCTCTAAGAACAGATGGACGTCCCTTGAGAACCTGCCCGATGTGCAGATGCAAGCCGCTGACGTCGATGTGAAGGCAGGCGTCCGTGGACTTTCTACCGTTTTCAAAGGAAGCAGGTGGGTTCTCCCCGTGAAACTAAGCATCATGGTGAATACAAGGAATAGTAGAGGTGTCCATATGAGCAGGCTAATCTTGGCGACTCAGAACAGGATGAAAGGAGATTACGTGGAAAACGCTCTAACAGAAATATGCGAAGAAATTGATCGAACTCAACCCGGATGCGAGATAACTGCCGAGCTCAGCTATCCAGTTCGAGATCAGTTCTTGGAGGTTAGGATCGTAATGCAGAAAGAGAAGGAAGACATCCAATACACCTTTGAAAAAATTGGGATTACTGCATGCCCTTGTAGTAAGGAAATAACGGGGATCGGTCACATGCAGAGGTCAATGTTGAGGATTGAGATTGCGAGTCATAACACAATGAACTTCGAAGAGGTGGCACTCAAGATGGCTGAATGTTTCTCCGCGGAGCCAGTAGAATTTCTGAAAAGGGCTGACGAAGCCGAGAAGATACTTGAGGCTCAGGCTAATCCCAAGTTCGTAGAAGATATTGTAAGGGATTGCCTGGAGCGATTCCCCACATCATCGAGAATTGAAGCCCGCGCCTGGGAATCTATCCATGCTCACGATGCCGTGGCGGTCTGGAGGAAGGAAGACTACGATCTATAGTAGCTAGACAACTGAAAATCTTGCTGGATTTCCTTCAGAGTCAAAGACTCCGATATCTGCCTCGCTTATGTACGGAGGTCCCACAATCGCCATGAGTCTACCGAGGAAGTTTATCAAATCTACCTCGGACGGCCAAATCACCCCGTTGGGATGGGAATGAGCAATTCCAAGGATAGACGCATCGAGGGGAACCATGTGCCATTGGAAACTCGAGAAATGTTCCGAATGAATCGGAATAGGGGGTATCATCAGGCTCTTTACCCTGATCTCCCGCTTATTCACCTCACCTCGCATTAGCAGAATCCCCTCGAGGGGATGTGTATCTTTGCAATAAGCCAATAATCCCTCAATTACGTCGTTTTGAAAGAGCACTTTCTTGGTGTTCGACGTGCTCATGCCCTCAAGGTGCGGTCATCATTCTTACAAACTCCTCCTTGCTTCTGGGCTGGAGAGAATAGTTATGCCTCTTCTCATATCTTAGACTTGAGGAGAGTCTAGATCCGTAGTCATGGCCAGGATAGATCTTTATACTATCGTCGAGCTTCAGGATTTTCTGGGTGAAACTATCATACAGTTCAGCTGGGTCCCCACCTGGAAGATCAGTTCTGCCGCAATTTCCGACAAAAAGGGTATCCCCCGTGAAAAGAAGTCCATCAACAAAGAAACATACGCTGTCTGGGCAGTGGCCAGGGGTATGCATAACGTTTATCCTGAGATTCCCGACTTCGAGTACATCCCCATCCTTGACAGAAATATCCTTATGGGTAGGAGCATTTGCATGGGCAACAATTTTGGCCCCTGTTCTTTGAGATGCTTCCTTATTCCCTGCAGTATGGTCCCAGTGGGAGTGCGTATTTAGTATGTATAGGATCTCAAGGCCATCATTCCTTACCGTTCCTACTATATTGTCAAGATCATATGAAGGATCTATCAACACTCCGCGTCTAGTGCCTTCGTCTCCTATCACATAGGCAAAGTTTTTCATGTTTCCAACCATAATTTGCGAGAGTATCAACGCGAGATACGCCAACCTCCCATGATATATTCCTTAATCTTTGGTTGCCTCAGGCGGAATGCCGATAAGAGCTACAACTATCTCCCCTGTCTCTCTCAAATTTCCTATTAGACCTGCCTTCACCTTATGAAATGTAACTGTTAGATCGGCCTTAATACTTACATCAGATACGTTTCCTGTTGCTGGGTCTAAACCGGTTGGAATATCCACCGCGACTTTGTATGCATTGGAAGAGTTGATTTTCTCAATTATTGATGGAATGGGCTCACGTAGTCGACCGTTAATACCAGTTCCCAAGATTCCGTCAACGATAATGTCCCCCTCCTCAATGGCTGAAACCAAGTTCGGGACGAACTCATCAGAGGTATTCTGGTACAAATCAACGCTCTTAGGCATATTCTCAAGTATCTTCCAGTTGGTCGATGATTCCGAAGTTTTCAATGACTCAGAGTTCTTCAGTAGGAAGACCATGACCTTAGCCCGGTCTGATGCTAGGTGCCTCGCGCAAAC
>JAPUKB010000112.1 GCA_027295865.1 Nitrososphaerota archaeon
TTAGCTTTTCTCCATTTCTTAGTCTGAATTCGAGGTAAGTCTTGAGATAATTACAGCCTTGTTCTGGCAGCCATGAAATATACCTGTGTCGTGCCTTGGAAAGGCTCTTCCTGACCCAAATGATAGTTGGCATCGCAGAAAATTTGACTAAATTCTTATGGATACTGAGTTCCGAAAAGTCAGCGATCTTGAGTCCATCGTTCCCAAGAAAGTTCCCAAGGACTCCGGGCCTGCAACCTGAGAAAGCCATAATTGAACAGGCTACCTTTGCTCTCATGTCAGCAACATCGAGAATTCGAGACAATTGGTCTGCCTTAGGAGGAATCTCATTTTCGTATTTTCCATAGTCTGATCCACCAGAAATCTTGACTTTCTTTACGACTTCTGTTCCGTTGTAGCTCCACCAGCTCTTTAGAGCTCTGACATACCCCTTGATGTTTGTTCCAGCACTTTGCTTATTCTCAAAGTGCGTTACCGTATCAAATAGGAACTCGGTTGCTTTCTTGACTCCCATCTTCGCTAGAATTGGAGGTGTAATTTTGAACTCTGCGCAAAGATGACCTATTCTACGTAGATACTCTGAGGCGGTGGTTACGCTGCCTCTTTCTACGTCTTGAAGCCACCGTTTGAACGCAGGATCTTTGAGTAGGTCCTTGTATGGCGACTTTGCAAACTTCAGTTGCACGGTATTCTGTGATTTTCTGCCTAATAATTAAGGGTTTTGAACCCGAATGATGGTGCGGTCGCCGGGATTTGAACCCGGGCCTCTGTCAAGATGATACCAGCGTTCTGTCCAGGCTGGATGGCAGGCCTACACACGTGAGTATGATGTCCTAGACCAGAATGTCCCGTCCCTAGATCTGCTCCATCATTAGAGCTTACCAGGTAAGCGCCTAGACGACGACCGCACAATAAGGTGTAAAATGGTCCCTTTCTTTAAGTTTTAATCTGGTGTGACCACAAATGAAGGAACTCGCATGGAATTCTCTAGCCTCGCAGCATCCTTCTCACGTCAAAGACCAGTACAGACTTCGGCAAGCTCAGTTGGAGCGCCTTGGCATCAGGCATCATAAAGCTCAAAGTATGGATCAGTGTTCTGCCCTCATTGTCCTTGCGTACGCTGGCGATTGCCCTGTTCCTATTCCTCGGAATCTTTCTCTTCGAAATTTTTATCTCAGGATGGAACAGTCCATCGAAAGAATATTTGTATAAATCGCCCCAGACAGAAAAAGAGTATTCGACCCGAACATAGGGGATTGAGAGTCGTCTTGCATGCGGATATTTTGCAGATGATAATGGGTCACCATCGACATAGAGGGTGCGATGATACTCGTCCAGGAACGGTTTGTTGGCGTACACCGATGCCCTTACTTTCGTGCGAGTGGCTATCGATTGAAATTTGCTGAACTCCTCTTCTGGGATGAACGACAAGGAGTACCTTCCATCGTCGTAGTGAATTAGGGTCCGGTTAACGATTACTTTAAGATGAGCCTCGATAAGCCTACGCAGATTCTCAACAAACTGGTGCTCGTTACACTCGTAGGTTGGCAAATTAGTCCACCAAAAAAGGCCTCAGGCTACCTTCTTCATTCTCTTGATGGTCTCGGTATTACCACAGATCGTCACGACTGGATCACGAAGATAAAGGACTTCTCCTATTTCATCAGACAATGTAATGGTCTCGGTCCCCTTTCTGTATACATGCTTCACCCAGAAGCGACTATCAGAGACGACAGTTGATTTTGAGATCTCTTTGAAGTTCATGTCAAGCAGCTCCGCTTCGATCTTTTCATATGATACGAAGCTCGGCATTGACTTGAGCAGCTGCCCTCGACTGACCTCGGAGCTCTTGACCATTCAACGCCTGAGAAGGCCTTGGTTCCTAATAAATTGAGAAGGTGGTATATTACGTACAGAAGTAAGGATTAACCTCGCGATAACGGAATCGAAAAAAGGCTCATTCTTGATAATCAAAAATGCGCAAAGGAATATCTTGTGCAGTATCTGGGATTATCAACGGCTCACGGTCTGTTGAATAGATTATAATGGACCAAGTCAGCGTTACGGTGGGGCCGGTAGTTCAGTGGTAGATAACCAAAAGTGGACAGTTAGTCGCCTATTGGGGCAGGTCATTTAGCCCCTCTCCCAATTTCTCCGGCATGAATGTATTATGGAATTAAAAAACAACTTTAGCTCGACCTCTTGTGATGATTCTTCGATAAAGTCGTCGCCCGCCCCAAATCCCCAACGGTAGAAAGACAAAAAGTATCAGCAGTATATTTAGAGCATTACGCGCAAGGGGCACGCCAATTTCAACAGGGATGAAAAGCGTAGAAATAGAGATGTCTATCTGATTGGCGCCAAGTTCTGCGCGCGCGCAGGTAAGAGGAGCCTACTCCTTCTTCTCTTCAGGCTCTGGCTTTTGGCTTTGGGCCTTTTTCTTATTCCTCTTGAGGAAGCTAAAGATTCCCATAATTTAGGATGCCCCGTGAGAAGTATATGTATATTGCGCTGCTCCGCAATATGGTTGGTTTGGGTGATTTACCTAGCGCGCGCTATCATGTAAACACAAAATGCAACCTCTGTGACAAATACTTTGACAGCATTCGGATTATGAAGAAGCATAAGAGAGAAGAGCACTCTTATTAGCTTCCAATAAATAGATATTCGTTTCCGGGCCCCCAAGCGCGCGCGCATTCTCGGACGAAAAAGAAGGCATGAGTAGGGTCACGACATTCTTTGACTGCTCTTTATTAGTAACCACACATTACCTGACCTGGAAAACAACCGTCTCCTTATTATTAAGAACGAACGGCTCATTCACTTCATCATTCACATCTGCTGTTGCATGGAAGAAATGGGCATCTCGTTCGCTGAATACCAATGTACTCTCGACCGGAACGGTTTGGCCTGGCCCTAGGCCATCAATGCGAAAGTTCTGCCCGATGAGTTCGTCATCAAGTCTCATGTTGACTGTAAACGGACCGGCGGCAGTGTCCCCAATGTTCTTTACCAATGCGGTAAACGTAACGGTATCTCCAACGACTGGATTCGTAGGTGAGAATATTAATGTCTCAACTACAAGGTCTATGCACCCAGTACTGAATCCGCAAGACAAGTCAGGACCGGGTCCACTAAATGTAGAACCAAAAATAAAGAAAGCGATGATAATAGTAAGAATCACTAATCCCATGGCCGTGAGGACTTTGGTAGTTACGTTATCACTAAGGTTCATCTGGCGTGGCCTACTTGGGCGACCTCGTAAAAAGGGTGCCCCAGGACGGCAAATTTCTTATCTTGATAAAGAGTTACTTGAGAGAAGTTACTACGCAGTAATAGTAACGCGAGAATCGTTCAAGCCAGCCGAGAGGGAACTAACTACACAGAAGAGGAGCGACCTAAATGAAGAGAGGATTGAGATGGTACGAAACATGGCAAAGATACTTTTGGGTCCTCAGGAGCTGGAAATAACAATCAGAAACTCTTGAGATATACCTTGATAGAGTGTCAGACTATTCCGAAATAAACTTCGAAGAGATCAGGGAAGCAATACTTCATAAGGGTAGCAAACCCGCCGGAGTATACTAGCAGATAAATAATATCGAGATAGAAGCCCTGATCAGGGCCGGTAGTTCAGTGGTAGAAACTCAGGGAGAGATGCAATGTCCGCCTCGCACGCGGAAGGTCTTCGATAGGACCCGTTGGGTCAGGGGTTCAAATCCCCTCCGGTCCACATAGAATCTCTCCATAGCTCTGTGGTTTTGGATGGGCCGTATGTAGAGATAAATAATCTTCCTATCTGATTACTCTTGAATGACCCTGAGCATGAGAATACGGTCGACGCCATCACGATTACCAATGTCATCTACAACTTGACGAAGATCCGATTACCGCTGAGGATCAACATATCTTCTTTGAATGGTAGCAAATAAATGAGTGCAAGTCTCGCGCGAGGTTAATTGCTCGCCTTGAGCAGCGGAGGAGGATAGACTCGTGAATTTATCATGGGGTGACTCTACGACTAGCCAATTCATTACTAACGTCGGCTTGATTACTAGCGATGGTGTTTATGGACCAAACATCATGTCTGCGGAATGGACCTATCTCTTAGCCTACAAACCAGCCACGCTGGCAGTCAGTATTGGAAAGGATACGGCGACTTTTTCAAATATTAGGGAAAGCAAGGAATTTGGAGTAAGCTTATGCTCTTCTGAACAATCGGTGATGGCTAGTGTTAGCGGTACTTATACGGGGAAGAATGTCGATAAGATTGCGGCTCTTGGGGAGATTGGATTCACCTTCTACCAAGCAAAAAAAATTCGAGTTCCGATGGTAAGTTTCGCTGCTGCAAACATTGAATGTGAACTGTCACAACAAATCATCTTTGGCGAAAACACCTTATTGATAGGTGGAATTATAGAAAGTTCTGTTTCAGGGAAGGATCCTCTCGCATACCATAGAGGAGCTTACTGGACTATGAATCATAGATTGGAGAGATCTTCTGAAGAAGATCGGAAGAAAGTGAGGGAGATTGTGGAATCGCATCGAAAAGAGAATCGCTGAGACCTGTAGATTTAAGTTGGTGTGGTACTATAAAGAAAATGATGGAGATCCAGGTTCAGTATTGTAAAGGCTGTGACGAATTTAACTTATACTTGGACGGCAAAAAGGTCGAAACGACCCATAAGCGAAGGCAGGTCAACAGTGGAGGCCACGAAGCGATAGCAGTGCTTTGGGAAGGAATTACCATTGATAAAGTTGAGGCTCAGAAGACCACGCCCTCGGTAGGTCCAACGGTAGACGATCAAGGAAACCTTTCTTTCTGACCAGAGCTTAGTGAAATCAGGTCTCAACAGGAAGGTCCAGTTTGCTTCCCCATTCAGAGAAGGAACGATCGTAAATTTTGACCTTTGGGAATC
>JAPUKB010000113.1 GCA_027295865.1 Nitrososphaerota archaeon
GATAAACATTTGGTCTGGGTAAACCCTCTCAGACCTCTTTGAACTTCACTCAATTCATTTGGGAGTTAGCTCCCTTCCTTTCCACAGTTCGGGAACTGAACCTTAGATAACTACTTTCTACAATTACTAATAGAGTGATTCCATACCCACACGCTTTTCGGAGGTATCTCGGCCGTCGTTGCCACCTTTTCAGTCAGGGTCGGGGCTCGGGGGTGTTTAATTGAAACCTTGATCATCCACTCGATCTAAGGAACGTCCAAATCGCCGCCCAGCTTGACCAGGACTTTCCAGATGGCTTCCTGGCTGGCTTGGTCTTTGAAGTGTCCGTTTTCCTGGATCTGGACTTTACCGACCGTTGTCTTGGGCGGGGAAGCGTAAAAAAGGCCGGACTGTTCCGCGGGGTATTCCGTGGCGTCCAGCATGCGCTTACTGCCGACGGCCACGCTATGCATGGGCACACCCATCGCCCCTGACAGCAGGGGCGCCAACTTCCGCATGAGCCACGGCTGGTTTTGCATGAAGTTTGTGCCCTTCGTGCCGCCAGGGGATACGACATTGATCGTCATTCCCAGGGGCAGGCGGCGTGAGAGGGCGGCGGCCCACCAGACGGCGAAAAGCTTGTCGGTGGCGTAGCGGGTCATCATCTTGTATTCCTGTGGCTGGTCTCCCCTGATCACTGCTTCGAATGTGTCCTCGAAGCTTCCCTCTGACAATGCAAAGTCCATCGGCTTTATGCCACGCAAATCGCCGCGCGAGGCCTCCGATCCCATAAAGATCAGCCGGGCGTTCCCGTCCAGCTTGTTGGCGGCGAGCAGGCGCATGACAAGTGCGTGGTGGCCTACCAGGTTGACGCCGTAGGTCATGTCCAGCCCTGCGCTGTTGCGAGTCAACCTGGGGAACATGACACCCGCGCCCATCACCAGCGAATCAATCACCCCCTCATCTGTCTTGAGGCTATCCACGGCGGCTTGGATAGAATCCAGCTCAGAGAGGTCCATCACCAAGGGGGCGAAAACGTCCCTGCCGATTCTTTCTTTCAACGCCGCGACGGCAGCATGCGCCTTTTCTTCGCTGCGGGCGCCGACGTATACCTTTCTGTAACCCGCTTGGGCTAATTGAGCGGCGGTTTCAAAACCAATGCCTGAATAGGCACCAGTGACGAGGGCGGTTTTTTTGGATTGATCAGACATGAATTCGTTTCTTGGGAGAACCCGGGATAATAACGTTCTTTGCTCTCGTGCAGAATGCCAGTTGAGCTTCCGCAATTGATTCCTAATCTCGCCCAGGACTCTCTACATCTCTAAATCTCTGTCCTACTTCGATCCTTTTCATCAGGATCGTTAGAGGCCGGACATAGGATTTGACTTTTTGACGATCCTTGATCTGATTCCATACCCACGCTTTTCAGGGAGTTCAATGCGTTCATTTTTTTTGGAGAAGCTCGGGTAATAACTTTCTAAGCCCTCGCGGTTAAGCCCTCGTGCAGGGTGCTTATTGATGCCCTCAGCAATTGTAAAATTCGAATTGCTTCGAATAAGCACACATTCACCTAATCATAAAGCCAACCCTATTACTTTTGGAAAGATCATGTGCGAAGATCCTTCGCATCAAGAGGTAACCCTCTCGTGTGGAGAGCATCTACTGGATTTATTTTATCCAATCACGACTTGCGTCATAACTTTCTTTTCCGCTTTTCGAAGGTGTTCGAGCAGAGTTGATTTATCTAATCTAAGATGTCCAGCAAGTTCTTCAGATGAGACTCGCTTTGGAAGATCGTAATAACCCAAGCTATGAGCAGTAAGGAGTGCCTGCCTCTGCTTTACGGTAAGTTTTGCTAAATTCGATTCAGATTTTAGACTTATCGGAGTTAATCGGACTATACTGACCGGAAACTGGTTCTTGTCGACGTGTTGAAGCAATTTGCGTATGTCCTCCTCTCTACCCACGAGGTGTACTCTAATCCTGTCGGAGTCGACTAATTCAGGTGGAGCATCACAGACTACTCCAAGGCCGCGCTGTTGGTGGAGCTTTTCGTTGTGCTGGAATTTACCTTCTATGAACACTACGAATGCTCCGTCCTTTTCCCGGTAGAGGCTTTCCACACTCGTCAAGGCGCTATATCTCATAAGATCCTTGATGGTCATTCCTTCCTCCATTCTCACACGGCAGATGAAAGAAAAACCTGTCATGTCGCATTTTACGCACTTTAGTGCCTCCAGTAGCTCAACCCTCTCTGAGTTCGGGCCCAAGATTACTTTCCAGAAGTTGGCATGAGGCATTTCCAAGACGACACGTTTCATGGTCATGGTTTCAGCACCTCGTAATAATTCTAAGTAGGTATGGCTATCAGAGGGGATAGAATATGTGTAGTTTCTGATGGTGTCATAATATCCCAAGCTGCACTCCTTGTAATAAACTGCCCCGTATAAGGGGTGCCAGCCTAATACGATACCTTCGTTACCCTACTCGCATGACGAAAGAAATGGAAGAAAATGTTGAGATGATCATGTCCCCGATAGCCTGCGTAAGAGATCTAGGAGTGTTCGGCAACGAGCAGAGAGAGCGCCACCAGAGACTTCGAGAGGAGCTTCATGAAGCTATCCAAGGAATTCAGGAGCTACCAGACGGATATGTGTTCAGCTTTCATGCAGAAACATCGTTTCTAAGAATCGCCGAGTGGATAACCTTGGAATCCCTATGTTGTCCCTTCTTCAAAATTGCCTTAGAGCTGGATCCTGAAAGACGACAAATCTGGGTACGGTTGACTGGTCGTGAGGGAGTCAAAGAGTTCCTAGAATTGGAACTTGGGAGAGGGAAGGAGGGACCGAGATGAAAGTAGTCGACCTAACCGTAGTGATCAATCGGCCTATTCAGGAGGTCTTTGCATATATGGGCAACCCTGAGAATAATAAGAATTGGCAGTCGCACTGCCTGGGATCGGTGATAACTTCCGAAGGCCCGACAGGCGTGGGCACGACGTTCACCGATGAGGTCAGATTCCTGGGACGGCGGATCAAGCAAATCTTTGAGATCACTGAGTACGACCCGAACAGGAAGTTCTCGACCAAGAGCATCTCGGGGCTTATGGGGGTCAAAGGAACCTACACCTTCGAGTCCGTTGAAGGCGGCACAAAGGTCAGCGTCGTCGGCGGAGCCGAGCCGAGCGGCTTCTTCAATCTTATCAAGCCAATTATCTCCAGGGAGGGCAAGAAAGAGTGGGAAACCAGTTTAGCCAATCTAAAGGGCCTGTTGGAAGCTACTTCTACCTTGGAGGAAGTTCTTTCGGAAGAAGGAAGTGTTACCCCATATTCAATGTCTCATTGAAATCCACTTCAAGAACCCGTTTGGGGGGGACCCCACCAGAGCCGCAGTTACTAGTACGCCCGGCGCGATTCGGGACATTGAATAGAATTAACTAGCTCGTAACGTGACCGCAAGTCAGCTCGATTTACGCTTAATGGCGAAGGAGAATCCATGATTAACCCAATCAGGTACAAATCCCACCAGGCACGGGCTCGTGGATAAACGAGTTAAAATGGGATGAGATTATAGAAGAAGATTGCGGACGTTCCCTTCATCTTATATTCCGGGAACGAGAGGTGAGATCGAATTTGGGGGGACATGACACTTTCCGCGCTCTCATTTCTGTCATGATCGGTTCTTTGGCTTTCTTTGGAGGTTATATCATGATGATTCTAACAATTGAACGGATCGCACAGGCTGTTGTCGGTGGACTGGAGATATCGTTATTCTATGGCCTGCCATTTGGTGCTCTAGCCTTCGTGATGGGATCCCTGATGATTGTGGCGGCGCTAGATCCATCATGAGAAAAATGGATATAC
>JAPUKB010000114.1 GCA_027295865.1 Nitrososphaerota archaeon
TGCTATAGAATTGAAAAATATCTTTGACTGCAGGCCACGAGGAGCGCTGCCAGATAGCTCCTTCAAGCTTGTTCCGGAGATGTTGGCTAGATATCCAGGGATGAGGGGAAGAACACAAGGCGAAAAGAAAGACAACAGGCCGCCCACAAAGGCGACTACAAGCCCAAGCTCTTGAACCAACTATCGACCCCTATCTGTGGATGATTTCTGCCCATTAAAGAGACCCCACGGATTATGACCCAGTCGCTCTCTTCTAATACAGGATTCAACGATCTGATCACTGTATTCAAGACATAATAACGCCTCACAGGTCCCTGCAGAGGATGGGTCTCCTTGATAACAAATACGTTCTCATCGGAGGAGGTAGTAGTGGCATGGGCCCTGCCACTGCCTCTTTATTCGCAAAAGAGGGTGCCAAAGGGATTGGAATCCATTATGCATCTTCGCAGAACAAGGCTGAAGAAATAGCGAGGAACATTAGTGGGACAGAATCACTCATTCTGAAAGCTGATGTTTCCAGTTATGATGAGGTGCAAGCGATGGTTGATGATTTTGTAAGCAAATGGAAACGCATAGACATTATCGTGGATTATGCAGGGGCACCGGCAACAATTGAAAGCTGGAGCAAGAACCCCCTGGAACTCGATGACAACGACTGTCTCAAGCCCTTCATGGTGGATTTTTTGGGCTCCTTCCATTTCATTCGAGCCGCAAAGGATCATATGAAGCGTCAAGGGGGAGGTAAGATCATCCTCACAAGCTCAAGTCCTACTATTCTTGGCGATCCAGAAGGATTTGCTTACACTGTCGCGAAGGGTTCGATCAGGATGATGGTAAAATCGCTAGCTCCGATCTTGATGAAGGATTATGGCATCTACCTGCACGACATCGCCCCTGGCACTACTGAAACTCCTGCCAACAGAAGAAATTATAGCGATGAAAGATGGAAAGAGCTATCAAGAGATATACCACTAGGAAGAGCGGTATATCCTGAAGAGATTGCTAAAGTCGCCCTCTTTCTTGCATCAGACCTTTCAAGTGGAGTGGTCGGCCAAACCATCGTTACTGATGGTGGCGAAGTCCGGCTCTGATCCTAGTTATTTTTGATGGATCTGTGCCTTATCCCTCGAAATCTAGCTCCGCTTATTTCTTCTCTCTTGCACGTTCGGCGACTGATTAATCAGGTATCACTTGAGCTCTGCCGGCAATGCCCGACTATGAAGGGGATGACGCCGATCGAGGCCGATGATTGAGACATGACAATTAGAAGAGACAACGGTTCGTTGACTATGCTATATTCTATAGTACTATAATTCTACCCTTTCTAGTTTCGGAGACTCAAATCTCGACCCTCTTTTTCCCGATTCGCACGGAACCGAAAATAGTAAATGCGATCGAAAAAATTCCCATCATGAGAAAGTCAAGTCCAAGCCGAGATTCGAATCCTCCTGAGAGAGTGATCCGGAGCGCATCCAGCAGGTAAGTCAGCGGGAGGAAGCTCGAGAGCTCTCTTAGGACTGGGGGACCCAAATCCAGAGGAAAAAGTGCGCCCGAGAGGAACATCATAGAGAAAACGACGATATTACTCAATATTATCGAATTCTCGCCTCTCACAATATTTGAAATCGTCATTCCCAAACCAGATGACATGGCCGCACCTAGAAAGATCACAGGAACGATCGAAATATGTGGAATTAGCGGAACTTGAAGAGTTAATGAGCCAGCGACGACAAAGATTATGGTCAGAAGAAAAGCAAGGGAGGTCTGTGCAATATAATTCCCAGCCACCCATTCCTTCCTAGTTAAAGAGGTGGCATAGAGACGCTTCATTGCTCGAGATTTTCTTAGCTCTACATTCTGCATTGATATCCCTAATACATTTGTGTACATTGAGAACGCCGCCAAAAGGCCCGGCAGAAAGAACTCCACCGGGAGTAGAATGAGGGGGAAGATGAGCAGAAGTGAAAGTGGTAAGCCTATGCTGAAAAAGAAGGAAGATGGAATTCTATACCAACTCTTCAGGGCTAGTTCTGTGATTGAAAGGGCTCTGTTCAGAGTAACTCGCCTTCCGGAGTGATTTCCGTTCCCGTTAGTTGATTAAAGAGATCCGAAAGAGATTTCTTCTTAACAAGCAAGTTACCATCAATAGCTTCTCGCCCGAGAAACGCTATCAGGTCACCAACCTCTTTGAGGTTTGATGCCTCGAGCTCCAACCTATCTCCCGATATTCTGGCCATTGGGAATTGATTTAGGAAATCTTGAGGAAGAGGAGACGAAATCTCTTCCAAGATGACGGTTCTATGTCCCAGAAATCCATGCATGACGTCTGTCCTTAAACCAGCTCTCACGATCTCCCCTTTGTGAACTATCACCAAGAAATTCGCTAAGGCCTCGGCCTCGTGCGGATAGCGTGTGGTAATGACTAGAATCTTGCGTTCGTTAGCAAGCATTCGAATTATTTTCCAGATCTCTTCACGGCCCTTTGTAGAGAGATCCAAGGACGGTTCATCAAGTATGATGAATTTCGGATCGTTCACAAGAGCCGCTACAATCCCAACTCTCCTCTTTTCATCCTTGGAGAGGTGCTTCACTTTAGTCGTCTCTACTGATTGGAGATTGAATTTTGAGATGAGCTCTCCAGTTTCGACTCTGTTAGAAAACATTCTAGCCAGAATGGACAGGTTCTCTCTTACTGTGAGCTGTCGAAAGCCTTCGAAATGTTTGGGGAAGTAGCCGATCTGATCTTTTAGCTTTTCTCTATTAAGCAACGTCTCATAGTCGAATAACTCTCGGAGTCTATCTGATTCCCGTTCGGAAAAGATGGACTCTAGCAGATCGGTCTTGCCGGATCCTACAGGACCGAATAGAACTATAGTTTCCCCTTCATTTACCTGCAGTGATTTCTCCACCTGATCTAGGCCATGACGACACAGTATGCTATAGTTCTTGCCCAGTTTTTGGCTAGATTAAAAAGAGTACAACTGGAATGACGAAGATTATCCCGACAAATACTGCAAAAGTTCTCATGTTATTATTGAATAAGTGTAGCAATCGTAGGTTAAGAGCCTCATACCTCCCGTATACAAGTCCAAGGATAATAAAAGTCGGGATTCCAATACTAATAATCTCTATTATCATGATCTTCAGGCCTACAGCGGATCCCACCAGTATGGCCACAAAGAAAGTATCAATGAATGTGGTCATATTTGCTCCCATAATATATGGCAGTGATTTCTCATGATTCAGGTTTCCCCTCACCGAAAGAGGGACGAGCAGACTAAGTGAGACAGAGACAGACATGGTTACCAACGTAACAAGGCCGCCAATAAGGAACATCACATTCTTGTTGTAAAGCCCATCTTTCCACCGACCGTTTCCAACTGAACCGGGTCTAATCTGTGGCATACCTCCATCAAACAACTTGAAGGAGATCAGGAGAGCTATCAGGCCAGCTCCGAAGAGAAGAAGATCTGGAGATGAAGGCGGTATTAGGCCCAGGATCGGGGCATAGACGACTTCAAGTACAGACTTCACTCCAACCACTGCTGAGATTTCTAGGAAGTCGAAAAGGCCTGATGCGAGCATGACGTATCCTATTGCGATGCCTATTGAGTAGATGGTTGCCGTAGCCAGGAAGGCAAGAAGGCCTATCGAGATACTAACCTTCATCTCTCTGCCCCGTAATAGGTAGACCAGGCCAATAGCAAGTACTACAAATGAGGCACCGAGGCGAGATCCATTTATCATCATGAATGTAGAAATTTCATTCAGTACTCCTCCCTCAAGTAGCGTTATAGCAGAAGCAGCTACTGGACCGCCTCCTAGAACGAGATAGGAGAACAGCCAACCAAAGCCAAGAGTGTTAGCCGGGGTAAGGTTCTCTCTCCCTTGGAGAAGAAAAGTAAAAGCGGATGCTCCTTCCCTCATGAGCTGAATCGCCAGAATAAAGACGAATATTCCTAGGATCAGTACGGCTATTCGGCGGGGACTGTATCTCTTTCGATACAATAAATCATGGCCTCTTTTTTATAACGCCGTTATACGTGCTTATTTAGGTGTATCTTGCAGGAAGGCTTATCTAGATTTTCTATGAGTTTGCGTATTTATGGTTCAGGTTAGTCATAGACCGATCAAAGAATTCGTTGTTACAAAGTTTACCCAATATCCTTCACCAGGCGAGCTAGGCAGACGGGCGATCGTGGAGTCGGGTCCGATGTCCCCGGCTCATCTTAGATGGTTGAACGGGATTATCTACAAGCTAACCTATCCTGCTGCTTCTGTAATCTCGGATACATTCGTGAAGGAATTTCTTGACGGAAGGGTTTGGGTTCAAGTCGAATATGCGAATTTGCCTAATTTTACTCCAACTATACACTCAGAAGGAGAGAATGTGATTGTTCCGGTCCTCGATTTCTCAGGAGATGAGGATGAGGCGGTTCTTATCGGATGGCTGAAGGGTCAGAAGCAACCATAAAAATCACTTGACAAATATCAAGAATGAGCATCGAGACTCAACGTAATGAGACAAGAAAGAGGATAAAGAAGTTAAGGAGTGGGCAGACCGAACCAGACAGAGGATCGAAATCCGTTGCTATAGGAAAGAGGCTCGGCTCACTCCACGGATTCCAAACTGCCAGAGCAATTGCTTTTTTCTCATCGACTCAAGGCGAGGTAAACACAGACGAGATGATAGATTCATCACTTAGGGAGGGAAAGAAGATCTCGATGCCAAAAGTTAATACCAAATCTGTGGGCATTACCTTTTACCAGATTCATGGCAGGAAGGATATGAAGGTTGGGAAGTACGGTATCCTTGAGCCTGATGGCGATCATCGATCTATCGTCACCAGGCCCGAGCTGGATATCATGATAGTACCGGGGATCGCATTCGACGGGAACTGCAACAGGCTAGGATATGGGAAGGGCTACTATGATTCGTTCCTCAGAGAGATTGGAGCAATGAAGGTTGGGTTGGCCTTTGACTTTCAAATCGTTCCAAAGATCGACCGAGTGGAAGGTGATGTACAAATGGATTTTGTCATCACAGAGTCCAGACTGTTGCGCTGTCATGTTGAAAAAGTTGGAAAGGATTTAATCTTTGAATAGAAATAGCAAGGTGAACGCTATGCAGGTTGGGGGTACAAAACTAGAAGGACTTACGACTTGGTTTCAAAAGAAAAAATCTGTGGTTGTCGCCTTTTCAGGTGGGGTTGACAGTACCTTACTCATCGCTGTGGCTTACGAAGCCCTCGGAAGTAGGGCGATAGCGGTCACTTCGGATTCCGCAAGTATGGCAAGAGACGAACTGGCCGATGCGAGAAAACTTGCTGCAAAGATCGGTATTGAGCATGTAGTCATCCATACCGAGGAGTTGAGTAATCCTGAGTATCTTAGGAATCCGCAGGATAGGTGCTATTACTGCAAGAAGGAGCTGTTTCGCAAACTGCTTCCATTTGCCAAGGAGAGATCGATTGAGACCATTGTTGACGGCACAAACGCGGATGATTTGCTTGGGCATAGACCGGGGTCGCTAGCAGAAGAGGAAGATGGCATTTTTAGACCATTAGCGGAGTTGAAGATGACAAAAGAAGAGATTAGAAATATCTCACGAATATTGGGACTTCCAACTTCTGAGAAGCCATCGATGCCCTGCCTCTCTTCAAGGTTTGAGTATGGGATCCCAATAACTATCAACGGTCTTTCACGAGTTGAGAAGGCAGAGAAGTTTATCAAAGAAATCGCAAA
>JAPUKB010000115.1 GCA_027295865.1 Nitrososphaerota archaeon
TGCGGGGGGTGGGATTCGAACCCACGAACCCCTAAGGGAGAGGATATCGCACCCGTACCCTAAAGATCTTGAGTCCTTTCCGCAGGGAGAGTGATCTCACTTCCGCGGTTGACCTGGCTTGGCGCGAAAACCGTTTCGCTACCCCCGCAACTGTTCCACATCCGGATCAAGACTATATCAAGTGTAATAATCTAACTAAATCTTGATCATGATTCTTGCTACTTCCAAGTTCTGAGCCGCCCTCCTTTCTAGTAAATAAGCCTTAAATAATTAGAAGAACACATTTTCTTGTGATCGACGTGGGGGATTATGTTCATCAGGGGCAAGGAGTCTTATGGATAGCCAGGGCCCACCGGTCTCATCGAGCATAGTTTTCAGTTATCCCTCAAAACGATTTACCGATCCCATCCGCTCAACCATTAGGGGTATTGGAAAATGAAGATAAAATTAGCCCTCCCAAAGGGCTCGCTTGAAAAATCCACCTATGAGTTCGTAGAAAATGCCGGGTACAGAATCCACGGGAAAGAAAGGACCTACCGTCCGGCCCTAAATGACCCAGACATTGAAGTCAAGATTCTGCGACCTCAGGAAATTCCCTTGGCAGTTGCCGAAGGCATGCAAGACATAGGCATTACCGGAGAGGACTGGGTGCTCGAGACACGAGCAGACGTCGAAATGCTCCTCAAGCTGGAATATGGGAAGATTAGAGTGGTCGTAGCAATTCCGAAACCCAATCCTGCATCTAATTTCACTGAACTTCTAAAGGCGTTTCACGAAGAGCAGAGGACGCTCAGAATCTCCACCGAATATCTTAATGCTACTTCCGATTATATTATGAAGAACTCTTTTTACCGGGAGAAATATGGCGATGAAGAGCCTCTCATCATTACCCCATGGTGGAGGAGGGGTTCCAATTCAAAAGTCGCGATCTTTCTTTCGTTTGGCGCCACCGAAGCAAAGCCACCCGAAGATGCTGATGTCATTTTCGATGTCACAGAGACCGGATCTACCCTTGAACAAAACAACCTGAAAATAATTGAAGACGTGTTGAGATCATCCTCGGTGTTCATAGCGAACAAGAAATCCATGCGAGATCATATCAAGAGGGAAAAGATCTTTGATGTGATGACTCTGTTCAAGGGAGTTGTTGAGGGCAGGCAGAAAATTCATATTTTCCTGAATGTGAGGAAGGAGAATCTAAAAGCTCTCCTCGACGGCCTCCCAGCTCTTAAGAGACCGACCGTTAGTGAGCTCTCGGACAAGGCCTGGTATTCAGTTAACACGATAATCGGGAAGGATGAGTTCCTCAAGATTCTTCCAACAGTTAGGAAGCTGGCTCAAGGTCTTGTTGTCCATACCCCACGACAGATCCTATCACTAGAGGAGATCTCAAAGAATGAGAACAAGAAGGATTAGTGTGCGGTATTTCAATTTCAGCGCGGGAAGCTATTCAAACGCGAAGAAAACTCTTCGGCGCCCTCATCCCGGGAGAGTCTCATACAACGGTGGAAAGGAAATTGGAAGATATGTTCGCGATATCATCGATAATGTTGCTAAAAGAGGGGATGCAGCTCTAATAGAATATGAAGCTAAATTTGACGGTGTAAATCTCCGCCCTAAAGATCTTCGAGTTGGCAGGAGCGAGGTCGAAGAAGCATATGGGCATGTCTCTGAAGAGCAAATAAGTTCCATAAAGTTTTCTAAGAAAAGAGTAGAGCGCGTTGAGAGCCATCTACTGAAGAGACTTGAGGGGTTTGTAATTGAGGATGGAGATTTTGAAGGTACGAAAGTTGAACTTAGGGTAACTCCATTGAAAAGCGTAGGGTGCTATGTCCCCGGAGGGACAGCAGTCTACCCGAGCTCGCTTGTTATGTCCGTAACCCCAGCTCTTGTGGCTGGTGTGGAAAGAATCGTTGTCTGTTCTCCACCATCTAAGAGCAAGATTATCGATCCCCTAGTATTGGTTGCAGGTGACATTTGTGGGGTAAAGGAATTCTATAAGGTCGGAGGGGCTCAGGCGATCGGAGCTCTAGCTTTTGGGACAAGAACAATTCCAGCAGTTGAGAAGATTGTAGGTCCAGGGAGTAAGTTCGTCACCCAAGCAAAAATCGTCGTATCCGAATCGGTCCCTATTGATCTACCGGCAGGGCCATCGGAGCTTCTGGTCCTTGCAGATGAGACCGCTGATCCAGAGTATATAGTAGCAGACATGATATCTCAATCTGAACACAGTGAGGACAGCATTTGTGGGTTGATGACGACGTCAAAGGTTGTTGCGAAGACCGTATTGGATCTGATTCCAAAACGAGCAGAGAACGTTGAGAGAGGTAACATCGTTCGTAAGGCTCTTGCAAAGAACGGATTTGTTGTGTACTGCAGTTCTATGGATAGGTGCGTCCGACTGGCAAATGACTTCGCACCAGAACATTTGGAGATACTTTCAAGAGACGCTGCAAAACTCGCAGAGAGAATTACCACAAGCGGGATTGTGCTTCTCGGTCCAAACACACCTGCAGCAGCGAGTGATTACACTCTAGGGACAAATCACGTTCTCCCCACCGGAGGGTTTGCGACAAAGTACTCGAACCTCTCATCTTTCGATTTCGTCAGAAGGTTCTATGTTGCCGAGTGCTCAAGAGAAGGTCTCAGACGACTTGCCGGACCAGCAAAAATAATCTCCAGACAAGAAGGCCTTGTCAACCATTATCTCTCTATCGAACGTAGGTTACGTTAAATGATTGACGAGTACGAGACTTTAAGAATTCTCGGCGGTAAAGCATATGTCAGACCCGCTGTTCTAGATAGCATCAGTACTATTTCCGGGATAATCTTCGATTGTGATGGTGTTCTAATAGATGCGTCAAGATCCTACGGCAAGAGTATCGGTCTCACAGTTTCTTACTTGATGGGGAAGATAACCGGTAGAATTTTTCCATCTTCTTTTGTTTCACCGAAGATGATACATTCCATAAGAAAGAGTGGCGGTTTCAACAACGATTGGAATACGGCCTATGTTATTCTACTAAAGTTACTCTCTTCGCTTCCTGATAACCTATCGGGTTCATACTTGGTTAGGTTTGAAGCAGCAACAGCCAGGTCTCCAACCGATCCTTACGCTAGATTAGAACATGTTGCCGTTGAGGGTAGCGAATCCAAAATCCCTCGTGTGCTATTCAATTCTCTGAAGAAGAGTTCCGACACGGTGATTTCTTTCGCGGCTAACCTAGATGAAAAAGGGATAGGAACTGCCGAACGACTTGTCATTGATACAGCCAATGGTAAGACCAAGAAAATGCTTAGATCCTTCAAGTCCCTCTTGCCGTACCCGTCGAAAGTCGGTAGAGGAATACTCAATACGGTTTTCGACGAGTTCTTCTACACATCCAGACTCTTCAAGAAAGTGCACGGAGTAGGTCGGAGGCTTCGGCTTTCCCGGGAAGGCAGGAATGGCTTCATTGAGAACGAGGATCTATTAGTTAAGGAGAAGACGCTCAAACTACTTTCTGCTAGATTCGGCAAGAAGGGAATAGGGATTGCATCAGGCAGAGGATCTGTAGCGACGCTTTACACTTTGAACTCTTTAACGAAGTATCTCAACTCAAGTGCGATGGTCTTCTTGGAGGATATCGATTCAGAGGAGTTGGCCAAAAAAGATCTTGGGAAGCC
>JAPUKB010000116.1 GCA_027295865.1 Nitrososphaerota archaeon
AAGAGTTATCCCGATCTACCTCCTCTAATTGCGGAGAGAAAGGCTGACCCCATGAGAGAAGTCGATTGCATCTTCTGCATGGCCTGTGAAGTTCAGTGCCCGGTCCAAGCGATCAAGATAGTACAATAAACTTCCCAATAATTTCTACTACTTTCCCGATGTAGATTCACTTATTCCTAGACTTTTTCCTAGAGTGAAAAATTCTTAAGGTAAATACATGCCTCCTAGGTCAGAATTACTTTGGCTAGTACCGGAATGATAGTAGTCCTTTCATCGCTTCTAGTCTTTTCTGTTGCCGGTACAGCTTTCCTTTACCCTCAGCTCGTCAGGCCGGAGCAAGCGGTCATCGTAACTGTCGATTCTCTAACGAATGGAGAGACCGATGACGTAAACTTCGAATATAGAGCGTTTAGGCGGCCTGAATCGGGACTGCTCGAAGATACGTTTGTGGTTCGGATAGCCAACCTCGGAATGGATAGTGCAAATAATCTAGAGATAACACTTGAGCACAAACCAGAGTCGACGGACTGGTACAGGTTTCTATCAACCGAGAAGACCTTTGGGGACTCGGAAGTCGACATTATGGGTGAGAGAGTGTTAGTAAGAGAACTAGAAGCAGGAAAGACGATATCCATAAGCTTCACCGTCGTCATGAACATGACCTTGATTGAGGTGAATAATGCCCTCCAAGACAGATCCCAGCTCATCTTTCAGGTAGTTTATGATGAGGGTAATGTTCCTGACATTAAGACATATTCTGTAAAGATTCCTCCCGCCTAGGGAAGCTTCTTTTCAATCACTGAGGGTGTTTATATTTCACTCCTACAAAGTTTTGGGTGTGGGCGCGGAAGAGGAGAAACGAAGGCATAAACGAGCCAAAGAGGACCGCCGAAAGGGGAAGAGACATGCGGAGGCAAGGAACAAACGAATTAGGAGAGTTACGTTATTTGGAGTTATCATAGCAGTAATTGCCGGAGGATCGTATTTTGCAATCTCAGGATTACTCTCTGGGCCGAGTATCGGTCCTCTTAATTCAACCCATGATCATGCCGATTTTATCGTATACATCAACGGCGAGAGTATAGATTTCTCTCTAGACGAGTTTCAGTTAAGGAGTAATTATGTCCACCTAGAGGGAGGTGATGGTAATGTCATCCATTTGCATGCGATCAATCTTAATCTTGGATTCTTCATACAGTCACTTGGAATGCGCCTTACATCTACATCCATCTCGATTCAGGGCGGCCAGGTTTATGACAACGGAGCTGGTAGGGAACTTAAGGTATTTGCAAATGGTGTGAGTATTGATAATCCTACAAACTATATCGTTCAACCACTGGACAGTATATTGATCGTTTATGGTGATGAAACTGAGGAGGAAATCGCAGCTCTTGTAGAAACAGTCCCTGGCGGTGCACAACAAGCTCAGGGAGCATTCTTGAACCCATAGGTAACTCTAAGGTTCGTCCTTTGGGCACAAATGATGACGTCAGGATTGATCGTGTTCAGACGCTGTTCGGCGCCCCATTAACGGCTCATGAAATTGAGAAGGAGAAAGTGATAACAGCGGCATCCTAGCCGAATTAAGACCTGGAGAGGTACATTAGGCCATGGGATTGGGCTAGTCTGAGATAACTAATTGACGGGCTTATCTATAACCAAGACTTTTTAGAAAAGAATCCTAACTCTTTAGGAGTCACTCAGATTCATAACCTTATCTGCAAACACATACAATTCCTTCGAAATTTCTTCTGTGCCAGTTGTTAAGAAGAGGATGTGTGAAGATGTCTTCCTTACTTTTGACAGCATCGTGTGTATGAACCTGACGACATTCTTCCAATCTAGATACAGTCCTAAAGTCTCTACTGAGTCGAATATTGCCTGTTCAAATCTTATTTCGTTCAACAATTGCGAAAAGCCGATACTGATCTCATTAAGGTTATTTGGGGAACCGATGACTATTGTATTTCCATGGATATCTGAGTCAATTGGCCGATCGCTCGGAGTTGCATCTAAAAATGAAAATTTTCTTTTATCTATGCCGTTCTCCTCAAGCTCTCTCTGGATCGTGAAGTATGGCTTGTTCGTTGTAATGTAGCAGATCTTGTTGTAGGTATGGGCCAACTTCCTAGTTAGGTTCAGTCGTTCCTCTTGATAGTTAGTCCTGCTTAGGATGGCTACTGTAACCTGGGAATCAATGAGCTCAGTAGCCTTTGTTTCAGCCTTTAACACTAGCTCACTCTCTTTACCATACTATAGAATGCATAACCAAGACTTAGAAAACCGGCATAGAATAGAAGATGGAAGATTGTGCGTTGTTCAATTATCCCAAGCTGAACCAGTTGGAAAGGAGTCACAAAGAAGAATTGAAAAGCGTGAACAACCGTCAAGAACACGACTCCACTTATTATATAAATGAAAGAATCACCGACCAGTCTCCCAAAAGTGCTCCTCACCTTTAGCGAGATTATGACCACACCTATTCCCATAAGAAATGCGACGTCATGAAGACCGCCGATTCGCATGAAAGCTGTAGGTAAAGTTTTGAAAAAGGTAATGTAAGCGGCCCCGCCTAATACCATTCCTAATAGTAGCATTAAGAATCCATACTTGGATAGAACTTCGTTTGATGACATCATGCCAATCACCGATGATGAAGGTGTGTAGGAATTATCCATTTGTCTGTCTTAAAGTTACATACAAAAGCACTTCACAGGAATAATATGCTTCTGATAAAGTAACGAATTGAGATTCTTCCTATATCCAGCAGTTGTGTTACCAATAGTAATCTTGCTTGCTGGTCTGGTCCTTTCGGTGCCGAGTCAACAGTCCGAACTAGATAGATACATCGGGGAGGTTCGTGCAGGCACGATGAAATATAGAGATCCGGCAGTTGCTCTTGCCGCTGGATATCAAGCTTCCGAAGTCTGTGTTGCAAAGGAAGGGATTCATTTCATCAAACCTGGATTTACTCGACTAATTAATTTAGAAGTTGGTGAACTTACACCAGAGTTTCTAATATATGCCCCATCAGACGATGGCAACTTGAGACTAGTGGGGGTAGAATATTATTCGGTTGCTCTTGCCAACACCGAAGTCGGTCAGGCCCCATGGTTCGAAGAAAACCCCCCGCCATTAGGATGGGCTAGGCCACCTCCTGTACTTTATCTTGATAAGGTTTTCCAAGGTCCGATTTCTGGACATACCTTTGGAGATCCTTGGCACTATGAGCTTCACGCCTATGTTTGGGATAGTAATCCTGAGGGAGTTTTCAGTAGAGACAACCCAAACATTGTATGTCCTAATCCTGTGAGCCACGATCACGAGGAGGATATGAACGAAGAGCACATGCATGAAGAGGATTTGGTTGAGGAGGAAATGGTCGGTGGAAGTTAGCACCGCACAGGAGAAGAAGGTTAGGAAGAGAGAGTTCATCCTATCGGGAATTCGAGGGCTCGATGAGTTACTCCACGGAAAGGGCTTTCCAAAGGGTTCGATTACGTACTTGCTCGGAGGGCCTGGGACAGGCAAGACAACACTGAGTCTCCAATATTTGTGCGAAGGTGCGAAAATGGGTGATAATGGAGTTTTTATCTCGCTTGATGAGGGGTTGGACTCCATCCTGGAAAATGCAGATGAAGTCGGCATAGATTTGGAGAATTTAGTGAATTCTAAGATGATATCCCTAGTTGATGCTTCACCGATTGTATCAGTAGAAGGCGAAATTTCGGCTCAGAGGTATCGCCGCTCTGCAGAGTCGAGTTTGGCGATCTTGATGGATAGAATAGCCTATTCTGCTAGACCTCCTGCGAAGAGGTTAGTCATTGACTCACTTGCAACGATCGTACTCCAGTTTCCGGAACCTTCGGAAAGAAGAATGGCGCTAAAGGGCATGATAGAAACGATACGTGAACTCAAAATCACTACTCTATTACTTTCTGAACTTTCGAATACCGGCAAAGATAGGGATTATAACTACGAAGAGTTCTTAGCTGATGGGACTATTGTTATGAGAGCCAATTCGGCGGGAAATACTCTTCAGACCTTCACCGTAGAAAAAATGAGAGGCGTCGAAAACGACAAACGTCCTCATCCATACAAGATTGTGAAAGGAAGTGGTGTCGAGGTATTTCCAAATGAGCTGGCAGAATTTTAGCCCAGGAACTCTGAACTCTCCGGCTATCCGCATTGATTTTCATTTTCACTTCATTCATAACACTCTAACCTAATCGTATCTGAATGACCGCGATCGAGTCTTCTATTCTGAAAAACGTCTCTCTCTTAGGGCACATTCCCAGACGAAGAATAGCGTTCTCGTATTGCCCCAACCTGAGGCCAGGACGAGTACCACAAACCCCCGAAGATGATCGGGCCAATTCTCGAATACAACGTAGATGAGCGTTAGGAGGAGCCGCCAGAAGAAGGAGAGGGTTCCGTCGGTGAAGGAGATTGAGATAATCCAATTGTAATTGGTAACGTAGATTCAAATGAGAATCCAGGGAAGCCAGAGAATCCGATGAGTCTGATGGGGAAGAAGCACCTGAGTAACCTGAAGCCCCTCGTCCATAGAGCGGCACAGTTTCTAATAGACTAAATACGGTTTTGAAGGGACGTGTAAAGTAATTTTCCCTCTGTTCACTACCTGCCCACTTAATTGCCTCTCTTCATCTTGATCCAAAACCAAAAGTAATATGAGTTGAATTAACGATGGTCCAGATAAGCGGTCTTCTAATGCCACTTGGGATCTCACTTAAACTCACTCCCTCTGGTAGTGATGCATTAGGGGAGAATACTAACCTTCCAAATGCATTCCATGGAAGAGTAAAGTTGCCGGTTCTTAATACGTTCCTGTCAGACTTTACTACAATTGTGTATGTCTCTCCAGAAGATACTGGAGGTAGTGAGACAATCTCATACCGGACCTCTATTGAGACTTGGTCAAGTTTTGCTTCAAGACCTGATCCAGGGACAGGCTTGTACGCCAAGTCATATCCCTCATAGTTTAGAGCAACCATGGAAGAGCTAATCAATTGGATATTCTTGTAGTTGGTCCCATTCCAGGCGAATGTGTATAGATCAAGTGCCTCATACATCAACGCTACAGAGATCTGATTGCTAGTCGAGGAATCAAATCCTCTCCTTGCCGTTACCCATTCGATCTTGCTTAATGGGGTCAATTGAGTATTATCTACAGGTCCCCAACTATTTGTAAAGATCCTCCTGGTGATATCGGAGGCACCCCTTTTTCCATACCATAGAACATACCTACCACCGTCTGGTTCCCAATCACCGTCTGCACCCCTCGTTTTCTTTGATTCTAACTCTACGTTGTGATCTGTTCTCTTGTTCCATATATTGCCCGTCCACCTAGCTGTATGTAGCCCCCTGTCATCTGTCAGGACAACCAACATCATTTCATCGTTGATGGGATTGGCCTTCAAGGTCAGCATCTCAACATCAGCGGTAGATGAACCATCTGTATCGAAGAGAACTGGAGGAGTCCACGAACCAGCGGAGCTCTCGTATATCGCGTAAGCCACCTCTCCTGAGGATGAGTGGCCTCCAACCGCTAGCATATTTCCTGAAATAGACTCAAAGGCTATCGCTACATTCTGCCTGTAAGGAGAACCTGTAACACTGCTCGTCGAAGTAATCTGGAATTCATCTACCCAGGAGGAGCTGTTCCACCTCCATGCCTGTATATCGCGGCTATCACTGTCAAAGCCTACAAGGCCAAGTATATCGCTTCCGCTAGTTTGATTCTGGGCTAGAGCGATTGAGCGGTACTTGGCATTTCCCGAATGTGAGGTATCATCAATGTATAACTCTGAGCTCCATGAATTTCCGTCCCAAATCCTATATGCCAAGTCTCTGTCGGTATCGCCTTCTCTAACTCCATAGACGAGAAGTGCCCTACCGCTAGCAAATTCATACTCGATGTCAAATGGTAAGGCAGAGTCGTCTTTGAAATCCTCCACCCTCCCAATTTCTTCTGTTAGATTGCAAGAACCATTATCACAGACATAAGCATTAAGCTTTTTATCATCGCCTAGTGTGACTACGATGAATTCTGATGGCATCACTGGATTATATGCCATTCTAACAGCCCAAATCCTCTTCCTCCCCTTTTCCAGTTCTATCTCTGGCCCCCAAGAATTACCAAGAGGGTCCCTTACCTTTGGAGACTTGTCATCATCAGAACCTGTCTTGGATTTGTAAGCTAGTTCCACAGGAGTGCGCGAATTCACTAAGAACTTGATGGAGATAGTATTTAGATTGGAAGGGCTCCAGATGGTATCGCTCGTAATATCAATCGTACTAGTAGCTTCATTCCCAGCTCCCTTCAGAGTTGGGAGCGGGTGGCTCGGACTCAGGAAGCTCGTCCCACCATCATCAGAGGCCTGAACTAGGATATAGGTTATCCCACTGGTGTCTTCGAAGTGTTCCCCTGTAATCTTGACATAATGTATTACAGCTCCTGAAGGAATCCCCAGATCAAATCCAGAATAGACCACCCAATCTCCATCGGCATTTGACTGGGCATAGAGATTGTCGCTTAGGAAAGCATTTCCCACATTCGTCCATCCGTTATTTGCTTGGCTAATGTTTGCTTCATGCGTTAACGTTGTGATTCCCAGTGGGGGAGGTGGATCTGGGCCTTCTATTGAGATTGTATAAGCAAAATTACCTATATCGTCGGGGAGATCCAGTCTCTTAATCACATATGCTCCATTCGAGAAATTCGCTATTCCTACGAGCTGAGTGATGTGATTTCCAATATATGCTGCAGTCTCATCTAGCTCAACCTCATGTGCTTTATTGGTTACAAAGCCACCAAAGGCCGTGAAGATATTAGCCATAACAAGCATCATGCTCAAAAGTGCTACTGTTCCTATAATGTGACTTACTACTGCTGGCATGATTACCTACCTACTCCCACAGTCGCTATTTCGAATTGTGGTTACCAATATTGCAGATTTGATTTAGGAATAGTAAGAGAGTCGTGCGATTCAGCAAACGTCTTCGATGAAATGAGTCTAATTCTGAATTATCTTAGTTGAGCTGTAACATGAGTTACAGACAACATGCACAACAGTTACACGCATATATCGTGCCAGATGGGATCTTGTACTGTTTGATCGATGCTAACATACAAAAGGTCATCTACGTATTATTTACATTGAACGGTCATGAACAGGCGAAATCGAGCCGTTTCACCAGTAATAGCAACGCTCCTCCTAATAGCAA
>JAPUKB010000117.1 GCA_027295865.1 Nitrososphaerota archaeon
CTTTGAGGAGGAGATATGCTCCGGCCACATTCGGGCTGTCGACCAATTAGTTCCAGGCCTCCTGTAATGAAGGGCGATGGAACGGGCCTTCATCTAGTCACTGGCAGTATGAAAGGTTCAGATCCGGGCAGCTTCGTTGCAGGCTTAGATTCGTCCTTCATCCCTTGATGGCATAGATCTACCAACTGACGGTTGGAACAAATTGAACTGTAATGCTTAATTTCGGGTCGGCCTATTAATCCTACAGTTTAATTTGTTGCGGTCCGAGGTACGAATAAGGATACGAAACTTAGAGATCTAGGTGATAGAAGCAGAAGTCTCTCGCCGAGAGACCGTGTCTCTGAATGATAAGAAACTAGATACTACCCTTAACTTTCTCTGAGTTAATGAGAACCCTTTCGGGTCGATCTCCTCCTATAAGTAATTACTACGGCCAAGACTACTGCGATCCCAGCAATGCCAAACGCTATGAAGCTCATAACACCAATTGGTTGGCCGTTCGCATCTATTGTTCCATTACCCTCTGACGGTATCCGGATGCTCCCGCTACCTAGGCCGAAGGCGGCCAAGATGCCTGTAGTTCTGGTTCCAAACTCCCCTGCTCCCCCGCTTGCAATGAATAGCATCATCTCCCCTCTCGCCGTTGCACCAATGGAGACTCCGGCGCCACCCAACCCACCAAAGTCCCACTTTCTGAGGAGTTCCCCATTCTCCTCATCTAGAGCGTAGACGACCCCCGTCCTCGAGGGCACGAATACGATTCCTCCACTTGTGGTGACCGCACCGTATTGCTGCCTATCCGGTATCTCAAATACCCACTTTATTCTTCCATTACTTGCGTCTATCGCAAAGAGTGAGGAGTTTCCGGGGTGGAATGAATCCAGAAAGCCAGGCCCTGCGACATGATGTATGATCTCTACCAGCCTCCCCTTGTATGGATGCCCGTCCTCCTCAATGAAAGATGTACAGAAGGTCTGTGTGACCACGTAGATCGTCTGATGGGCAAAAGCTGGTGCGGCATCTATTCCCCCAGTAAATCCAGGGCAGACCTGTTTTCTTACGAGCGGTCTTGCGGATGCAAAGAAATCTGCATCATTTCCTGCGTTATCGTTGATTGCATTCACGCTAGGAGGTCCTATCCGAACCGGCTCATATAGCGGATCACCTGTTTCAGCATCGAGAACGTAAACAAAGTTCGTCTTTGCCCCTGCAATTACCGCCTTCCTCATCAGCCCTTGGATATTGACATCTGCCAGAATTATCGACCAGCGGGACTCATGGAAGTTAATATCATGAGGAACTATCGAGTGGTACCATTTCATCTCTCCCGTAGAAGCGTCCAACGCTATAATGGAACTCGTGTATAGATTTGGTCCGGGGCGGAGAGCTGCATCAATATCAGTCAAGGGAGCCGTCGTGGGGAAGTAGATAGTGCCAGACTCTTCATCGAGTGCAATCAGAGACCATACGCTCCCGCCACCTATGAAATCACTCTCACCCCAGTCTCCGGGAAATGGGTTAATGTTCCCCTTATTTCCATCATGAGAGTCCCATTCAAGATCTCCTCCTGTCGGAGGAATTGTATAGAATCTCCAAACCAGATCTCCGGAATCAGCATCGTATGCGGCAATGAATCCCCTCTCTCCGGTAGACGCCGCTCCTCCTGACGGCCTTGTGATGAGCAGATTTTCGTAGAGAAGAGGCGCAAAGCTACCAAAGTAGACCCCAGTATTTCCGGGAATATCTTTACAGGTGTCAGGAATTGTTACAAGCACCTCCCCACTCGATGGCTCCAGCCCATAGATTGTGCAATCACTCGCGAGCATCCAGATCTTTCCCTCTTGGTAGTCGATTGCATGTTGAGCAAACACACGGTTCCACCAGGGCTTTTCTCCGAACGTTCCTATTGGAGGAGTAAACCTCCAGATGAGTTCCTTTGTCCCAGCACGTATAGCAAAAACACTATTGAAATCGCTAGCAATGTAGACGATTCCATTAACAATAAGAGGAACGGTCTGTAATCCTGTCGGGACGTGGGGTATTTCGAACCCGAACTCTTCTGCCTCTCCAGCGATTTCTCCGAAGAAGCCAGGAACTTGGAAGATCCATTTCAACTCAAGGGAATTGATATTATTCCTGTTTATCACTGTCTGAGGACTGAAACCAGAGTTCGACTGATCGTAGGCGGGATGAAGCCAGCTGCTGCCCTCGAGTGGTTGGGAAGAGGCGCCAGGAATAATTGTGAGAAGTAGAATCAGGAGGCCTAATGAGAGGACCTTCATGGTAGGCTCGAAGTAAGGACTATTTTGCTATTAAACCCTCTCTTTGCTCAGATATTATTTGCGATCGCAGAGTGAAGTTTTCGTCTGACAATCGTAAAATTATGTCGACCCTCGCATACGTAATTTCAAAGATGATATGATAGTTGACATGATCGGAACGAATTGAACTGTAAGGGTTAGTTTCGTGTCGAGAAGCTACCAATCTCTGATTTGGTAGAGATTTGGAAATAACCTTTCGGGCCGGCCGAATTAATCATCGCGTCTTCGTTTTGTCACTGATCTACATTGAACAAATCCAATATACATTAGTGGTCCATTAATCATACCCTAGTTGAAATTACAGGCTCGTCCTAAAACTCACCTTACGGAGGCATTTGCTAGGGAACCAAATAGTTTGAAAGATAATGTGGTATCAATGGTCAGTCGGTCAATAAATGAATTTCCTGAACTATCTAACAGGAGAATTACAATCGGCCTGACCAGGGCATATGACGGGAGCGCAGAATTGGGGAGTTCCGTGATACGTTTGAATCCCAAGAATCTAAGGTTCTTCACAGTTGGACACGAGCTTACGCACCTGCTTCAGGGAGACGGAATTCCATTTGGAGAGAAGGCTTGTGACATTTATACAATCGCGCGATCCAGTCTCTTTCTGGATGCACCACCTGGCTACCTAAGAATTAGCCGAAATGTTGAGAGGTCTTGGAATGATTACTCTAACTCCGTCCAAGAATTTTGCAGGAGAGCTATAGAATATAGAAAATCCCATAGGAAATATATAATGTGGTTGGAAGCGAATCTTGTTTCACTAGGTAAACGTCAAGCAAGAAAATCGTCTCTGTGAGGAGATAGAGGAGACCAGGCAGGTTTCAAACGTCTACAAGACCCAAGACCGAGCTAAATGCTAGTCTTTCGGCGTATTCCACGGATAATCAATATATCAAATGTCATTGAGAGATTCCTTGTGAATGAATTGATCGCCATAACGACGGGCGCAGTAATACAAAAGACGGGTTATTACCGGTGTGAAAAATGCCAGTCTGAAGGGATCGGAGGAATGGTCTTCCTGACGAAAGGAGATACCTGCCCTTCGTGTAAAGGACATAGAGAGGTTACTTGGGTTATGACCCGGGATTATTGAGGTAAGTAGAATGTCGCAAGTACTACACACCTCGGAAACAGCCTTTGAGAATGACGTTTTGAAATCAAACGTCCCGGTCGTCGTTGATTTTTGGGCAGAATGGTGCGGACCATGTAGAGTGATAGCCCCTATAGTTGAAGAACTTTCCAAAGAGTACAATGGAAAAGTCCAGTTTGCGAAAGTAAACGTCGACGAGAGCCCAGATCTGGCGGGAAGGTTCGGAGTACAGGGAATTCCCACCCTCATCATCTTCAAAGATGGTGAGGAGGTTGGAAGGTTGGTGGGCGCTGCCCCCAAAAGCCGTCTAGCTCAAGAGATCGAAAAAACCCTCTAATACGCCAGTGTGATCGAAGTTACCTGCCCGATTCGGGCGACGTCGGCCTAACTACCAGTATCCCAACCCTGACATGTGAGACATTAATTTCACCTTCTGGAGCCGGTAATAGGAGCTCAAGATCGTGAGAGCCAGGGATGCTGGCGTTGAAGTCCAAAACCAAGCCTAGCCTAGTTGGGCCAATATCAATATTGAGGTTATAATTGAAAATGCGAAATGTCACTTCCTCGTCCGATTCGAAAGTAAAGATAACTCTCTGATTTTGATTGACTAGTATTCTTGGTATTGAGGAATTGGGGGCAGTGAAGGCCGGATCTACAATTAGGTTCAAGTCCGAGATTTCAAGCTTAATATTCACAATCTGATCTTCCGGGGTCACTAATTGAGGAAAGAAGTAGAATAAACCGTAAATACCTACGATTAGTACCATAACAACCAGTATGACATTTCGTAGCGATCTAGTTCTCAGAGTGAGATTGTAGTTGTAGCCCGAATTATAAGTGTAGACTTATGACCGTTCTGTGAATAATCTCTAAGGATCGAATTAAGCTCATTAAACATAGCGGCTATTGTTAGTTAGAGATTTTGATGGCTCTCGTTTCCAGAGGCTCAGAGCCTGAGAGAACCGAGGCTCAAAGAGATCAAGCGTGATGACAATCCACTTCGGACTACAACACTAGAGAATCGCAGGTTTTTGCACCAACGGAGGATTTGCGAGCCAGCTCGGGAGCTCTCCCCATCAAAATTCTAAAAGAAAAGAGTCCCACCAAGACCTCCGATCAAGGACCTGGGAATGCTCTTGCGAAAGATAGATTTTTTCGAGAGAGTAAGTCTTATATATCTGCCGCAGATATATCGCAGATATGCCGGATAAGGGCTTTCGCTCGGTAAATGTAACCGAACAAGTTTGGGAAAAAATAAAGTCTAGGGCGAAGCAAGAGCGAACTAGCATCTCTGCCTATGCCACTGAGGTTCTAACAAGTTTCATGGAGGCGGACGAAAGACTAAGTCACTATGCCCCGCTTATAGAAGTCGTAGCGTTTGAAGGTAATAGTGTAATTCTGAGGGATAAGAAATTAGCCAGAATAGTCGAGGTTTACTTACATGAAAAGCAGCTGTCTTGTCGTCATGATGACTCAAGGGAGTGCGTTCATGTCGCCTTTTGCCAAGCACTGCCGCAAGTGCGTAGATTTGTGAGGTGAATATTTCAAATGAGTCGAAATATGATTGATCTGCGACTTGACGATCTAGAAGGAATTGGCCCAGTTACCATGAGAAAATTGAACGAAGCCGGGATAGATTCAGTGCTTCAACTTGCTGTTGCCATTCCTGACGAGCTGATGGACGAAATCGGAGGGAATAGAGAGAGCACGTCGGAACTCATCACGAGCGCACGGAAAACATTACAGGAAAATAATCTCGTGGAGCAGGAATTCGTGCCGGCTTCAGAAGCCTTGGAGTGGAGGAAATCGATCCTTCGGTGCACAACCGGATCAGAAAACCTAGATGCTCTGTTAGGGGGTGGCGTAGAGACTCAGGCTTTAACTGAATTCTATGGAGAATTCGGTACCGGAAAAACTCAAATTGCTCACACATTGTGTGCGACTGCTCAACTCGCTCCAGAGGAGGGAGGACTTGGAGGTGGCGCGATCTATATCGATACTGAATCAACTTTCAGACCTGAAAGACTGGCTCAGATTGCTGAGGCTAAAGGATATGATAAGCAGTCAGTACTCGAGAACGTTGTATTCACTCGAGTTTTCAATTCCGCTCATCTTGAGTTGATAATTCAATCACTGGCAAAGTACATAGAACAGAACAACGTGAAACTCGTCATTGTTGATAGTGTAATAAGCTTGCATCGGGCAGAGTTCTCTGGCCGCGGAACACTGGCAGACCGGCAACAACGACTCAACCGATTGCTACATCGATTGCTCAGAGTAGCTGAAATCTACAATGTTGCAGTAATGTTGACAAACCAAGTGATTAGTACACCGGACACTTTCTTCGGAGATCCGACGAAGCCGGCAGGGGGAAATGTTTTGGCGCACGCTAGTACATATAGAATATATCTACGTAAGTCTGGTCGCGATCGTAAAGCGATCATGGTCGACAGCCCATCCCACCCATACTCCGAAACCATGTTCGCTATATCTGAGAGTGGAGTCACCGATCAGCTCTCGAAGGAGAGCAAGAAAAAGTAATCTAGCGGAGCTAATATTAGTTGGCCATTCATACAGACTTAGCGTCAAGCAGCAAGCTCTGCAGTTTCTGCAAGCGGCGACTGGATTTTGAGTACTTCGTAGCGTGCAATTATTGTAAAGGAGTCCATTGTTGGTTGCACACATCACGGCATACTCAGATTAAGGTCGAGTAAAGGTGAACCCGTAATAGACCCATTATTCAATCCTGATTACAAACCACAGGATCTCGAAGAACCTGAGGAGAGAGAACTAGGGTCTCTTTGCAACAGCGAGACTCAACTCCCGAGTCCGCCTATGAAGCTTCTCTACACTCTCTTGTAGAGAAGTAATCTGTTTTGTTAGCCTGACCTGAAGACCCGCTATTTGGCTACTCAACTTTGCGGTTTCTACGCTCTTCATCCTGCGGTCGAGGTTTTCCAAATTAACTTTGAGATCCCTCATCTGGGTCCCTAACTTCTCATGGACTGTTACAATCTGAGAACCGATCCTTTCTATTTTCCTAGGTAGTGCCGGATCGGAAGTGTATTCACGTTGCTTCCGACCTTTAGTTTGCGGCATGAACTCGGGGGGACAAAGTCATGAGGTATAAATGTTGGTATTTTAGAGGATTGAGGTGTAAAAACTGATATCATCAGCTCAGACAAAAGCTGACTGACCTTGAGAAGTTGGTCAGGGTCGCACCCCTTTTCTATGGGAAATAATTTTGTGGAGTTTGAATCTTACTAGAAGCACTAATGGTAAACCGCAAACTAAGAATCCTCAACGTGAGCCAACTAAAACTTTCCGGCCCATTTCCAACCTTTAGTAATCCCTATAGGCTAACTCTTTACACAATACTGTAAGATGGAGACAAACTTAGCAACACTAGGCGGAGGGTGCTTTTGGTGCATCGAAGCCGTCTTTTTGGATTTGAAAGGAGTCGAGAAGGTCGAGTCAGGTTATTCGGGTGGTTCACTACACAATCCGAAGTATGAGGATGTTTGTGAAGGCAGTACGGGGCATGCCGAAGTCGTGCAAATCACCTTCACTCCCTCTATAATCTCATTCGCAGAATTACTTGAGATCTTTTTTACACTCCATGACCCAACAACTATCGATCGGCAGGGCGCAGATATTGGACCGCAATATCGGTCCATTATTTTCTACCACGATGTTTTGCAGAGAGAGATTGCAGAGAAGACTATTATGAATGTTAATTCTGCGAAAATCTGGAACGCACCGATCGTGACTCAGCTAGAGCCGTTCAAGAGCTTTTATCTCGCAGAAGATTATCACCAGAACTATTTCAGGTTGAATTCTGAGCAACCATATTGTCGGGCGATTATCGCTCCGAAGGTAGCGAAGCTAAAAAGCCAATTTGGAGGGAAGCTACGGACTATCGAACGCTAATTGCTGCTCCGATACATAGGGGAGTAACACAAGGGGGATCTTCGAGCGAGGCCAGACAGTAATCTTTTGAAAATTATTGCCCCGACTTGGGACGAGATCTATGAGGTCGCTCTATCGTTAGCACCAAAAGTATTGGTAGACATTCCGTTCGATGTGATAATCGGGGTTTCTAGGGGGGGGTTAGTGGCTGCCCGGATATTCTCAGATTTACTTGAGGTTAGGGATGTCATAACAGTACCATTAGAACACTATCGAGGGATAGATGTTCTTGAGGATGTGAAAGTAGGGAAAATAGATCTCCCAGACCTCCACGACCGAAGTGTGCTACTCATCGACGATATTGCTGATTCTGGAGCAAGTCTCCAGAAAATCTCAGAATTACTAATCCATAAGATCTACAGACTGAAAACTCTATGTTTATTCAAAAAGAATTCAAGCACTTTTACACCAGACTTTTATCAGAAGGAAACGGATGCGTGGATAATCTTTCCCTGGGACAGGTTGGAAGCCCTCAAAGCCCTAGAGAACAAAGGAATCAGTATGGAAGAGATTACCAAAGCGGGTTTCAATGATAGTATGCTTCATCGCCTTAGAGGTCTATCCATGACGGATGAATGACCACCCCAACGATCTCTTATCCTTCGAATTGAATAAGCCCCTTATGTTTTCACCAGCATTAAATGATCTGTCCGTTAAAATCATAAACTGCGTAAAGCATTGAGAAGTCTCTCAATGTCTTCTTCGTTGTTATAGAATGTTGGAGAGACTCTAATACCAAACTGGCTATGGCGTGCGGACACGATAACATTCATTTTGGCTAGCCGATCTACATCTTCTAGAGGATTCTTTGTTTTTATGTTAACAATTCCACCCCGGTGTTCCAGGGGAGTCACAACTTTCATCCCGATTTTCCTCACCCCCTCTGTAACGAGATTAGTGAGACGGAGAATATGTTCCTCGATATTCTGTATTCCGATTGCTAAAATCATCTTTAGCGCTTCTCTAAGTCCATATATCGCAGCATAATCATGATTCCCGTTCTCGAATCTAGTGGCACTGTCGGATAGATTCATCTTTGTAAGAAACGACGAGGGATCTCTCACGCTGTTCCAGCCAACCGAAGGAGGGTCCAGGGACGTTGGTTGAGCAACATAGAGAATTCCCACGCCAAACGGAGCTAGAAGCCACTTATGACCACCTGCCGCCATGAATTCAAAATACTTAGAATCAACCCTAAGTGCTCCGAGAGATTGGATGGAATCAACTGAAATGGGTATGTGGTTGCGTCGAGAGATCTCAGACAGTTCCTTCAAATCTATTCGAAAACCATTGGAGTACTGTACATGACTAATCGCAATTAATTTAGTACTTTCATCGATCTGCTTCTCAATGTCGCTTATGCGAATAGTACCATCTGTGCGATGCTTGACTATCTTCACTCTTACTCCTTCCTTATACAAGTTGAGCCATGGGTAGATGTTACTTGGGAACTCAAGATCATTAGCGATAACTGAATCTCCCCGTTTCCAATTCCTTCCATTTGCAACGGTATTGATTCCATCTGAGGTATTCTTTAGGAAAGCTATGCACTTTTTCTCACTCCGAATTAACTCTGCAGCTAACTTTCTAGTTTCTTCTACTGCATCTCCCCAAGCCCCCCAATCGGAATCGCCGCGTAAAATCCGAGTATCAATGAATTTTCTCATAGCGTCGCGGACCAGGTTGGACATAGGGCCCGTAGACGCATTGTTGAGGTAGGCGTATTTCCTTGTTATTTCAAAATATTTTCGATAGTCTCGCACATCACTACACCTTGTTGGTTTTTTGAAATCTGGAGGTCATGCTATTAAGGACCAGCAGAGAGTCTAGGAATCTTAAGTTTTACCTATGGCATATCTCACATTGCACCCGGATTCAGATAATTGACTCCAGAATTTGACCAAATTTACGCCCGCGGGTAGGACGTAATGGTAGGAAGAGATTTCAAACCCAGAGAAATCGAGTGCAAGTACAGTCAGCCTCCAAACATTTCCCAAATCCTTCTGTTGGAAAGAACCGCGATCGATCGTGCACACTTCGGGAATGGAGACAGCTACAGACCATATTGGCTGGATTTAGTACGTTGTAAGTCGACATGTTTGAACGACGTGAACTTACATCATCTTTAAGGTTAGCATTGCTGAAATCGATAAGACGATCGGCTTTCTTCCGGATTTGAGCTCAACCTTTCTCCGGACTATTCCATTATAGAAGAGTAAAATTTTCATGAGCAGTCGAAAATATTTCCTGCCCAACCTAATATCAATGAAGTGAGGAGATACGTCCCGCTTCTACGTAGACCTCCTTTGAATGGCATTTACATCCATTTCATGCATGAAAGCAATGAGATCATCGTTTTTGTTTCGTACCACATGAATCACAGAATTTGGCAGTAGAAGGAAGCTCTTCGCCGCAGCTAGTACACAACCGATCTGTTTTGGCTGACACGATGGCGATCTTCTTAATTCCAGAATGGCCCACCGGTTTATGCGTATTCTTAAGTTCCTGTATCCTTGCTCTAATCTGCTTCCATAAAGTACTTTCTGCTCTTTTGTATGTTGCAGTTCCAATACCAACTGCAATTCCCATCACCAACAATGAGCTTCCTAGAGTGATGACTCCAAGAATTGTGTGAGAGAGAATGTTCTTACCCCAGTCTCCAGTTCCCATCGCGACCTCAAAATCTTCGGGATGTCCCTTTATTAGACAATCCAAACTCCTCCTGGTCCCCGTAGCAGCACGAAACAATCCTTTCTTCGTCATTTGTATCTGAAACCAGGATCGAGGGGGAGTAGGATCACTATTCTCCCTCACAGTGAAACCATCTTTCTTTGCGTATTCTCCAATGGATGACGCCAACTTATCTAGGTCGACATTA
The DNA here is from genome assembly GCA_027295865.1 of Nitrososphaerota archaeon. Taxonomy (GTDB): domain Archaea; phylum Thermoproteota; class Nitrososphaeria; order Nitrososphaerales; family UBA57; genus B1T1B5. The sequence continues at coordinate 10,268 of JAPUKB010000117.1, forward strand.
AAATCAACAAACCTTTCATCTTTACCCATGGCGATTCGCCTAACAATACTGCGTATATGAGGCTTGGGGTCTTCCCAAGATGAAAAAACTCACTTACAAATATATCGAGTTGGTCGCTTGGCTTTGTGCTGAACATCGCGAGAGGGATTTCTTCACGCTAATATAGAACTTCGGGATGCAAGTTTCGTCACATGAAAGATGTCGTCACCATTTCGAAGCAGGTAGGGACGAATGGTGAGTTCATTGCGAGACGAGTTGCCAAGCTGTTAGATTTTCAATACTTCGACAAGACGGTCCTTCTTGAAGAGGCTAGAAGAATGGGGATAAACGTCTACGATGCGGAATCCTTCGATTTGTCCGAAGACGAATACAAATCTCGCGGTTTAATCGGCTCAATTTTTGCGAATAAAGCTTTGATCTCTGCTGCAGAAGAAGCACAAATTGGTCTCGAAGGGACTATAATCAAGGAGCTTGCCAAAAAAGGGAAAATCGTGATCGTTGGCAGAGGTGGACAGGCACTATTAAGAAATTACCCAAAGGTTTTGCGGGTAAAAATTATTGCTCCGCTTGTCTACAGAGTCGACAAGTTGATGCTAGATCGTTACATCAGCAAATCGGAAGCTGAGAAGGTAATCAAGACAAGGGACAAAGCAACAAAGCAATACTTAGATAGGTTCTATAATCTGGACTGGGACGCCGAAGGTAACTACGACGCCATCTTGAATCTCCAAAGAATCCCAATTGAGCTGGCACCCACTTACATCGCGAGATTAGCAAGAGATGAACCGGACCGTGAAAAAGCCTGAAATAAGATGCGATAACTGTGGGATGGTTTATCGAACGAGATACCACTCCGGCCTAGTCGGATTACTCTTTCTTACGGGGCTAATAATGATTGGTTATGCTTTTGTTGGACTCGTCTTTTGGGCGGCAGGCCTCTTGTACTGGTCGAGACGGCGGACAAAGTGTACTGAGTGTGGTGCCAAGGATGGAAATAGACAGCGTCCTTGGGTTGTCCCTCAGGGTTGGGAACCTTTAGAGAGCAGGAACTCTGACTTGTTACGGGGCTAGCTCTATGACACGTGGACGCATAGCGATAATTGCTGATATGGAGGGAATCACGGGCGTAGATACTCCAGGAGAGTGTTTTCCTCACACAGCCGGTTATTGGGAGTCATCAGTGAATATGATGGCGGCTGATGTAAACGCAATAGCAGCGGGATTGTGGGAAGGGTCTGAGAACATCAACATTAGGGTAATAGATGCCCACTTTACAGGACAGAACCTTGAACATGCTAAGCTTAATAGTAAAATCGAGCTGATCAACTACTTTGACCTGACAAATTGTGACGCGGTTGTTCTCTGCGGCCATCACTCAAAGGCGGCAACAGTTGATGGTTTCCTAAGCCATACATTATACCCTCACTTGAGGGTTCGGATCAACGGAGAAGATGTTGGGGAGTTGAGGCTTTACCAATGGCTCGCAGGACTAAACAATATTCCAGTAATCATGCTCACAGGTGACAACATAGCTATTCGCGAGGCCTCCGATTTCATGCCGCAAGTCCAAGCACTCTCGGTTAAAATGTCGCAGGGGAGAGCTAGTGCCGTAAGCTATTCACTTGACGAGATGCGACGTCTCCTACGAGAGGGAGCAAGAGAGGCGTTAGGACGGATGGACGGTTTTAAGGCGGTTTCACCACCCAAAAAGGTAAACCTAGAAGTTAGTATATGGAAACGAGAAGAAGCAGAACTCATTTCCAAGATGCGCGGCGCCCAGAGGATGTGGGTTAGGACTATACGGTTCCCAAAGATAAGAAACTTCAAAGACGCATTACGAACGATTTTCGACTCGATGGGGGTTGTAATGGACTTTTGGGGGGAGAGCCTGGTCGATAGATCAAAGGCGTACTCCAGTTGGAGAGGAGTCAACTCGGGCTGGCTGAGGGATTTCACGGAGGAATGGCTCACTGAGCCTTCCGATGATTGGTATAAGTAGGCCATTTACCTGAGTTCTGCAGACTAACACGCACTATCAGTCCGATTAACATCCTAGGAGATTTTTGTTGTGGGTAAGCTTTTCCACTTTCTGCTATGTAGGGATACAAAATCTGATTAGCGAAAGAATGGATGTAAAGTTGACCTCCAACTAAAAATTTTTTATAATGCATCGAGGAATGCAAACTCATGAAAGTGGGTTTCATAGGGTTGGGAAGAATGGGCTCTAACATGGTCTTGAATTTACTCGACAAGAAACTAGAAGTCGTTGTCTGGAATCGGAGTAAGGGCCGCATGGATAAGGTAGTTAGTGAGGGGGCTGAGGGGGCGGAAAGCATAGCCGAACTTTGTGGGAAGCTCTCTCAGCCTAGGGTAGTTTGGATCATGGTTCCAGCCGGGAGACCCGTGGATGATATGATTTCCAAATTAACCCCAAATCTGGGGAAGGGAGATATCATTATTGAGGGAGGAAATACATTCTATAAAGATTCAATCCGCCGAAGTGAGGACCTGAGGAAAGACGGAATCTTCCTATTGGACGTTGGCACTAGTGGTGGTCTTGAGGGGGCAAGGCATGGAGCATGTCTTACTATAGGAGGTGAACAGGAAGCTTTTGAAATTGCAGAACCTATTTTTGACGCAGTTTCCGAAAAGGGAGGTTACCTCCATGTAGGACGCAGTGGATCTGGACATTATGTGAAGATAACTCACAACGGAATCGAATATGCCATGTTGCAAGCATACGGTGAGGGATTCGAATCACTCCAGAGATCGGAGTTTGAATTGAACTTGGCGGCGATTGCCAAAGTCTGGAACAATGGAAGCGTCATAAGGTCATGGCTGCTCAAGCTTGCCGGTAGCGCCATTGAGAAAGACCCCAGGTTGGAGAAAATTACGGATTATGTAGGCGGAGGGACTACGGGCAAATGGGCAATTGACCAAGCTTGGGAAAGCGACTCTCCATTCTCATTGATTGCACTTGCATATTCTTTGAGAATCCACACCAGAATGGAGGAATCATTTGCAGGAAAGGTAGTAGCTGCCACGAGGAATGAGTTTGGAGGTCACGAAGTCAAATTAAAGGAGTAAATTAA
>JAPUKB010000118.1 GCA_027295865.1 Nitrososphaerota archaeon
GAGCCACAATTGCTCCTACATTTTCTTGTTGGGAAGATAGCGACGAATGCATATTAGCAACAATTATCAAGTCAGGCTTTCGGGTCCCTAGCGCTTCCGTCGAAGCCTCAACCGCCATATCAACCAATGACTTCCTCCACCGATCGCCCACAGGTATTAGACCAATGCCTGAGATCCAAACCCTATGCAATAAGAATCACGATTTCCACTACTTTTCTCAAGATTCTTTCACTCTCATCTTTGTAGGATTCCTCTCATTTTTGTGTATTCAGAATAACTTATCTGTCGGACCCCTTTGAGGATTGTACTCAAGCTTGTCCCTCGGCTCCTTCCATTTATGATGCCGTCATCCACCCTCAGGGAAAAAGCGTCGCTCCCCGCCCCTGATCCGAACGATGCCAATAAGATTCTATCGCCAGCCCTAGCTACGTCTAGTATTGCGACGAGTCCAAGTAACGCACTGGCTGAATAGGGATTACCTATCACTGGGTTGAGTAAACCGGTTTCAACTTGGCCCCTATCAAATCCTAGTCGATTGGCGACTTCGAGTGGGAATTTGGGATTTGGTTGGTGAAAAACCGCATATTGGAAGTCCGTGGGTTTGAAATTAATATCATCTAGAAGCATCCTTACAGCGGTCTCAATGTGGTGAAAGTAAGCCGGTTCCCCGGTAAATCTGGAAAGATGGCTGGGGAACTCCTCCTGCGGTCGCCTCCAAAAATCGGGTGTATCGCTGACATACGAAACGCTTGATTCTATGTGGGCTATGGCAGGCTTGTTTTCGTGATAATGTGACAGAACTAGAGACGCTGCTCCGCTTCCGGCCGTGTATTCCAGATCGTCTCCTGGCTGGCCTTGGGCCGTATCTACTCCAATGGCAAGTCCATCCCTAATCATTCCAGATCCGATTAGGCCAGTTATAACCTGTAAAGCTTCAGTACCTGCTTTACAAGCGAACTCAAAATCTGCAGCCAGAACAGCATGGACTCCCAGAGCTTGTGCCACAATAGTGCTCGTTGATTTCACTGCATACGGTTTCGATTCTGTTCCAACGAAAACGGCGCCGAGCTGAACATCTCCAGCCATATGGACAGCCCGTCTTCCAACCTCGACAGCCATGGTTGTAGAATCCTCATCAATTCCAGCCACGCTCTTCTCTGCATTCGGTCCGGAGCCGCCGCCTTTCCACACATCGGCTATTTCGGTAGTTCTAAGCCTGAATCTTGGAACATAGGCCCCATAACCTGTGATGGAGACCCGGCTCTTGCTCTTCATACTTATGGCACCGGGTTGGACCCTACATCAAAATATATCCATCATTTGCCACCATTCTGGTGGTGCCCGAATTAGATGGCCTTAACCTGTTTCACTACCGACGGCCTAGCCTTCTTCAGTATCCTGTAACCACATATGCACTTTATCTCAGGGAGCTGAGCAAGTTCCTCAGCGCTTACTGGCGTTCCGCAGCGAACGCATTCGTACACAACACCGCCAAACGTACCCTCTTTTCCGCTTTCCATCATAGATTATAGGCGTGTGGGGACTATTTGTATTTTTTCTGCAGCTCGGCCGAGGGTTCCACCCGACAAGATCGTCTTCTTCCGTGTTCCAAAAACGAGTAAGCGACCTACAGTAGCCAAGAATCTTATGATCTCGATAAACGACAATTTGGTCTCGCCTATCTCCCTTCCTTCGTAGGTAAAAGGTATCTCCTTAATCTTGAGCTTCATCCTCGAGAGGACAACTGCGGCTTCAACGAGGTATGAGAATCCACTCGATTGTATTTCATACTGCATCAACTCCTTCACCGAGGCTGCACGCATTGCTCTGTATCCTGAAGTGTTATCGCGCAGACCTGTCCTAAGAAGAACCCTGACGAGATAGTTTGCGGCCTTGCTCATTATGCGGCGTTTCCAAGTCCAAGACTTTATCCCTCCGCCGTGGATGTAGCGTGAAGCGATCGCTAAATCATACCCTTCTTCAATAGCTGCCAAAAGGTCTGGTGCGGTATTTGTCGGATGTGAGAGGTCTGCGTCCATTTGGATAATACAATTGACCCGTTCATTCAAAGCCCGTTTGTAGCCCTCCACGTAAGCCGATCCTAAGCCAAGCTTTCCAGGTCTCTTCAGAAGGATAATGTTCTCTTCCTTAGACTGGAGAGATTGAACAAGAGATGCTGTACCATCGGGACTGTTATCATCCACTACGACAATCTCAGGGGATTTCCCTAGTGATCGAAGGACACTAAGCATTTCAGAAATTATTCTGCCTATGTTATCTTTTTCATTGTACGTAGGGATAATGACAGCGATCTTCTCTGACCTTTCTGGCATCTTCTATTGAACTTCTGTCACGAGTAATCTTGCAATTCTCCTAATCTGTCCTAGGGTCATTCCTGGGTGGATAGGAAGAGAAAGAACCCTCTTGCTAGCGCGCTCTGTCATAGTGAGGGACTCTCCACGATAACCTAATCCTTGATAGAGAGATGAATTGTGGATCGGTATTCTGTAGTAAACCCTCACATCGATCTGCATGCGGTTGAGCTTAGCCAGTACCCTATCTCTGCCTTTATCGAGCGAGACCGTGTAGAGGTACCAATTTGAAGAAGCTCCCTTCAATGAAGAGGGGAGAACGACGCCTCCTTTTTGGGATAAAAGACGCGACATTTCTTTAGCATTTCGTTTTCTCTTATCAAGAAAGCTAGTTAGTCGGTTTAGCTGTACGGTCAAGATTGCTGCCTCGATTTCTCCCATACGGAGATTGGTACCGAATGTCGACGGATCGCCGTCTCTGCCTATTCCATGGGTCCTAATTCTTCTTAGCTTATCGTAAAGTTCGTTGCGATCAGTCGCAATAGCACCGCCCTCTCCACTCATTATCACTTTAGAAGCATGGAAACTAAAACAGCCTAGGTCTCCCAGGGTACCTGTATGTTTCCCCTCATATTGCGCCCCAAGAGACTGAGCCGCGTCCTCGACAACAGGTAATCCGTTTTTGACTGCTACTGATCTAATCGACCTCATATCCGCGGGGTAACCGTATAGATGAACCGGGATTATGGCGGCAGTATCTGGCGATATTTTCTTTGCAAGATCATCTGGACTCATTGAATAACTATTCTCTGAGATGTCCACGAACACAGGCTTCGCGCCTGTTAATAAAACCGCATTAGCAGTAGCTACAAATGAAAAGGAGGGAACAGCCACTTCGTCTCCCGGTCCTATACCGAGCACAAG
>JAPUKB010000119.1 GCA_027295865.1 Nitrososphaerota archaeon
GACTATTTTTGGAGTTCGGAACATCGGTAGTTCATCATATCCCTCAAGATCACCGAAGTTAATCGGGAAGTTAATTTGGATTGCTTGCTGTATTACCCCAGGAACTTGGATTATCGCTCCGATCTGAGCTCTGATCTGATACTCATTGATTGAATTATCTGGCAGGAATTGTCGTGCTGCCTCTCGCGATCGAACTATTTTATTTTGTTCATCGTCTACATAGTCTATAACTTCTCCAGCGGCGGCTAGTGGAATTGTAATTCCCGACAGCCCGAAGACTGCCACCAACATAACCAGGACCTTTAACATCACATTCACGCATATATCACCTCTAGACGAGTGGGTAAACGAAAATGCATTTAGGACTTGCCCGTCGAACCTCCCATCAAACGTCCCAAAATTTGGCGATTCTTGGTTTTCTTGTTATCAATTCGCGGCCTTCCTTTGCTAATCGAGCATCAGTTGTGATCACTTCCTATTATCGAAGAGATGATAATGCTAGACTAGGGTAAGAAAAAAGGACGGTAGCCTACCTCGAGGTTGGGCTCGAACAGGACAAGGAGTAACTCGGTCAAGTGCTTTGAACGACTATCATCGTGAACGTAAAATCGACATCGTCTCCTTCCATCTTCGGGACATCTTTGACAATGATCTCATCCAACAGTTTCCAGTCACCTGATACAGATTTCAGCATACTCATGAAGTGGTTTGTCGTCAGATCGTCAGGAAAAACTATGCACATGATTCCTTTTCTGGCCAGCAGGCCTGAATATTTATTGAGTATTTCAAGTTGTTTAGGCTTTCCAAATCCGTGGAGAAGCATATCAAATATAATGTTGTCAAATTGTTTTTCTGTTTCGTAATCGAGAACATATGCAACTAGGCCATCAATTTCAACTTTCTGAGCTTGGGCTTCGCGTAACATTTGTACTATTCCGATTTTGGAATTGTCGACGGCTGTGACTTGATATCCCAGGAGTGCAAGAAAAATTGAATCTCTACCTTGCCCAGAACCCAGGTCGAGAGCAGAGCCCTTTGGGTACTCATTGAAATAATCTTGAAATTCCCGATAAGGATGGCCGAACATTTTTTCTTTTTCATCATACATCTTATCGAATGAGTCACGGCCATGCTTTTCCTCCATTTCAGAAGAATCCAAATGAAATCATTATTTTATGTTATTTGAGAACGGGAGTAACGCGGCCAGGGAGAGAATCGGTTGGGCATGCCGAATCGAGTAAGTAAGAATTTGGCATCAAATATACTTGAACAAGGACACTCGATTTCTAAATATAAAAATTAACACGGCGAAATATCCGGCGATTCATGATAAAGAAGAGAGAGATGAATAATCATCCTACTGGTTAGAGCTGTTATACTATTATCAACAAACCTCAAACCAAGAGAGAGATGGCCTCTCAAGTACCCCTATCCCTGGGAGGTAAAGAAAAGTCTCTTTGCCTCTTGATCATGAATGCCCAAGCCTTTCCTGGCGGAAGCATGGAAATGAAAAACCGAAATGTTGCTAGCTCTCTTAGCCACCACCCTAATCGGCCGTATAGTCTTAGACGGCCTATCTTGACAGCAGCCCATTTTGGGCCCACTGGTATTGCGTGGGCAGGTTCCTTATGAACAAATGGAAAGAGTGTCTTGCCGGATATACTCCTGAAAATAATATCCGCCACGTATCTACCTTGTGAAATGGCATTTTGGGCCGTTCCTGAATACGGTGTTGATCCACCGTCTCCGATGACAAAAATGTCTTGTAGTCCACCCGGCTGTAAGAATTCATCAACCAATACCCGTTTCCGTTCATCAAGAGATAGACCTTTTGTTCTTGCATATAGATCGTTTGGCTGAACTCCAGCGGCCCACACTACAGTAAGTGTCTTCAAAGTCATATCCTTAAGATAGATGTTCCGAATCTCTTCTCTGACAACTCTCCTGTTAAGGAAGATATTGACATCGAGAAGGCGGAGTCTCCGGTGGACTTTTCTAGAAATATTTTCAGGGAGACGTTTGAGTACTCTTGTACCTGAATCAATTAAGTCTATGGTGATTTGAGATGGGTCAATTTCATTCATCTTCGCAAGATCCTTTGTATAGACCGCCAACTGGCCAGCTAGTTCCGTCCCAGTCTCTCCCCCTCCTATTATCACGATATGTTTGGAATGGATTCTCTGCACATCCTCCTCCTCTTCTATATCTTCAACGTCCTCTTCTATCGATTCTCTTCTAGTTCGGAATAATTCCCTAAGGTGAGTGTTCAATCTCAATGCATCTGAGATGGTCTTTAGGGGAAATGATAATTGTGACAAACCAGGGATTTCGAAAAATGTTGTCTGACTACCTAATGCAAGAACCAAAAAATCATATTCATACCTAGATCCTGAGACCCCCGTAATAGTTTTGTTCTCGAGGTCTAGTTGATTGATACGCTCTTCGATTACCTTAACTCTTGTGCCGGAAAAAATTTGCTCAAGTGGGAGCCGCACTCTGGAATACGGTTCGCCGCTTACAACTCGGTATAATGATGGATGATATTCTAAGTAAGGTTTGTCGCTGACAAGAAGCACTTCAAGGTCGGGATGGGATTTCTTTTTCAGGTCTAGAGCTGTTCGGACTCCACCAAAACCCCCACCTACTATAATGACCTTTCTCGTCAAGCTTTCCATCGGCTAAGACAGACAAGTCATCAGACAGATAATCTACTCCTAGAAACCCCCGACCCCTACTAGCTCATTGATTCTTTCTCTTATCTTATTGGCATGGCTTTCCGTGTCGGTTTTCATGCCTTGCCAAATTGTTGTAGTTTTCTCATCACCATCTCTCCGAGCGTCCTCAACGTACTTGTCAATATTCCATAAAAGCTGCAAGCTCTTGGTAAGCTGTTTTGCCAGGTTATAGCTGGTATTTGATACTACCATTATCCGATAAAGCTCCTTCAACCATTAATACATTCCTCGCATGGGTTCTATAGCCTAGGGCGCCTAGCCCCTAGTTAATAGCCCTGCCAGGATTCGAATAGTTTAGCTCAATACCACGTTCGGCGGTACCTGAACCGAAAACGGTTCACTAAATGTGCTAGGAAGAGACTGAGGAATGTTGGGTTAGTGTTAGCAACCGGCTTCCTTTTCGTAGTAGCTGTAAGGGTAGGCGGTATTCTCCTGTCATAAGAGATCTTTAAATCGTGCCTGACCATACATATGAGGCCATAGTATGCCCAAAGAACAGGACCCTAAACAAAGAGTGAAGTTCTACAGTAGCAAAGAGGTGACAGGATATCTTTCAATTAACGGTGTACCAAAAAGCAGGCGTTCGTGGAAAGCATTGATTGCGCTAAGTGCGACACGCAAAGACGGAGAAGTAAGTCAAGAGCAGACGAATTATCTAAGCAATGTCAGGTTTGAAGTGCACCCTCAGCAGATAAACATAAGAGACAACGCGAATGGAAATATGGTTGTCTCCATCAGAAGATAGATAGCAGTTCTCAGACCGCTCTTCAGTTTTGCCCTTATTGGCAACAGAGAACTAAGAGTTAGTTCAATGCCTCCAACGCGCTAGGTATCGGGCAAGCTAACGGAAGAGCTAATCTCTGAGTCACTGAGTAAGCTTGAAGCTGTAGGATAGTACTCCCGATTATCTATCTAACTCAAGTTGGGATTACTTTGTGAAAAAGTGATTCAATCTATCTATTGAATCAGTTGATCTCTTCTTCAGAATCCAGATCTTGAACAAATGTTGAGAATTTCCAACTAAGATCGGAGAGAAGGTATGGGGTATTACCCGCCCGCCTATCGAGCTGGCGGACTCCAGGCTTGCGGCAGTTGCCCATCCTTAATTGCTTCAAGTACGTATTTTGGAAACAAGTCTTTATGTTCTCTCAAGAATCGAGTAAAATTTGAATCCAGAACGTATGTGACTGCATAATCTGTTTCACTTCTGACACTTCTTCCATATGTTTGGACTAGACGCTGTGCTGTTTGTAAATCGTACCATGTCCTATCTTTCTCCAGCATTATCTTCGTTCTTCTTTCCGAAAGATCTGGATAAGGTACCTTCACTATGATTTGGAAGCGAGAGAGGTCATCCTTTAGATCAAGGCCCTCATAGAGGCTTGGAGAGATCAGAACAGAATCACCAATCGAACCGTGCATTCGCAATAGAATCGACTTATCAAAAGTCCCCTCTGTAGTCAGAATCCGTTTTCTATTCTCTTCAGATATCCTTTGAACTATGTTCCTGGCTTGGAAGTATGATGTTGTGTGTATTATGCCCCTCTCGTCCCTGTGTATACTCATTATCTTGTCAATGGTCAACGCAATATCTTGAAGAGAAGCGTTCAGGCTCCCCCTGCTGAGGTATCCAGTGTTAAGAGAGTATATGGGCCGCTTCTCAGCTGGAAAGGTTGAATCCTCTACTTTGATGAAAGATGTTTCTGACTGAGGAATCCCGAGTGAATCGCAAAACCTTTCGATTGAAAAGATAGTTGCTGACATCATGACTACTCTATCAGCTGATTCGTAGATCTTAGCCGCGCTATTCCTGACACTTAGGGGCTGAAACGTGATCTCTTCAATAGATCCAGCACTCTCTACCTTTACATTATTTACAACCCAGTTCGTTCTGTCATCAGTGAGACTGTCTATGAATCTGTTAATATCTTCATATCTGCTTTTGCAGACAGCTTCCATGTATTGCGCCTCGTCTGCCTCTTGGTGAATCTCAAGGTACTCTTTTAACATCTCTCTGATGTTGGAAAGAACGTCTAACCATGCAAAGGGATCTTCAACTCCCAAGTGAGGTATTACGAAATCTTCTGACCGCAATTCGTCGTGATAATACTTCAGATCACTTTTCTTCAAGTGAAAAGCGGCAAACCCCACTAGCTGCCTCTCTAGTTCATGGGCCTCATCACATACCAGTAACTTTCTTTTCGGCACATCATTCGGATACTTGAGCTCACTCAGAAACAATGCGTAGTTGTAGACCGTGATGGGAGCATCGAAGCCATGCCATTTTTGTTCGTAGTAGGTGCACAGGTTTCCGTCCTTGAGGTCTTCGCATTTTGAGGTCGTGGTGCATTGCCCACTTTTGTGCTCTCTATGCTCATCGTAGGTTAGATAGTGGGGACATTCCTTCAGAGACCAATCAACTTCGCATCTACCTCTGTGACAAGGGAGAGTCCTTCCTGTCGAAGTAGGGACATAGCATTGAAAGTTGGATTTGCCCTTCACGACGGGGTAACCAAAGTCGCCTGCGTATTGATCCTGTAACTGCTTGGTCGCCACGACAATATGAGCTGAGCCCAGAAACCTGGAAAGGGTGGCTGCTATAGCGGATTTCCCAAAGCCGACTGGGGCCTCGATAATAATGAATCTCTTTGATTCAGACTCGGCTTCAATTCTCTTAAGGACGGCCCCTTGTGATTCGCGCTTTGATTTGTAAGGAAAA
>JAPUKB010000012.1 GCA_027295865.1 Nitrososphaerota archaeon
GTCGTACGGATTAAGAACCGTCACACTTTCCAACGAGATGCTGGTATCATCAGGGATAGTAGCTGGATCTATGCTGAGGTCGAGCTGATCGCCAAATCCACCAGTGGTAGAAAAAATGACCTCTAGCGAATCAGTCTCTCCGAGGGGGACAGCTAGCTCCGGTAAATTTGTATCCAGAGAAAAATCTGGCGGTGGTGGAGTTTGGCCAAATGCTAGGGGAAAAGCTAGGAGAATCAGACCAGCTAGAAAGATAGCACTGGGAAATCGCCTCGAAAATGGCATTATTACCGTCCTTTGAAACTCCTAGAGACCGGGTAAATTAAAAAGGTTGGCTAGTTTGAAAAGAACTATCTTCTATTCATATTGGCGTTTCAGGTAAAATCTTGTATTAGCTCCTTCACTAATTCAACAGTCCGGTCTATTGGCTGGTGTACCAATGGCATATCCTTGAGGACTTGTTCTCCGCTCTCGTAAGTGGGTTTAGTATCCTTATAAAAAATGCCAAGGGGTATCCTATCCTCCCATTCTCGTGACCTCTTCAATGCCTGATCCATATTTAGCACATCATGATTATCCTCTTCCAATCGATAGACCCGCTCCCTAAACCATTGGTAGGTATTTTGCCTATTGTAGGTTACACAGGGACTCATTATGTCAATGAGAGAGAAGCCCTTGTGCTTTATCCCATCTTCAGTCAACTTTGCCAAATGGTCCGCGTCCCCTGAGAATCCGCGAGCGACAAATGTTGCACCCGATACGAGAGCTAGAGCAATCGGATTAACTGGGCCTTCCAGTACACCCTGAGGGGTTGACTTTGTCAACATGCCTTTCTCACTTGTTGGTGCCGCTTGACCGGTGGTAAGACCGTAAACCTGGTTGTTCATGACGACGTATGTTATGTCAAGATTCCTCCGCATGGCGTGGATGAAGTGTCCTAGGCCAATACCGTACCCATCGCCATCGCCCCCGGCGATAATTACGTTCAAGTCGTGGTTGGCAAGCTTAATTCCCGAAGCCACTGGTACAGCACGGCCGTGAAGGCCATGGAAGCCGTAAGAGTTCAGAAAACCGGGCAGGTTTGAGGAACAACCTATTCCCGACACAATTACTACATCCTTTGGATTCAACTCGAGTGACGCTAACGCAATCTGCAGGGCACGCAAAACAGCAAAGTCCCCACATCCAGGGCACCAGGTCGCCTTTGCTTCTACTTTGTAGAGCGCAATTTCCATTTAGTTATTCACCTCTCTGACTTTCGTTATGATTTGACCTGGGTAAAAAGGCTCTCCATCGTACTTGAGGAGTTGATGCTTGATATCAAAACCGGTTTCCATTCTGATCAGCCTGCTCAGTTGACCGGTGTAGTTCGATTCTACCGTAAGGGTGTTTCGACAAGACTCAAGTATCTCCTTTACTTGTTTTGCGTGGAAGGGCAACATGTATTTAATATGCAGATGGTTAAGGGTCATTCCCTCTTCCCCCAAGGTAGAGACGGCTTCTCTAATCATTCCATAGGTTGACCCCCACCCAATGAGCGTGAGGTCTGCAGCATTTTTCCCTTCCAAGCGCGGTGGCGCTAATTCAGGTAATATGCGTTCCATTTTCCTCATTCTTTTTTGGAACATCCTAGTCCTCATCTCCTCATCTGTGAATACATCACTGATTATATTGGCCGCGTCGTCATGTTCGTCACTTGAAGCCTGGAAAACGGTCCCGGCTCTACCAGGGAATGATCTTGGAGAGACACCACTTTCTGTGAATGCATACCTCTTGAACCCGTTCTTCGAATCAATTGAACCCACATCCGGTTTGGCGAATTCCCCTCTCTCAATCGAGAAATCCAAGTCAATGCCATCCAGAGATTCCATGTGCTCCGAGAGGTAGAGATCGGACAATACGATTACAGGAACCTGAAACTTTTCCGCAAGGTTGAATGCCTCGACTATTGATGAGAAACAGTCATCAACTGTGGAAGGTGCCAATACAATCTTTGGGTAATCCCCTTGAGATGCACCTAGGGCCTGAAAAAGATCTGCTTGTTCGGTCTTGGTCGGTAGCCCAGTTGAAGGCCCGCCTCTTTGGGAGCTGATAATCACGACAGGAGTCTCTGTCTGGCCTGCTAAACCAATCGCCTCCGACATGAGGGAGAATCCACCTCCAGAGGTTCCGACCATAGATCTGACTCCTGCAAAGGCAGCTCCGATTGCCATATTGAGGACTGCTATCTCATCCTCAGCCTGCTTAACCAAAATTCCCGTTCTGGTTGAGGTTGCCGCCAACCAGTGCAAGATGGATGATGCTGGGGTCATAGGGTAAGCCGCATAGAATTTACATCCTGCAGCTACGGCGCCGAGTGCCAGAGCTTGGTTTCCAGTCATTACGGGTCTCCGGGTGTTGTAGTCGAGATCAAGTGCAAAGTCGACCGTTTCGAAGGTCTCAGCGTATTCATAACCGGCTTGGGAAACAGCCAGATTGGCCTCCAAGGCGGCCTTCTTTCTTGATCCGAACGTATCGGACAGGACGCCTGACAAAACTGAAAAGTCGATCTTCAGTATCTTGACTAGCGCGCCAAGAGCCACAGTATTTTGGAGGATTGGATTCTTGCCGTGTTTCGCCGTTATATCGAGGACAGGAAGTGCATACTGAGTGATGTCATCTCGAATGAGTCCAGGTTTGGGCTTTACCTTGTCTTTATTGTACAAGATTCCGCCGCCTTTCACTACATCGTTAGCGTGTCGCTCAAGTTCTCGTGAATTGAGAGCGATGAGAAAATCGGTTCCAGCCCCGTGAGATTGAACTTTGGTTCTGCCCGCTCTTACCTGAAGCCAAACGAATCCACCCCTAATCACTGATTGGTAGCTGTTGTAGGCAAAAACATGCAGTCCGCTGCGGGAGCAAACTTTCGCAAAAGTTTCACCAGTTGCTGCAATGCCATCTCCGGCTGCTCCAGCGGTCCTTACTACGACTTCACTTTTTGGCAGGGGCAATCTACTTCCTAGGAAAACTCGGATAATTTTTGAGTTATTTAACCTTCCTAACCAGGAATCTTAAGGTTTTTTCCTTCTTTTCTATCAATAATAGGTCTTGGCCCGCCTTGTTTGTCCAAGATCTAATGTCTTCCTCCGAAGATGGATCGTCCGCCAAAACCTCCAAGATATCCCCCACATTCATCTCTCCCATCGCCAGTCTAGCCCTAAAGACCGGTTCTGGGCAAAAGAATCCCATCATATCCAAGCTACGAGTTGCCTGAACATCATCATCCGATTTTGGGAGATCCTGTGTCATGAGCTAAAAGAAATTTGGTTTTTGGGCTTGGATATACCTTTTGGTGGCGTCCTTCGCTTAGAATCCTACAAGGAATTGGAATCCTGTAATGGATAACCCGGCAGCCAAAGGAACAGATAGGTTGTCGTCAATGCGGAGCGGCAGTGCCTCGACGAACATGCCGACCGCAGCGCCAATCAGGGCAGGGATAGCGGGGATGAAGATTAGAGCTCCCAAGAATGCTAGGGTAAAGCCAACTAGGCTTCCTTCGATCGTCTTTTTCTTGTTAAACACTATAGGATGTCGCCCGAATTGGGCGCCCGCAAGTTTGGCTGACATGTCTCCGATAGAGATGATTGCGATAGCCGCAAAACCGGCGTTCGGTTCGAAAAGAAGAAGAGTGATAGAAACCCCAATTCCGAAGAAGATTGGAGAGGTTTCTAAACTTCCGTCGTATTTCCTAGACAAGGCGACGATATATCCCAAGACGGGTAATCTCTTCCCCCCCGGCCGTACAAACTCGGAAAGTAACTGAAGTGACGCTAGAATCGAAATTACCAACAAGACCGACAGTCTCCCAAATACACCCACTAAGAACGGGATTGACATGCCGATCAAATGTATGAGAGATCTTATGATGACATTTCTTTCCATCGGACCTCCTGAGAGCGGATCTTAGGCTTAATTATATACAGTCCCAAGCCATTTGAGATGGAGTTTAAGCTGCCCCGGGGAATGCGGGATATTGTCCCTGAAGATTACCGGTATCTCGAAATGGTTCGCGAGGCGTTTATCGAGACTTGCCGACTGTTCAACTTCAAACTGATGGAGCCATCACCCCTAGAAATGCTTTCAACTCTAGAAGCCAAGAGTGGTGAAGCCATCAAGGATGAGATTTACTTCTTCAAGGACAAAGGGGACAGGGATGTAGGGCTTAGGTTTGACCTCACAATAGGAACGGCACGGTATGTCGCCTCGAAACGGGATATGCAACTACCCGCTCGCATCGGAACGTTTGGAAGCATGTTCAGGTACGATGAACCCCAATACGGAAGATATCGCTGGTTCTACCAATGGAACGTGGAGATCTTCGGTGCAAAATCGATCCACGCCGAAGCTGAGATCATCGATCTAACTTCTTCAATTTTATTGCGGGTGGGGCTTCGTGATATAGTAATTAGGATTGGCGATAGAAGGATTTCCGAGAGTTATATTTCTAACGTGCTTGGAGTGAGCGACTTGGAGATCATCTCTATCATGCTAAGATTATTGGATAAAAGGTCCAAGAAAAGCGAGGAGGAGATCATACGAGAAGGGATCGGCAAAAACATAGACCCCGA
Source organism: Nitrososphaerota archaeon (assembly GCA_027295865.1). Classification (GTDB taxonomy): domain Archaea; phylum Thermoproteota; class Nitrososphaeria; order Nitrososphaerales; family UBA57; genus B1T1B5. The sequence goes on from JAPUKB010000012.1 coordinate 4,605, forward strand.
TACGCTTAGATCTCTCCTTAACTTTTCTGGAGTTGTTGGAACTCTAGATGGGCTGCTCTCTCAGCTTAAGGTAGTAGGATACGACGGCATCGACGGAGATCTCCCTAGATTGGTCCACCAACTTAAAGCTAAGGGAATAGATAATATCCAAATCGATCTTGGGTTGGTCAGGGGGTTAGACTATTACACAGGAATAGTATTCGAAGTCTTCGATAACCAATCCAAGGTCGGAGCTCTTGCTGGTGGCGGGAGGTATGATAGTCTCCCCAAGATGTTTGGCAGGCCTGAACTAGGAGCCGTAGGAGCTGCAGGAGGAATCGAACGAACGATTATTGTGATGCAAGAAAGGAAACTAGAATCAGAGCGTAACATGAGTGAGAGATTTGTCTACATCGCATACGCTCAGCCTGAGTTTAAAGAAGAAGTTGCCACGCTCTGCACGGAGCTGAGAGGTGGAAACATTCCGGCCACCTATGACTTAGCTGATAAATCTCTGAGAAAACAGTTCGAGGCTGCCTCCTCGATGCGTTCCTCGCTGGTGATCATAATAGGAAGATCTGAGGTATCTAATCATGAGGTGACAATTAGGAACATGGCCACTGGATCCGAGGTTCGGGTATCGAGAGCAAAGGTGAGAAGTTCTGTTTTTGAACAGCTAAAAATTAGCTGAATGTGAAATGATCGCTGCAGAGATTACTTTACTATGCGTGACGTGGTACCATCTCATAACCGAAGAGCGCTTCAAAGTTGCTTACCACGCTGGCCTTCACATCCTGCATAGAGACTCGGGTCGATCGACATTCTTCCAAAGATGTCATTGTTGAGCTATCCATTCCACAAGGCCGAATGATATCAAACCTAGACAGGCGTGTGCTTACGTTAAGTGCAAACCCGTGAAAAGTAACCCAATGTCTTACCGCGAGCCCTATTGACGCCAACTTTTTTTTCCCTCCGTGAAGCCAGACGCCAGGCTTACCTTCGACCCTGGTAGCCTCTACCCCGAAATCACTGGCGGTCCTGATCAAGACTTCCTCGAGGAGTCTTACCAAAGTTACGATGCCTAAACCCCTTTGCCCGATGTTTATTATGGGATATCCCACTAACTGACCCGGCCCATGATAAGTTGCTTGGCCACCTCTTTCTATATTGAAAATGGGAAAATCGCCCTTGACCTCGGGGCTTTGGGATTTCCTTCCCACGGTGATAACATCCGGGTGTTCGACCAGGATTAAGGTATCGCCCACTTTGTTTAGAGCTCTTTCGGAGACGAGCTTAAGTTGATGAGACCAGACCTCGCCATACTCGCGGATCCCAAGGTCGAGAAGATCGGCTCTCATGGATCAGTTGCTCAGCGTCCCCGGCTGTTCCAAGTACTCTTTCACGCACTTGAGAAATCTGGTCGCTTCGGCCCCGTCGACGATCCGGTGATCAAAGGAAATGGAGATGTAACACATATCTCTCGCTACAATTTCGTCTTTTAATACGACAGGCCTACGTTCCACCCTGTGGAAGGCCAGAATACCTACCTGCGGGCTGATGACAAGAGGGACTGAGGCAATTGCGCCTATCGAACCAACATTCGTAATGGTGAAGGTGCCTCCATGTGTTTCATCTAACTTCAAGCTTCCGTCCCTGGCCTTTCGGGCCAGACTTTCGAGTCCTTTTGCGATCTGATAAATGTCTTTCTTGTCCACTTCCCGTAAAACGGGGACAAGGAGGCCTTGATCGGTATCTACTGCAATTCCGATATTGTATTTCTTCTTAATAATAATCTCTTCATGCTGCTCATCTAGTGACGAGTTTAGGTTTGGGAATTTTCTTAATGACTCGCCTAGAGCCTTTACCACATAGCTTAGCAACGTTATTTTTGTTCCAAGCCCTTCTCCTCTTTCCTTCATCTCTAGACGAGCCTTGATAAGATCTGTAAGGTCAACTTCCTCGAAACAAGTTGCCTGCACCACATTCCTGGCAGACCGTGAGAGGTTTTCTGCTATCACCCTCCTTACACCTCTAAAGGGGATCCGCACTTCCGAACCGGAGCTTAGCTGCCCCTCCGCCATCAACACATCTTGTTCAAGAACCCTACCCTCCGGACCGCTTCCTCTGAGCCTCGATAGGTCAATACTTTTTTCTTTTGCAAGTTTTCGAACGGCGGGCGTGGCCAGAACTTGTCCGTGTTCACGGATTTGAGATCCTGATGAGTCTGAAATTTGTTTCGGCTCTTGTTCTTTCGATTCACTAGCTGGATTCGTCCCGGGCTGTTCCCGGTCACCCTCGATTGTGACAAGCGTCTGGCCAACCTCGACAATGTCTCCCTCGACGGCCCCTATCTTCAAGACTTTTCCATCAACAGGCGATGGTAGCTCCACAGTAACTTTTTCGGTTATCACCTCAACAAGAGGTTGATGCTCTTTTACTATATCCCCTACTTTCACAAGCCATTTGCTAATTTCACCTTCAACT
>JAPUKB010000120.1 GCA_027295865.1 Nitrososphaerota archaeon
TGAGGTCCATCTTGAAGAGCTTATAGAAAACTCATCCATAGTGCCCTCAGTAAATCAAGTTGAGTTCAGCCCTTATTTGAATCAGGAGAATCTCCTGAATTTTTGTCGTTCCCATGGGATTTGGCTAGAAGCCTATAGTCCTCTAACACGTGGGAAAAAACTTAGAGATCCAAAGCTCATGGAAATAGCTCAAAGGTATGCCAAGACATCGGCCCAGGTTCTGATTCGCTGGGCTCTTCAAAAGGAAATGATAGTCTTGCCAAAATCATTTGATGTCAAGCGAATAGAGGAGAATTCGAATATCTATGACTTTAAGATTGCTGATCGCGATATGAAGGTGCTAGATTCCATGAACGAGAATTTAAGAAACTCCTGGGATCCTTATGCCACAGAGGACATGCGAACGTTTTCTTCGTTTTAGTTCCGGAATCCTCTGCGACTAGACAGACATTGTAAGAAGTTTGTCAGGCACTCGGAAGTGGAAGAAGATCTCTGAGAGTTCTGACATTTTCTTGAGCCATACCTGCCTTCGCGATTATCTTCCGACTCTTCTAAATGCCAATGCAGCCGCCCCAATGAAGATAAACGTCGCAATTGCCATGCCTCCCAGTGCGATTGGCAACCGGGATAGATCTCCAGTTATCATGAGGGCCCGTAGCGCCTCAACCACGTAACTCATGGGGTTTATGAGTGAAACAATCTGCAACCAACGTGGCATGATTTCAATCGGATAGAGTGCATTACTGGCGAAAAATAGTGGCATTGTGAGCAACTGCATCATACCCATTACTCTTTCTCTGGTATTCAGCAATGTAGTTACGAAGATAGACATGCTCGAAAAACAAACTCCAAAAACAAATACTACTCCTATGACGCCGAGTATGTATATGGGGTTTGGAATTAGGTCTACTCCCATCACGAATGCGATGGCGAATATCACTCCAGCTTGAAAAAGTCCCTTTACCCCTCCACTAAAGGCCTTGCCGAGGACGATTGACGTCCTAGGAGCTGGAGCAGCAAGCAATCTGTCTAGTTGACCCAGATCTCTCTCCCACACCAAAGAAACTCCTGTAAAGATGGCTATGAAGAGAACAGATTGGGCAAGAACACCAGGTGTTATGAAAGAGAGATATGATACATCTCCTATGGGTAACTGTCGAAATTGCCTGAAGACTGAGCCGAATATTGTCAGCCAAAGGACAGGCTGTATCGCTCGGATTAGGAGATCGCTCTGGTCATGCTTCATCTTACGAAGCTCCAACTCCAAAATGACCGCAGTCTTTTCTAAGATGGTAAACATAGGAATTACCTCATTCGTCTAAAGGTTCGTCGAACTTCCTTAACATGACGATAGTCTCCTTCTCTCTCCACTTCAGCGAGCCTCGATCCAGCATATTTCAGAAAGACATCATCAAGGGTTGGTCGGTGGGAATGAATTGCATCAACTATTACTCCGGCTCGTGCCAGGGTATTAATTAGAAGAGGGAGAATGGTCTCTGCGGTATTCACAATCATACTTATTGTATTGTTTTTGGCAATTGGTTTCGTGACTCCGAATTTGCCGGTAAGAATCGACACAGCCTTCTCAGGTTCCTTTGTGTCGAACTGGATGGTATCGCCACCAACGCTCCGCTTCAAATTGGTAGGAGTACCGACTACTCCTATTCTTCCGTTGTTTATTATCGCGATCTTCTCACAAAGTTCATCTGCTTCCCCCATGTCGTGGGTAGTCAAGAAAATCGTAATTCCAAATTCGTTAACCAACCGACGCAAGAGCTCTCTCACAACAAGTCTGATCTGAGGATCTAGTCCGATTGTTGGTTCGTCTAGAATCAAGAGCTTGGGCCTATGGACAAGGGCTGCCCCGATTTCAAGTCTCCTCATCATTCCTCCAGAATATTTTTTTACAAGATCATCTGCTCTGTTCTGTATCCCAAGAAGATCCATTATCTCCGTAATCCTCGATTTTCGGATAGAACTCGGAACACCGTATAGCTTTGCTGAGATAAGGAGGTTCTCGTATCCAGTGATTTCGTTAGACAATGATAGGTTCTGAGAGACGTAACCAATATTCTCTCGAGCTTTGTCAGGCTTTGATTGGACATCAATCCCGAATATTTCTACATGGCCTTTAGCCGCTCGAGTAAGACCTAACATTATTTTTATTGCGGTTGTCTTACCAGCACCATTAGGCCCCAGGAATCCGAATATCTCTCTCTCATCGACTTCGAAGGAGATATCATCAAGTGCCTTGATTCGCCCATAGTTTTTGGAAAGATTAGCAACAGTTACTGCTCTTGACAAGTATTCGTGATGGTAGTGATCTCCTAATAAAGCTCATCTGAAAGTGAGCGACCACGAGCCAGAATCAATCTGGCCTTACCACTAACGCCCGAGTCATGACCTGATGAAAGGGACAAACTTGGATGATTTTTAGTGCCCCCAAGAACTCTACCTTTCCTGACCCGGCTACGTCGAGGCAATCGATTCTGAATTGATGCGCGTTGTATGATTATTAGCGCGCGCTTGCTAAGAAGGGATTCATCATAATGAAAGTCGTTGTCTCTTTTTCCTAGTTAATGGCCTATTGCTTAATATTATGATAAAGAGTCATACCTTCGTGGAAAGGTACCCAGGTCCTTCAGATTCAGGGAAGAAGATTACCCGAAACTACATAATTGGATTGGCTATCGGCCTTGTGATAATCATCTTCGGAATGTTTGCAAATGTATTTGGCTTAGCTCTTGCGGGCTTCGAAGTCATAGACCCTGGGGCACGAACCGGAGACCAGGGAGTCGCGGTAATAGAGACAAATACAGAGGCGAGCCCAATTCTTGGTGTTGCAATGATTCTCATTGGTGGTATCATTAACCTCGGATCGATTTACAGATTTAACAAGGAAACTAGTCAGTTGCCGGAGTACAAATCGAGGACTAAAGTTATTGCCACGGGTCTTATAGTCACTATTCTATTCGTGATCATCGCGGTTTATTCTTCATTCGCATTATTCCAATAACCGACTCAAGAGCCCTTTACCGGCGCCACGTGTCCAGATTCGTGAAAGATCTCTTCAAAAGTTGAGTTAAGTTGAGTGACTCGCTCGTGACAGACTAAGGTCTAATAATCGAGGTTGTTTTTTTACACGACGAAATGCAGACTTACCACAGCTGGCTTCTCGCCGAAGAAAAAGTAATTCACGAGGCCAGCAAGATCGCGGTCAACGGAGAAGATGGCTTCCTGGGCGGTCTAACGAATAGGCGCCTGATTTTGATAAAGGGAGAGAAGTTGCTTGAATTTTCGCTTGGAGGGATAAAATCTGCCAAATGGGAGAATCTGAATAGGTCATTGATAAGATCTAAGAAACAAGTCCTTGCTATTTCTGGATCGACGCACGAAGTAAGGCTTGACGGGAAAAAGGAGGATCTGGATCAACTAGCTTTTTACATTGGACGGTTAGTATCCAAGGACAGCTCCGCGATTGATGAAGACGTAGCAGAAGAGTTGAACGCTGATTATGATGATACCGATCTGTCAGAGCTTGATCTAGAACTAGAGTCGGAAAGAACTGACTGGTCAGAACTTTAACAACAAGAAAAAACCTAGTCCGTGGATAAGTGTCGACCTTCGCTTCCCCAATCTTCGAGTTTGGACAGTTTCATGTGGGATTTCCACTGGTAGTATTTGACGAAAAGGATCTGTATAGTCTGGCTGAGAACTATTATTCTTTGCCAAACTTAGCCTGCAGATTCTCGTTCGGTAATAAACTCTCCATCCCATCTACGCTACGATTGCAATCATCAAATTGGTACCTAGCAGGCTCTTCTCAATTATATCCGGACCGGTTTTGGCTCTCCTTCTGGGCTTGGACATGTTGGTACTAATTCTGACGAGGATGTCCTGATTATTAGTGTGTGGTGCTGAACCCAGAATTATATATGACTCTCCGGTGGATTCTGTTTCGAGATCAAAAGAAATCAACCGCATTCTTTTTCAGAATCTTTCCAATGATGATTCCTTCAGCGCGCGGGTAGTTATTATTATAAGTAGAACGCTCCACTTCCTGCCATTCCGTTTCAATCCATCTATTATTCCCAGAGATTCTCTTGAGATAGCGGAGTTCGGCGAATTGTATGTTTCCTTTCCGTATCAGGTCATCGATTCCAGGATTGTATCCTAATGGTATAGTCACAATAATCTTCCCTTGTTTATCAAGTAATTCTCTCAGATTGTCAATGGCGCGAAGGACCTTTTCTGGATCTTTTGGTTGTTCATCCCAACCTACGTGTTCCAGTGTCGAAATACAGATAATCAAGTCATATTTCTTCTCCGGATTAAAATCGACTACGTCCTGATTGATGATACCATCAACGCTTTCATATTTGTCCAGGACATCATGCTCGACAGGATAATATTGAGAAAGTACATTACCTACCTCTAGAATTCTTCTGCCCGTATTTTGGTTCCATATATTCCTGACAATTGGAACCTCGACGGCCCTTTCATTCAGGAAGGTAAAGTTACTGTAACTATAGAGATACGGGTAGGACTCGCCTCTAAAAACGAAGGTATTTGATGGCCTAAATATAGCGAAGTAAATGAGCCAGAGAAAAGAGGATACCCAATTTCCAATAGTGCTAATCATCTTAGTCTCCTTATTTGATAGAAGTCGGGGGACTCCTCATAAACTATACACGTCTTTTAGATACTGTCCTGTCTGCGAATCGTTGTGTACCAGGATTGTAGGACCATCTTCGAGCACTGCTAACTTTATTTAGAAAATTACCTCGTCTAAAACGGGAAGAGCATGGTAAAGGTTGCATTGTGGAGCATGCTAAGTATCACCTTAGCCATAGCTTTCATCTTCTCGACTCAAATCTTCACCACGTTTGAAGCTGAAACTGTGGGGCCGGCAGTTAGCGTCGTCCGCAGCCAAATTGACCTAGTGGATGAAACCCTTCTAATAGAGTTCAGAAACATTGGCGGTAGCGCAGACAGCGTCACAAGTATTTTTCTGCCAGGAACGGGGACAATTCCTATTCAGGTAAAAATGATCCCGGCGAACTCCGATTCGACTATCTTGATAATCGACCTATCGGTCTCTAATCCGAACATCATTCAGGGTCAAGTAGTTAGTTTCCAAATAAAGATGGGTAGTGGAATAATGATCCCATCCACTACACTAGTGGAATAGATCAATCTGACGGGGGATTTTTTCTACCCTATGGTCTGGATCGTGATGTTGCCGTTCACAGCTCTCAGAAGAAGAGTTATCGTCTCGGTTTCTGGCATACCTTGCAGTTCTGCGACCAGTCTATTCGGAGATTGTCCTGCAGGGCCACCTATCCAATCTACCCTACCGTTAGTGGTGGTCGCATCGACACGTATCCCGGTACTTTCTCGTAGGGTTACACTGATCGGGCCGTTCAGAGTCCGTAGGTCGTAGTCTCCCCCTCCAGACGCAATAAGGTCTATAGCTCCATTATTCGTTTCGATTTGCACCTCTTTTGCCCTAATAACCCCATTCACTCTCCCATTTGACGTCTCTGCTTGAATATCATCAAACTCGACTTCATTGAGAACGATCGCGCCATTCAGAGTATCTGCCACGAGAACAGAACCGTGAAGTTGCCTCACTTCAATCCTACCATTCAGTGTGGACAAGTTAAGCTCGTAGGAGATGGCTGCTGGAATTAGGGCCTCCAAATGCACATCGGCCTCACCACCCAGAAGATTTGCTCTCCTAGTAACAAAAAGCGAGATTGTCTCTCTTCCACCAGGATCGGGTGAAGTAGTAAAACTGATCTCGACATTATCTATCTGAGATCTTCGCCCCACCTTCGTAATTGTGACGGTCAGGTCATTGCCACTCGTCGGAATAAGAGTCACACGACCATTGAAATTTGAGAATTCAATGACAGCCTCTTCACCTGTCAGAATCGCTGAGCGAGTCTCTGATTCTTCAAATCTCAGACCGCCCGAACCTGGAATAAATGAGCCTGCAAGAAGGGTGGAGATGAGAAACCATGAAACTAGTGCTATGGAAGCAATTATCCCGATAGCTACAATTAGGACGACTTGAACATCAGTGATACCTCTAGAACTGCAAGTTCTTCTCAGAAACTATCACGAGGATTCCTTTCGAGGTTGTTTGCTAGGCTGCTTGGTTTTAACCTCAAGATTTGCTATTAGCTCATCTTCCCACTTTACGTGATGTTTGAAGTGATTATTAGGATCAGTAATGAGGGTGTACAGCCAATATATTCCGAATAATCCCAGTGTGACAACCGTTAGGACCAAGTACAATACAAAAGACCTATCGGGGATCGGGTCTAGACGTCTCTCAGGAATTCCCCCCAATCCAAGTTTATCTAATACCTTATTCGTATCCTCGATGAAGCCATTTTCTCTTATTTCATGCCGTCTATAGTCCGTACCCAGGAAGTATAGAATGTAGAGAATTGCAAAAAGATTGACGAAGGGAATGATCGTTAGAATTGCCCATAGTCCCGCGCTTTTCTCTACCTCTTCGTACCTTACATCCCTAGTACTCCTTTCAAGGGACGAGACTCCTGTCTGAATATCAACCCCCTTCTTTCTGTCCGACACGTTCTTCACATAATTGATTAGGTCTTCGCTAAAACGAGATTGCCGAGCAAAGTGTTTATTGCGTCTGTTTATCAAAAGATAGAATAAGTACACATAGAGTAATGTGGAAATTAGTCCGCCGAGAAATCCTACCGCAACAGTGGTGAACACACCCGGGTTGAAGGGGAATGCTCCAAAAGAACCAGGACCGGGGCCGGGGACAAATCCAACCCCCGGTTCGAAATCGAAACCCATAGACGCCGTCGATATTGCAAGAACACTTGCGATTATACCAGTAATAATTGAGACTCCTACACCAACAAGAGGAAGGAGTATCCAAAAAATAGGAAGGATCTTGTCAGTCTGTCCTCGCTCCCTAATATCCTGTCGCAGGTTTTCAAGCGCGGAGTCTTCTGACAACCCAGCTTACTTCTGAGGCCTTAGTTATTTATATTTTCCCTTAAGAGTTGCCCTAATGGTGAGGTATTGTTAGCAAAAAGAAGAAGAAACCGAGGAATATGCATCCACAAGGTCAATCTCTTCCCTCAGATTCAAATTCTCGAACACAAGGTATAACGAGAAAAAGAGTTATGCTATTGCGTGATTCCGACCAGTGGAATAACCTGAATCTCCGATCTCTCTCTAATATCGTGTCGCAGGTTCTCAAGTGCAGAATCCTCTGCCAATTAGTCGTATCAGGAGAAGGTACTAATATTTAGATTTTTGCTTTAGCGCTAGGGCTGCCCTATCGGATGTCTCGAAGGGTCGAAATTGGTGGATCATACTCAATCTATCTAGGAGAAGAGCTCGGTCCCGGGGTAGAAAGATGACCATGCAAACCAAAATTCTGCCGCGCTCGGCAATCGAACAAGTTTCTTTCCAGCATTATCACCTGACAACCCATTACCCTCAAAAGACCATTCTGATCCTGTTTGCTTATCGAATAGTCTTCCCTCAACTATCTCAAACTCAAGTACCAGCCCATCCAATGTTCGATCAAATATTCTCGTAAGTCTATTCGAGACTGCTCGAGAATCTCTCTCGCCTTGCGGCTTGGAAATCTGTCCTGGCTCTTGGACCACAAGTATATTGAGATTACCTATAATATCATTTACAAGACCACCGGCATTTGCAACTGCTTCTTCTGGATATGCTCGAGCGATTCCATCTTTGAATACTCCATATACAATCGCCTTCGCAGGAAGTCTTGAATCATCCTCTGCGACACGGAAGTTAGGGCCACCTCGGTCATAATAGCCGGGATATGCCTCCTGTCCGTACGGGGAGCCGAAACCTGTCTCTCGTGATAGGACCTCTGTATCAGGATGAATCCTCTTCCAATCACCCCATCGAATTGTATCTATTGGTACCTTCTCCAAAGTAAGACCAGCAAGCTCGCCCACAATAGCTTGGCCAGTTATCTGACTCCAATAGGAAGAAGTCCGTCTATCATACATTACCAAGTCGCTATTGTAAAGGTTGCCAGAAGTGCCGAATTGTACAGGTTCTCCGTCAATGAATGGCTCGAATGCAATTCCCGTAAAGCACAATGGGCAGTAGGTTATCAATAGGGGTTCTGCGTTGAAGTGATCATTCACGATTTCATGCCATACGAGAATCTGCAACGGGTAAGCTCGTGAGATTCCATTTCGCGTGATCCCAAGAACAAATTCTTCGTCCGCAAGCCATATGTCAGCCTCTGAAGACGATATGTATTGCGGGTTATCAATTGAAGGGATTCTATCAGGCGGTAATAATCTCGTAATTTCATTCATAGGAACGATATGTCTTATCCCATTCGTAATCATCAACTGCTCGCCTCTTCCACCAACGACGTCCCCCTCTTTTGCGGCCAACACTTGTACGATGTCGAACGGATCTATTTCTGGATTCGCGAATGGCTCTTTAAACGCATCACCCAGGAGTGGATTCATTCCGCCTGACGCCGTCGCCGATCTGCCAAACTGACCAGGGCTCAGAACCAAAACAAGTCCTGCGGCGATTGCTACAAAAATGAGAATGATACCTATCTGCTTAATCATTAACAGTAGAGGTTAGGGAGGCTTATACTTAGACACTTGCCCAAGAATCAGTAACGGTCTCATAGAACGAGGGTGGAAATCAGCACTAAACACGTCTGGAATACACATTTTCCACGAACTTATTATTCAACGAATCTCTGATCGCTTTCTGGATGAATTGACCGAAATCTGTTCGCTATGTGGAACTGAATGTTTGGATATGGATTGGGTCAGACATCATTTCAAGATGGAACATAAGGAGGAATACTTTTCCTTCTTCGGAGCAATCTCTCCGGAGCAATAAAGAAAATAAATGGATGTTTTCCTTGAAAAGGCGCCTCTACCCCAGCATGCGCTCTGATACCTCTGTATCACCAATTCTAATAGATACAGGGTAGTGCACTGTGAGTGGTCCGTACACTTGTTCCATAATCTACGTTAAGAGACTAGCGTGAAAACAACTTGCGAAGAAACCATGCAGGACTTGACGCAGCCACATGACCATTCCAGTATTAACGAGTTCAATTATACAAAGACCGGGATCCCAGGTTTAGACGAGCTCCTCGATGGCAAAGGAATCCCTGAAGGATCGTCAGTTTCAATAATCGGGGCACCGGGCGCAGGGAAGACAACCTTGGCAATGCAGTTCTTAGCTAACGGAATAAACATGTTCGGTGAGGCGGGTATCTACGTCTCACTGGATGAAGACTTGATTTCGCTCAGGAGGGCCATGAATGTTATCGGTATTGATCTTGAAAACCTGATAGGCAACGGACTAAGTCTAGTAGACGCAACACATCTGAGAACTCTTCCAAAGGAGGTTAAGGTCGCCAATCAACTCCTGACAAAAGGCGAATTTACACTTCTTTCCCTTACGGAGTCGATAAGGGCCAGGGTAGAAGAGACCAAAGCTAAAAGGATTGTAATTGATCCATTGGCAATGTTTACCATAATCTTTCCTGATGAAACAGAAAGGAGGGTAGCTGTCGCGGATCTAATTCACGAGTTATCCAAGTTCGGAGCGACCGCACTCCTCCTCACCGAACTTCAGAGCGACGGTCTCAGACGTTCATATCAAATCGAAGACTATCTGTCACAGGGGGTAATCCTAATGCGAAAAATCCTGAAGGGTGATAATGTCTTCTACCTAATGAGGATTGAAAAAATGAGAGCTATCGAGCATGAGATTAGGCCTAGGTTGTATCGGGTGGAGATGGGAGGGATCAAAGTACTCCCGGAAAAGTCACTTCGTGGGGTCCTGAAAGAAGAGATCGTAGATATCTCGAAATCCCTTTAGAGATAATGCTCCGTACGAACTCACCCATAGAGCTTATAAGGGAAAGTCATCGTTGTTACCAGGTTGGCCAGAACCTTACTGGTAATCGCTGCTGTGATTGGAATTGGCGCGGCCTTACTGGGAGGCTACCACGGTTATGGAGAATTTCTGCAAGGCGACACGCTGCCCCCAGGCGTCCTCATTAATGCATTTGATGCTACCAACTGTCCGGTCGACATGCCAGGTGGTGGCTGCTTTCCTGCAATGACGATCTTACCACTGAACTTTGGAATTGTCGGAATCATAACAATAATAATTGCTGGTGTCACTCTCTTTGCAGCCGTCACAACTCTACGGGGACGTGATCGAGGTCTAGGATTGGTCCTTACATCTATTCCCCTTCTACTAGTAGGTGGCGGTTTCCTCGCTCCGATCCTAGGTTTTGTCGGCGCTGGTATTGCAGCAATAGGATCACGAAAGCGAAAGTAGTTAGAGTATTCACCTAGGGGTTCACAAACGGTACTTACGATACCAGCCGAGGTGTGTTCTGGGATGGGTATTCTCCTAGTGGATAAACTAAGGTCGATCTTAAAAGTCATTTAGATTTCGGGATAAACTTTAATCCGAACATATAGAATATGAGAATCTTTAAGAAGACAATTGCTCTGAAAAAGAGAGCACATTTGCCAAGGAATGCTCTGATACCGTCTTTGGGAACTGCTGCGATTATCATCTCAATCCTGTTTTTTCCAGTCCTTCTTTCTGGCTTTCCGGTAATTAGGACTGAACTAATCCCGGCGTTTGAGCAACTTGCCTATGCCTCCTTTCTTCTGATGCTTGTGGGTTTGATGGGAGTAAGTTATGGAATTGTGCAATTTGTAAAGGACATTCCTGCAGGACATGAAGCCGGATCAATCATTGAGATGATAGTACATGTGTTGACCACTTCCACTTACGCAAGAGTCTTTGCGGTCATTACTGTAGGTTATGCGCTCTTCTACTCTGTGGTTTCAAGCACTCTTGCATTTAGACCCTCGGAGATTTTTTCTGAACAGTATGGGGCTGCCATCCCATCTATTGTCACCGCCCTTTGCTGCGGTCCCATCGGACAGATTCCAAGATTTACGATATATTTGACTGAACAGATTGGGTTCCTAATCATCCCGATCAACATATTGCTGCTATCGCTTGTATCACCGTTGGTCGGTCTTAATGGCACTCTGGCGTTGTTTTCTTACAGGCAAAGCCTCAGAAAATCAGGTAGCCGTTGGGGCGGGGTGGGGGGTTTTGGTGCGTTTATGGGTCTCTTCACGGCATGCCCATCCTGTGCAGCCCTCTTCTTTGCCAGCGGGATTGGCGGAGCTGCAGCTCTATCCCTGGCGGCAAGTCTAGCTTCATTCCAGACTTTATTTGTCGGAATTAGTATACCGGTCTTGGTTTTGACACCGTATCTGATTTCGCGAAGCATCCTGAAGGCGTATGGTGGCGCTTGTCCTCTTCCCGAAAAATCAAATTCCTCAGATCTGACTGGAACACCTTAAGCCCCATACCTACACATCGGTCTGAAATTTTAGAGAGAGAGAGTTAACACAGTGTCTAGTGTCTTTCTTAGTAAAACCTTCGCCGCTGAAGACGTGTCCTAGATGGCCTCCGCAAGTCACGCAGATTATCTCTGTTCGCATTCCATCAGAATCGCTCACCCTCTTTACTGATCCAGATATCTCATCGTCGAAACTGGGCCAACCACATCGGGCATCAAACTTGTCCTCAGATCTATAGAGAGGGCTATTACATCGTCTGCAGACGTAAACGCCTTTCTGCGAATGGTTTTCATACTCTCCTGTAAAAGGTGCCTCAGTTGCCTTATTTACAATAACATCTTCTTCTTGTGGGGTTAGCTTGTTATACATAGGCCCGTAAACAGCTACCATTAGCGTTCCATCTATTTATTATGTTCTGGAATATTTCTCTCGAATGGAGCCCTTAATCTAGATGGAGAAGGAGGTGGATGCCCAGGATGCATTGTAGGAACTGCGGCGAAGAAGTATCAGATCAAGCCCGATTTTGCTTGAACTGTGGTCATTCGACTATCGATTACCGAAGAGAGGTTCCCAGTCGAGAAAGTATTGGTTTTTTCAAGGGTACCAGAGAGGCATTCCTAAGCCTCTTCCGAACTTCAGAGGCGGTAGGGACGCCACACAAGATCGCCTTCGATAAGCCTCACGCGAGTCAGTATTCCGTCATCCAAAAATACGGTGTCGCAGTTCTTGGTCTTATCATAGCCGTTATCGTTTTGGATCTTATCTACGGTGTTGGGTTGCAAGCAATTTCCTTCGTTATTCCGATCGTGTATCTAATTTGGATTAGGCGCACCGATCGCTATGAACCAGAGCCTAAGAGTCTAGTCCTTATTTTGTTTGGTTGGGGAATGGTTTCTACTGTTCCATCACTATTTGCAAATAATGCCGTCTTTGCCCTCGCCTCAAACGAGTACGTGGCTGCCACAATTGGAGCCCCAATAATTGAGGAGACGTTCAAGATGTTAGGGTTGCTATGGTTGGTGAATAGCAAAAAGTTCCGCGGTCAATTCAATGATCATATGGACGGTCTAGTCTATGGTTTCGCAGTAGGAATGGGGTTTTCGGTGGTGGAGGACGCATTTTATTTTTATGGGGCCTTTGCGACAGATGGGATTACTGCTGTCACCGGCCTGTTCATCACAAGGCAGCTTCTCTTTGGGATTGGACACGGAGTCTTTACAGCAATGACTGGTCGGTGGTTGGGACTTGTCAGAGTTAGAGTAGGTCGAGTCAGGACCAGAGATGTTCTACCTGGCCTCACGGTAGCCATCTTTCTCCATGGACTGTGGAATGGTACGACTATAATCCCATTCATGGGAATTATCCTTACGATATGGTTTGTAATCTTCGTGCGACGCCACATAAGAGAGGCACTTCAGGATGAGACATCATGGGGCTTTTCAAAGGACACCACTACGAATTGAGTGAGTGGTGGGTTTTCTGACCGGTAATGATGTAACCATGAGTATAAAGCCGCTAACTTCATAAATGGCTGCTTGAACGAGTCAATCCAGACAGATGAGATATCTAAGGAAAAACAACATTAATATGATGAAATTGAGTTTCAGGACTGAAGAGAGAAATATTGCATATATTGAGAGTGGTATTTAGCCGAAATTTACAAGGTGGCCGGGCATGAGTGTTCAAGCCGTAAGATTTGATGAAGCCTCTCAGAAGAAACTCGAGAGGATCAAGAACAACGCATTCCATCGGTTCCTAGATGAGTATATTGAGCTCTGTAAACCCGATAAGCTATTTGTATGCACTGATTCTATCGATGACATAGAATACATAAGGCAAACCGCTCTTAATGAAGGAGAAGAAACCAGTGCCGGGATTAAGGGTCACACAGTCCACTTTGATGGCTATCTGGATCAGGCCAGAGATAGAGAAAGAACAAAGGTTCTGGTAACCGAAAAGTCAAAGCTCGATCCAAAGATAAGGAGTCTGGAACGAGGAAAGGGAATCGCGGAGATTAGCGACATCCTAAACGGAATAATGAAGGGGCGGACGATGTACGTCTGTTTCTATTCGCTAGGACCAAATGATTCAGAGTTCTCGATCCCGTGCGTTCAGTTGACTGATTCGAGTTATGTGGCACATAGTGAATTTCTACTTTATAGACCAAGCTATGACTCATTTGTAAGAAGTGGGGATGAAAACTTCTTCAAGTTTGTGCATTCCCAAGGAGAGGTAAATGAAACGAAGACTTCGAAGGATGTTAGTAAGAAGCGGATTTACATCGATCTGGAGGATAATACTGTCTTTAGTACAAATACCCAGTACGCGGGAAATACTGTAGGCCTGAAGAAACTTGCACTAAGATTGACATTGAACAAAGCCATGAACAATGGATGGCTCTCGGAACACATGTTCATTATGGGACTACATGGGCCGAAGGATAGGGTCACCTACGTAACAGGTGCTTTCCCGTCAATGTGCGGAAAAACTTCGACGTCGATGATGCCAGGAGAAACTATTGTCGGAGATGATCTTGCCTTCCTTCGAATATCTGACGGTCATGTAATGGGCGCGAACGTCGAAAAGGGATCGTTCGGAGTAGTTGCAGGAATAAACTCAAGTGATGATCCTGTACTCTGGAAAGCATTCAATAATCCTGGAGAGGTAGTATTCTCAAATATTCTCCTAACTGACACGAAAGAGGTGTATTGGACGGGGAAGGATGGCGAGGTTCCAGCCCATGGTTACAATCATTCAGGCAACTGGACCCCTGGTACCAAAGACAGATCTGGAAAAGAGATTCCAGCTTCGCACCCGAATGCACGATTCACTGTCGAGCTAAAGACCTTAGAAAATCTTGATCCGAACCTGGACAATCCGAACGGTGTCAAGATAGATGCCATGGTCTACGGTGGGAGAGATTATGACACTTCTGTACCAGTTGAAGAGACGTTCGATTGGACCCATGGCATAATTACGAAAGGAGCCTCACTTGAGTCTGAGACTACCGCGGCAACTATTGGTAAGAGGATCCGGGAATTCAATCCAATGTCAAATGGGGACTTTCTATCAATTCCAATATCCACCTATATACGGAACAATATCGACTTTGGAAAAGATTTGGCAAATCCCCCAATTATCTTTGGGGTTAATTACTACCTAAAAGGCGAGGATGGCAAGTTCCTTAACGGGATGACGGATAAGAGAGTCTGGTACAAATGGATTGAACTCCGTGTGCATAAGGAAGTTGACGTCATAAAGACCCCCACTGGAGGCATTCCAAAATATGCAGATTTGAAGAAATTATTTCAAGAAGTTCTCGGCAAGGAGTACTCGAAGGATCAGTATTTTCAACAATTCACTCTAAGAGTTCCCCAACATCTAGAGAAGATTGAAAGAATCAGAGAGATCTACAAGACAAGCGTTTCCAACATTCCTGAAATCTTGTTCAGCATGTTAGACGAGCAAGAACAAAGATTGGAAGATACTAGAGTTTCATTAGGAGACTACGTCTCTCCAGATCAACTAAGCAAATAGGGTTGTCTTCGCTAGCGGACTACTTTTTCTACTCTGCCTGTCTGGATCGACTCGCGGGCTGCCTCGAGTACCTGGATGGCTTGGAGGCCTTCGCCCGGGTCGACAGGAGGGCCATCCCTCTCTCCTCTTAGGAACGAGAGTAGCTCGCCGATCACCGTCGCGAAAGTTCCTTTGTACGGGGTAAGATGTCCATAGACAGGGTGGTCGGAGCGGAGTTTGCGTTGGCTTCTCCATTTTAGAAGTGGCAATGACAGGTTTCGATCGAACCTTCTAAGATACCGAGGAATTCCAGTAGGACGGCTCCCCGACCACCTGACCAGAAAGTCCTGGTCGAGGTCTCCATCAAAGCGATCGCCCTCCTTTGTGAAAAGCTGAAATGTCTGAAGAGGAGCCTTCGAAGACCACTCGTACTCCGCTACACCTTCTCCAGATTCACTTTGAAGTAAAATTGTAATTGAATCATGCACGGGATTACGAATCTTTTTGGCGAGGCCATAAACTCTATCCGCAGACCCCATGAAGTATTGTAGAAGGTAGACTTGATGCACCATCTCATCCCAAAGGAGCCCACCGGATTCCTCGTTTAGTATCCAGTCGCCTCCTACTGACCCGAAAATAAAAAAATGCGCCACTCTCATTCTAGAAGTTTTGAGATTCTCCCTTTCGAGCACCTTTTTGGTTTGAATAACCGAGTTGTAGAACCGCTTGTTGTGCATGACAGTGAGGGCCCGACCACTCCGGCGGGCCGCAACAATCATTGAATCACATTCTCGAGAGCTAGTGGCCATCGGCTTCTCGACTAAGACATTGTGTCCCCTCTCCAACGCCTGGATTGCGAGAATTGAGTGGGTGGTTGTGGGTGTAACGATGTCTATCAGGTCTAAATCAAGGGACAATATTTTTTCATAAATGGTGGAGAAACTCTTAGCCCCAAATTTTTTCGCCTTTAACTCGGCCAACCCTTGATCGATGTCGCAAACTGCGACAAGATCGACCTCAGGATTTTGAGCATAGACTCGGAGGTGGGTTTCAGAATTGCGACCACAACCGACGAGAGCCACTTTCTTCTGCATGTTAACAGTGTGCTAGGACGCTGGCTTAAATTAATGGAGTTAAGTCTGCGCCTCGCGACCCGACCGGGGGGCCTAGGCCAGACTTTTTCGCATGTGGCCTCCATCGCTGTGTAGCACCAATAACCCTCAAATTGGGCATCATCTCCTCAGGGGACATGCACCTTGAGTTCAAGTTAGCTTATCTGAGTGTTCTGGTTTTAGCTGTAGGAATCATCAGTACACAACTTATTCGTGATGACTTCTCGATGGGGATAGTTGGGACAGGCCTCCTGTCGATTGGTGGGTTCCTAATCGCCTTCGGTTTTTGGGGCTCTGATTATGCATTCTCAGTGGCGATAGGTGAGTTGGATCAATCAACGCAAGATGGAAAGGTAAAAGGTCAAAGAGGAAAAGTACACGTACCATTCATGAGGAACTACACCCCTACCGAATGGTGGAATCTTAACTGGTTCTTGACTACGGTCGGGGTATTCTGCCTGGTCTTCGGCGCTTATTTCATCGGTCTCCTGTTGGGTAGGCTAGGGATCTAGGAATCGTGAATCGCGATTTCCATGTTCATTATAGTCTTCGTAGACGAGGAGAATGCCAGTAGAGCCATATCCAAGTCCGTCGAGTTTGTGCGCTCCAGACCCGTTGAAATCGTTGCCCTTGCGATCGTGGCAATCGTCGCGAGGCTGGTTCTATTCTTTATTCCAATCTTATCAATTGTGACCCCGGGTGACAGATCTTGTCGTAGGGTTAGCTGTGTTGGATATCTACGTATCTTACAAGGGCATTAGTCAAGCGTAAGTAAGATCCGTTTCACTTTTTTTATCCGTCTCTCGGGCAAAACCTCGATAGAGGACTCCATTGTCCCCCTCAGTTTTCTATTCCATTCGCAATCAGCTACAGAACGATCTTTCCATCGGAATTTTCATAAACCATATATGGCACGTATGATCCCGTGTGAATTCATGAGGCCGGCGATCCTAGCCGCAATGATAGGAATTGGTGTTGTAGCTGCGATCGGAGTAGCGGCCATTTTCTTGATTAATCCAGGGTCGATGAGAACCGCAGAGGATCCACTGGCTCCAGCTGCTCCAATCCCGGAGGCCGAAAATCAGGCGGAAAGGGTTAATCAACAGGAACCTGGTCAGCTAGAACAGTTGGCTACGATCGAGACGGACTTTGGTAACATTGTTCTGAGGCTCTTCCCACAAACGGCTCCTGGACATGTTGACAACTTCATCAAGCTCGCCAAAGAAGGCTTCTACGACGGGACAGCATTCCATCGAGTTATCCCAGGATTCATGATTCAAGGTGGCGACCCCAATACAAAAGATGAAGACAGGAGTAATGATGGGCAGGGAGGACCAGGATTTAACATAAAGGCAGAATTTAGCAATACTCCACACAGACGTGGAATTCTCTCAATGGCCAGGAGCCCTTCAGGTCCCGACACAGCAGGCTCGCAATTCTTCATTGTAGTGTCAGACTCTTTGTTCTTGGATGGACAGTATTCCGTCTTTGGCGAGGTCATTGAGGGCATGGATGTAGTCGATAGGATTGTTAATGCGCCCACAGACGGGAATGATAATCCGATTGACCGGATTGTGATCAAGACAATTAGGATTAGCTCCGCATAAGATTAGAGGGGACTGCCAGAGTCCCAAATCTTCTTATATGTCTTATCAACCAATCCAATCTTAGGTGGGTGAGTGGACCTCCACCCGTTCCACCATCAATAAACCCCGGAGTTGGAGGAGAAGATGCAGAGAGTAGTAGGTCAAGGGCTAAGGAGAACTATACCCATTAGTGAGATTTTCTACTCTATTCAAGGAGAAGGTATCAATGCTGGAGTACCTGCCGTCTTCCTTCGCACCTTTCTTTGCAATTTGACATGCGGATGGTGCGATACCAAGTATACTTGGCAGGACCAAGATAACGCGATAGAAGGCATAAACTATGATTCCCTCACGCAAGAAGAGATCATTACCGAGATAAAGAGATACAATTCTAAACATCTTGTAGTCACTGGAGGGGAGCCTCTCATTCATCAGACCGAACTGAGTCCGATATTAGAAGCTCTAAAAGCTGATTCCTTTTTCATAGAGGTCGAAACTAATGCTTCAATCACTCCATCACCTAATCTCCTCAAGCTCATCGATCAATTCAATGCCTCACCGAAAATCTCCAACAGCGGTGTTTTTGTCGGCTCACGATTGAGATCTAATTCTCTTCGAGCGTTGGCTTTATCGGGTAAAACGTGGTTCAAGTTTGTAATCTGTAATCAGGGCGATTTGGAAGAACTTGATGAGGTGATAAACATGTTTGATCTGCCTCGCGACCGCATCATACTCATGCCGGAAGGAACAGACCCAGAAACTTTGAAGCAGCGAAGTCGTTGGATAGTTGATATATGTAAGAAAAAAGGATTCAGGTTCAGCCCTCGGCTTCAGATAACCCTGTTCGGAGACAAGCGAAGGACATAGTGAGATCATCTATGTGTAGCATTAATGGCTGTTTGTTGTTCAAATGCGAAAGAACTCAGGAGAGCCTTCTCAAGATAGAGAGTAGACTGAGATCGTTGATTACGGAGGGAGAAGATCGTGGACGAGACTCTTATGGCATTGTAACATTTTCTGAAGGCAAGGAACCGATTGTATTCAAACGTCTGGGTAAGCCAAGCTCCACCATTAATGAGTGGGATGGGCACTTTTCTTCATCAACTACGATTGTAATTAATAATAATCGAGCAGAGCCCACCCCCGAATTTATTTCACATAAGACTGAGCAGGATATCCAGCCGTTTGGTGATAATATCGTGATCACTCATAACGGAGTTGTGGCTAACGATTTGGAATTGGCAGCGAAGTACCGCCTTGACTGTAGCAGTAAAATCGACAGTGCCGTAATTCCTCCGTTGCTTGAGAGTTCTTGGGACGGTTCTGTCCAAAATCTCAAACAGATCCTCCTCGAGGACTTAGTTGGAAGCTATGCCTTGGGAGTGGTCGACTCAAGGCGACCTACTGATCTTTTCCTCGCCTGCAACTACAAGCCGCTATTCATTGAGTATGATAGAAAGAACGAGGCTCTCTTTTTCTCGAGTCTAGATGATTACTTCAGAAATACGAGTTTCTTCGATTCAAATCCTATCAGGGAAATATCTCCGTATAGTCTACTTCGAATTGACATAGAAAAAAATCTTGAGGAGGTTTCTTTATGGACATCGAATCCGAAGAGGGATAACAGAGCTCTCGTAATCTCATCTGGTGGCCTCGATAGTACGGTTGCAGCCAAGATGATGATCGATAAGGGGTATGATGTTACGCTTCTTCACTTCAGATACCACCATAGGGCTCAGGCTAAGGAGGATGAGGCTGCAAAGAAAATAGCAAAAGCCTTGAGAGTCGGAATTATTTTCTTCGATACAGACCTTTTCAAGAAAATTGGTCATTCTTCCCTCCTTGATACGTCTCGCGAGATCTCTACGATCGGAGAAGGGAGGTCAGGAGCTGAATTTGCACATGAATGGGTTCCCGCGCGAAATCTAATATTCCTCTCAATCGCTACCGCAATTGCTGAGTCATCCGGGTATGGTGTTATTGCAACTGGAATAAACTTGGAAGAAGCAGGCGCTTACCCCGATAATGAGATGATATTCAATTCCAAGTTCAGTCAAGTTTTGCCGCATGCGACGCAAGTCCAGAAGCGGGTCCGAATTGAGATGCCTGTTGGGAATTTGATGAAACATGAAATCGTTCGAGTTGGAGAAAAGATAAACGCGCCACTAGGGCTAACTTGGAGTTGTTACGAGGCCGGTGAAAAACCTTGTGGGATTTGCGGTCCTTGTTTCATGCGTAGAAAAGCCTTTGAAATAAACTCAATTGCCTCATAACAATCGCATCGATTGAGCGGTTTTTAGGTTTGAAGTTCTATGAACTTACACCGGGTACCAAGAAGCAAGAAACTACGAGAGTGATGTCTAACGTATTCATGAAGGAACGGCTGCAGGCTGCAATGGGCCTTTCTGAGGCATGGTGAATAGAACCACGGTTGCGATTGAAGTCGCAAAGATCGCGGAGGCAAGATTGTTATGGGCAGCTACCACCACTGGGTGTAGGTAGCTCTGCAGAACTAACCATCCCAATAGAATCTGGGCTCCAACAAGAACAAGGGTCACAAATGACATAATCAGCGCAATCCTACTAATTCCGCTTCTTCCCCTCCATGCGAAGATCGCCGTGCCCACTATGAAGAGTCCAACAACGCCAGACCAGGCACGGTGGAAATACTCCAGAAAGTTCTCGGAGCTAGGGAATAAGCCCTGCGCTGGGATAGGCCAATCTATTCCAGCTGAGAGACCGAGCCCCAACCTAGTAACTAGTCCTCCCACAAATATGAGAATATACACTGATGCCGCTGAAACAATCGAGAGAAGCAGTATCCCCTTCATGTTGGCCCCCTTCACCTCACTGTAGTTTAATCATTTCGCCGTAAATGGATGGTCCTAGTAATAAATAGATTCTACGGGGCATTTTTCAAGGTTCAGCTACAGTGATTCTAAAGATGTTTGAGGTATCTCCTTCCCTTTCCCATGCCGTCGACAGAATGAGAAAGTACTC
>JAPUKB010000121.1 GCA_027295865.1 Nitrososphaerota archaeon
AGAGCCTCGGGAGGGATTTGAACCCTCGACATCTTGCTTACAAGGCAACTGAGCGATAGTTCAGCGCTCTGACCGGTCTGAGCTACCGAGGCCCAGCGCAAACGCTGGCTCATCCTTTATTTGTACTTACTTTCTTCTTCCTTAATGATATGATAGCTGCAGAGGAGCTGCTGAAGGGACTCAAGAATTCTCTTGTCACTGGGGCGACGGGATTTATTGGATCAAACTTGGTAGAGGTACTCTCGGAGAAGGGTGTAATGGTCAGAGTTCTCTTCAGAAAGGGTAGCAACATAAAGCTCTTAGACGGATTGGCTGTTGAAGGGTATCCCGGAGATTTGTTTGACAAGGAAGTTCTTGCTGAAGCGATAAGCGACTCGACGACTGTTTACAACATAGCAGCTGATACAAGAGAACTTTTGCCGTATATGGATTATGAGCGAGTTAACGTTGACGGGCTTAAGAATCTACTTGAAGTTTCCCGCAGCAAGAAGGCCCAGAAAGTAATTCATCTTAGTTCAGCAGAGGTATACGGCACCAATCTCCCATCCTACGCGATAAAGGAAGATTACCCGACACATCCAAAAAATCCCTTCCAGAAATCGAAGGAAGCGGGCGACAGGCTGGCCCTTGAATATCACAAGGCTAATCCTGATCTGAATATTACCGTAGTAAGGCCACCAATCGCGATCGGCCCACGAGATAAAGCCTTTTCTGAGGTTTTACTAGATATGATTCATGAGGGGAAAGTTACAATTCCTGGCAATGGACGTGGTCAGCTAAGCATCGTATATGTTAAGGATTTGGCTCTCGCCTTACACTTAATCGCAACTTCGGGAGAAACGATTGGTGAGATTTTTCACGTAAAGAGTTTCGATACTACACCAATCGACCTCATTGAGGCCTTGGGGAATGCAGCTAATTTGAAACCAACGATCCGAACTGCCAGGCCAGCTGTGGTTAACCTCGCCAAGGCTATTTCGAAATACTCCAGAAAGGTCAATTACGGGAAACCAAGTTACCCTGGGTCTAAAGTTGGTCTCCTTGCCGGATCTAGAATTATTGATGACAGCAGGTTGAGGGCGCTGGGATATCGCCCCGCATACACATTGGAGAAGGCCGCAGAGGAACTTGTAGCGTGGTACAAGAAGAGAAAAAGGCCTTCAAGGTAGTTCTAGGCTTTCTTGGAGGCGTGTGATTGACAGCATTTCAAATCAAGTCCAAACTCAAACCCAAAGGAGATCAGCCTAAGGCAATCGCGTCGCTGAGCGATGGTTTGACTCGCGGATTCAAACATCAGACGCTACTTGGGGCGACTGGCACCGGAAAGACTTTCACTCTTGCTCATGTGATTGCAGAAGCAAACAGACCCGCTCTCGTGATATCACCAAACAAGACCCTAGCAGCCCAGTTAACTACCGAGTTCCGATCATACTTTCCTGATAACTCAGTAGAATATTTTGTGTCATATTATGACTACTATACTCCAGAAGCGTATGTCCCGAAATATGACCTATACATTGAGAAAGACGTTGCGATAAACGAGCAGATCGACACCCTGAGGCATAAGGCAACTCAATCGCTTCTAACCAGGAGGGATTCAATAGTGGTGGCGAGCGTCAGCTGTATTTTCGGTCTAGGTTCACCCCGGGAATACAGAGATTCAGCATTCATGCTCCGGCGTGGTCAAGAGATTGACAGAGACGAGATCATTGCAAAACTAATTGACTTGCGGTATCAGAGAACGGAAATCCTTCAGAGGGGAAAATTTAGAGCCCGGGGTGATATATTGGAGATCTGTACCGTTGATGACGGCCTAACGCGAATCGAGATGTATGGGAATGCCATTGAGAAGATCGTGGAGTTAGACATCTTATCAGGATCGAAAAAATCTGAAAGTGCTGAATTATTGATATTCCCTGCTAAACACTTTGTGACCTCAAAAGAAAGACTCGAGACGGTTGCCGATTCGATCGAAAAGGAACTCGAACAGCGGGTAAGGCACCTGAAAAGGAAGAAAAAGTTTCTGGAGATGGCCAGGTTAGAAGAGAGAACTAGACTTGATCTGGAGATGATCAGGGAGACTGGATACTGCCCCGGAATCGAAAATTACACAAGATATTTCACTGAAAGAAAACATGGCGCTCCCCCAAATACTCTTCTCAATTTTTTCCCAGACGATTTCTTGACAATCATTGACGAATCGCATGTTACCATTCCTCAACTTCGGGGAATGTACGAAGGAGACAGGTCTAGAAAGGAAAATTTGATCCAACACGGCTTTCGTCTGCCTTCTGCCTTTGACAATCGTCCATTGACATTTACCGAGTTTGAAAGGAAAGTAGGTCAGGTAATCTACTCGTCCGCGACCCCCGCTCAATACGAGCGAGAAAAGAGTAACCGACTCGTTGAGCAGATCATTCGTCCAACGGGTCTAGTCGATCCTAAAATCGTAATCAGACCATCAAGAGAGAGGATGAAAGACCTTGTCCCTGAGATTAACAGGCGAAGGGAGATGGGAGAAAGAGTTCTGATAACCGTCTTGACCAAAAAGATGGCCGAGAAACTAACGTCGCGTCTTGCTGATGAAGGTATTAGGGTCAGGTATCTCCATTCCGATGTCGAGACTCTTGAAAGGGTAGCACTACTAAAGGACCTGCGATTAGGAAAGTATGATGTCTTGGTCGGGATAAACCTCCTTAGGGAGGGCCTTGACTTGCCCGAGGTGAGTCTCGTAGCAATTTTTGATGCGGACAAAGAGGGTTTCCTGAGGACCGAAACCTCATTGATACAGACTATTGGGCGAGCTTCTAGGAATGTCTCTGGAGAGGTGATAATGTATGCAGATTCCCTGTCTAGACCTATGACAAGAGCGATCAATGAAACGAACCGGAGAAGAGAGGTTCAGGTCAAGTTTAATGGAGTGAATCATATTATCCCTGAGACGGTGAGAAACGAGATTAGGGCTCTGACAGACACGATCACTGGACCTATGGTAAATCCAAAAACCTTCAATTCTACCAATGAATCCGATGACGATGAATTGACGCGTGAACTAGAGGAAGCGATGCTAATGGCTGCTGACAACCTAGACTTCGAGCGAGCCGCGGAGATTAGGAATGAACTGGTAAAGTTGGGGCAACTTGACACAAGATCACAATAGAGAAAGCTGAGCTTGGAACATATCAAATTTCTGCCGCTTCTAGATGTTTTACATGCAAGTTAGATAATGCTATGACGAGCAAAAGAATTCTGATAAGAGGAGCAAGACAGCATAATCTGAAAAACATAACTCTAGAGATCCCAAGAGATGCACTTACGGTCATAACAGGCCTAAGCGGATCGGGCAAGTCGTCCTTAGCATTCGATACCATCTACGCAGAGGGACAACGTAGGTACATCGAGTCGCTTTCAGCATATGCCAGACAGTTCTTAGATAGAATGGACAAACCAGATGTGGATTATATCGAGGGTTTATCTCCAGCTATAGCCATCGAACAGAAAGCTGCTTCGAAGAACCCACGTTCTACTGTTGCGACTGTAACAGAGATTCACGATTACTTTAGATTGCTCTTTGCAAGGATCGGAAGACCACATTGTCCAAATTGTGGAAAGGAGATCTCTAAGCAGACAGTACAACAGATGGTGGACAAGATCCTAGGAATGCGGGTTAATACGAAGTTTCTCATCTTGGCGCCAGTAGTCAGCAGTCAGAAGGGTGAACACAAGCAGATCTTTGAAGAGATCAAGAGAAAAGGAATGATACGAGCAAAAGTCGACGATCAAATTATCAATCTCGAAGAGAATATATCGCTTGACAAGAACAAGAGGCATACCATCGAGATCGTGGTGGATCGACTCGTCCTGAAGCCTAACATTGCTAAGAGACTCGCTGATTCGCTTCAAACTTGCTTGAAGCTCTCTAAGGGCATTGTAGCCGTCGAGATCCAAGAAGGTGCCGTTGTTGAACGATTCATCATGAGTGAATCGATGGCTTGCACCGAATGCGGGATTAGTATTGAAGAACTGAGTCCTAGGATGTTTTCATTCAACAGTCCCTTTGGAGCATGCAAAGATTGTTCAGGGTTGGGAACCAAAATGACGGTCGATCTAGATCTCGTTATTCCTGACAAAACAAAGTCAATACGCGAAGGTGCAATTGTAGCATGGGGTTTTGAAGATAGTTGGTCCGTCTCCTATTTTGAATCTATGGCGAAACATTATGACTTCAGTCTGGATACACCGATCAGTTCCATGGACTCAAAGGCGCTTGATACCATCCTTTATGGCTCGGGAAATGAGCAGATCCTTTTCAAGTACTCTGGAAGGAACAAGAGATGGTCTTACGAACAGCTCAGAGCGACTCGTGGCATCATCTCGTCCATAGAGAGGAGGTATAAGGAGACAGAGTCTGAGAAATCTAGGGAATGGTACGAGCAATTCTTCAGGATTCAGGAGTGCCCCAGTTGCAGAGGCACCCGATACAGGCCTGAAAGCCTTGCGGTGAAAGTTGGAGGGAGGTCCATTGCAGAGCTCTCATCCCTGACAGTCGACATGGGAATGAAATGGTTTCAAGATCTTGAGCTTGCAGAAAAAGAGGAAATGATAGCCAAACAGATTCTAAAGGAAGTAAGACAAAGGCTCGCGTTCATGTCTAACGTTGGACTGGAATACCTGAATCTAGACAGACCAACGTCAACACTTTCTGGAGGGGAGGCCCAACGAATTCATCTCGCATCACAAATCGGTTCTAGTCTAGTCGGAGTACTTTATGTCCTTGATGAGCCAAGCATCGGACTCCATCAACGCGATAATGGACGATTAATCTCAACTCTCAAGCGCCTTCGCGATTCGGGGAATACTGTCCTAGTTGTTGAACATGACGAAGGGATAATTCTTTCCTCAGACCACATAGTGGACCTCGGGCCGGGTGCGGGTAATTACGGTGGAAGAGTGGTCGCCTCCGGATCGCCCGGCGAAATCAAGAGAAGTCCGAATTCAATTACGGGAAAGTATCTCTCTCATCGCCTAGAAATACCTATTCCCAAGACGCGCAGAAGAGGAAGGGGAAACTTCATCACAATTAGAGGTGCACGGGCGAATAACCTAAAGAACATCGAAGTAAAGATTCCGCTTGAAGTTTTCACATGCATAACCGGGGTATCAGGTTCTGGGAAGAGCTCCCT
>JAPUKB010000122.1 GCA_027295865.1 Nitrososphaerota archaeon
AGAGAGTAGATTTACCCGCACCATTCGGTCCCAGAAGAGCCCAGACACCTCCCCTCTCTATACCTGCCGTCAGATCGTCTACAGCTATGAAGGAGCAATATGCTTTCGTTACGCTCTCGAGAGCAATTGTTTGTTCTGATACCAAATAATCAGTTCCTTAAAGGCAGAACAATTCGCTCTGTGAGGTATTAAGCGTTTCTCGCGCCCAAGATTCCTGCGGTGATGATATGCTGTTAGAAGGTGAACGGTCCGTTTTCGTCGCTCAACCGCTTTACCTCGTTCAAAGCCTCGCGTGGAGTGACCTGTTCCAAGACGGCCTCGTGGAGTTTCGTAAAGAGGAGGGCTTCGACCGAGTCCCAGTTCGGGAAACCAGGCTTGAAATTAATTTCTCCAGCATCGAACGCCGCTTTAGCTGGATCAAAATGTCGAATAGTTCCTTCATTAATCAAGCCCTTTACGTGGCTATCTTCGAAGACCCCCTTTCTTGTAGGAGTCCCGAGAGCTAATGGATCCAGAGCCACGATAACCTGCGTCGCAGCTAGCGTAGCCCACTGAACAAAGAGCCAAGCGAGACCCGGGTTCCTGGAATATCTGGAGACTGCTAGTCCTGCCCCGGTATAGTGATGGGATGACCCAGCCTCACCGCGCGGATTCTTGGCGAACCCGATATCCCTAACGACAAATGACTGCCCAGGAATATCCATGGACGCTGCGAACTCGGAGATATTGAGTGACATGGTCGCTCTACTCTTTGCCAATGATTCTGCAGCTGGACTCCATCCGTAGAAAGCAGAGTTAGGCTCAGCGAACTTGCCTACCTCAACGTAATGCTCTAGGGCCGCTACGGCCAAATCACTATTGACCGCGGAGGTAATGATTCCATCTCGGCCGATATCCCAGAGTTTCCCCCCAAATGAGTACAGCCAATTATGCCATTCCTCAATGACAGCTGGGAAACGAGCCGCCATCAATACGGTGCCCCACCTCGCCCTACTTGGGTTATGGAAATGCTTCACGTCCTCTAGATACTCATCCCAGGTAACGGAGAGTTCTCTCCCTTCTTCTTGGTAAAGGTCTTTTCTGTAGAACCTGAGGTAAATTGGTGTTTCCTGCCCTACCTGAACCTCTACACCCTTGAATGTTCCTGACGGAATATTCCATGGCGGCAGTATGAGGTCAGGAGGATATGTTGCCGAAAATGCCTTGACAGGATCTAGAAAATCATCCAGTTCTAAGTTAGAAAACGTAAGCTCAGGAAAGCTCTCCAAAAGCTCTGCGATTGGGATGATGTGTGAGGCAAACCTACCAACCTGCGAAACGTCGATATTAAAAACATCAAAAGTAGGTGATCTCGTACTCACCGCCAAGAGTGACTTTGCCAGGTTGTTCCGATAGATATCAAACTCCATCAATAACGTTATTCCGAGAGAACTTGTGAAGTCAATTTTATTTCTGAATAGAGCCCGAGGACCTACTTCAGCTTCTAAGGCGACGCGAATGGTCTTCCCCGCTGTTTGATCGGAAACGGATTCAAGAAAACGGATAAACTCGAGGTAATCTTCGGGGATGTAATTCTGGGCATTTTTTGGAGTGGCAAGGGTAGTAACTCGCCGAGGACCGGTTTCTCCCGGAGTCTGAATCCCATTCTGAGAGAGAAAGTATGCAGATCCACCAACTGCGATAGCACCTGCTGCCGCTCCAGCAAGACCGATAAACCGCCTGCGAGAAACGCCTCGTTTCTTGCTACGCTCTAGACCCTCGATCGGATGGGTATCCTTATCGGCCTCGTTATTCCCGGAAGAACTCAATTACCCTAGAAAAAATGGTTGTACCCTCAATAAGTGTTATGCGGAATCGAAAATGGACTGGATGATCCTTAATTATAGAACAACCATTTATCTTCCTGATTGGCAAAGGAAGAATACAATTACCGTTCCCATAAAGACGGAGTGAGCCCTTGGGACAATTTCAGGACCTCGTCAAAGATTAGAGTGGGAAAGGTTGCTCCCGATTTCGTGGCGACAGACCTAGATAGTAAGGTCGTAACTCTCTCGTCTTTTCGCGGCAAGAAGAATGTAGTCCTCCAGTTCGGCTGCGCTACTTGCGCACCCTTCATAGAGATGGTGAATTCCGGTGAAGCAGCGTTAGAAAGCCTGTACGAGAGGTATCGAGACAAGGGTTTTGAATTTTTCATCGTTTATGTCAGGGAAGCTCATCCAGGTTCACGATTAACTCATCATAATAGCATCCAACAGAAAAAAGATCATGCAGAGATACTAAGAACGGATGAAAGTCTCGAAATTCCGATTATCGTAGACGACCTAGCTGGAACTATACATAGATCTTACGGCTCGCTTCCTTACATGATCTTTGTCATCAACAAGGAAGGGATCATAGTATATCGCGCAGATAGAAGTGACCCAACTCAATTACCTCCGATTCTCGATAATCTTCTAATGCTTGACTCTTCCCCTACCCACGATAATCTCCAATCGTCCTATTCTGAGACACTTAGGTCCATTAGTAAAGCTTCTACGGCCGTCAAATCCAGAGTCTCCTCTAGAGCCGAAGTCCAATCCACTTCAGATACCCCCTAACGATCTTTAGCTTCGGACTCTCAGTCTAACCGATACCCTTCGGTAGGTCGTCCCCGAGCCCCAGACTCCTGAAAACGTCTATGTACTCTTTCTCTTGCTCATGCTCTGCAGGAGATGGATAGTGAAGGAATCCTTTGTCAAGAGGTTGGCTCACCCAGTACTCGGTAACGGTCCCTGGTCTTGCCGGTACCATGCCATCCAAGTTACGGCCCATCTCTTCCTGCCATTCCGGAGAGAGGATGAAGTCGAAGAATAGCTCTCCGGCGGATCTGTTTTTACCATGTTTGGTTATTCCAGCACAGCGTGCTATCGCAGCAGGAGGAAGATCCCGCAGAACCAGAGGCTTGACCCCTCCTTCTCTCATGTGAGCATAATCGTCACCCATGCCCTGCTTTCGGAGAGTAGCTGGGAAACCGAAAGTATGCTGCCCCAGGCCCATGTTGTGCGTCATGTAGAGCAAGCATTCGTACGTGTAGGGCTTGATGTTCTTAGCTAGATTCGTGATGAATTCTGTCCATCTGCTCTCTCCCAGAGTTCTCTTCAAGGCGATAAGGTAGTAGAATCCCATCTTCCCTTCGGGAAAAGATACGACCGACTGTATTGCTGTCTTACCCTGCCATTTCGGATCCGTAAACTCGTCCAAAGTCGTGGGAAGGTCCTCTGCCTTTACCTTCGTTGGATTGTAAACCATTCCGGTGGGTTCGACCGCCATCGCAGCCCACGTCGCCTTTGCATCGTAGAGGTTCTCCGGCAGAAACTTCAGAGGTGGAGAGGCGTACTCTCTCAACATGTCCTCTTTTGCAAGCTGCATTTGCATGTACTGAGGCATTATGCAAACGTCACACGTCTGGAGGCCGGCCTTCACCTCGGCCTTCATCTTCTCGTATATAGGCACAGGATGGGAGGAATAATAGCTGGCATGAACATTCAGATCCTCATACTTTCTCCTGAACGCTTTGATTGCGTCCTGTAGAACACCTCTAAGCGATGCATAAACAATTAGATTGCCCTCCTTTCTCGCGGCTTGCTCTTTCTCGTTATCAGTCATTCTTAATTCTCAATTTTTTTTATAAAAAGAACGCTTTAAGGGTTCATATAGAATGATCCTAACCATACGGTCTCTAATCATTCTCGGACTAAAACACATGCGTCAGATGGAATCTCAATAAAGACCTCTTTTCCCTCGGATAGTGTCCCTTCTAATGGATCTCGGAGTATCTTGATTAGATGATTGTCGAGCTTCAACTTATATTCAATAAATAGACCCGCATTTGTAACACTGTCAACCAATACTGGAAAGATGTTTGATCCTGTCCTGGCCGTTTCATGAACCCGCACCCTCGGCCCCCTTATCAACACCTTCACAGGTTGCCCTTCCTTTAGATCAGAATTTCCTTTGCAAAGAAGCCTTCCACCGGCCATCTCCACTTCGGTAGAAGTCTCTCTTGCATGAATAATTTTCCCATCGACGACGGACATTCCACCCAACAGCATCCCCGCGTAGGAGTTGGGAGGATCCTCCAGAAGACGCTGAGGTGTGCCCATCGCCTGTATCTCTCCATTTCCCATTACGATTATCCGATCACTCATCGAGAGAGCTTCAGTGCGATCGTGCGTGACGTAGATTGAAGTAACCTTGATCTTTCGCTGAAGAGACTTTAACTCCGCCCTCATCTCTTCTCGCAATGGTGCATCCAAGTTACTCAAGGGTTCATCGAGTAAGAGGACTGCTGGATTGTATACTATAGCTCGAGCTAAAGCGACTCTCTGCTGTTGCCCTCCACTTAGGTTCGGCACCAACCGAGTCTCCAATCCAGACAATCGAACAAGCTCTACTACGTCTAGGACTCGCCTCTTGACTTCCTGCTTAGAAAGTTTCCTTACTTTTAGCGGATACGCAATGTTCTCGAAAACAGACA
Source organism: Nitrososphaerota archaeon (assembly GCA_027295865.1). GTDB lineage: Archaea > Thermoproteota > Nitrososphaeria > Nitrososphaerales > UBA57 > B1T1B5. Next base: position 4,517 of record JAPUKB010000122.1, read on the forward strand.
GGTGCGGCCACAAGGCATATGATTGATAGACCATTCCCATCCCCCTTTTTTCAGGGGGCAACATTATCCCAGCACTCTTTGAGAAAACCACGGTCTTGCCAACGCTGATCGTTCCCCCATCGGGTTCTTCAACGCCCGCAATACTCCTCAACACGGTGGTCTTTCCGCATCCACTCGGTCCTAGCAGAGTAACGAACTTCTCACTTTCTGCAGTAAACGTTACATTATTGACTGCAATGGTTTCGCCAAACCGTTTCACTAGAGCTTCGACGGTGACCGCTACCATCTGCTACCTTATTTTTTGTCAGTCAGGCGATATATATTGTATTGGGCGTTCATCTATTTCAAGAGTTAGAATTATTCTTCATCCAGTTAATGCTGAGAACTGCTATGTTCTATCTGGTAAAGCTATTATATACTGCCCGAAAATCCGATTATCATCATGCGACATTTGCTTCTAGTCGCTCTTCTCATCATCGTACTTGGAATAGTCTCTATCGCTACAATTCCAAACCGGGCAGAATCTCAGGATGCATCTTTGAATTGGATTCATCCCGCAATAGACCTTCAGAATACAAACTTCAGTCCGCAGACCGTCATAACCAAGGACAACATTAACGCTCTTGAATTAAGATGGATCTACCAAGTTCCTGAAGATCCATTCAAGATTCCTTTCGTGGCCCCGTCACTTGGATTGCAGACCCCTCCCTTACTGGTCAGCGGAATAGCGTATATTACGCCATTCTATAATCGAGTCATCGCCCTAAACGCAGAGAGTGGAGCGGAGGTGTGGAGGTATCAAGTTAACGTAACGGAATTTCTTGACGAAGAGTGGTGGTGGCCAGTACTTAGTCAAAAGGGCCTGAATTACCATGAGGGTGTGATCTATATGATGGCGTCCGATTGTAGGATTATTGGTCTAGATGCTGTCAATGGCGAAGAGCTCTTCGTCATTCGTGACGTTTGTAAAGACGTGCCAGGAAACACCGGATTCTACTTCGGAGAACATGCTCCTCTCATCTTTGACGACCTGATAATTGCTCGAGCTTCTACACAGGATGGAGGAGGGAGAGGTTTCGTTGTGGCATATGATTTGAACTCTCATGATGAGGTCTGGAGATGGTTTTCGGCGCCTCCAGCAGGTGGAGACCCAGAATGGGACTTTGCAGATGCCGATAAAGGCAACATAGATCCTTTCAGGGGAGATTGGGGTGACACCGATCTAATCGGAGGTGCAGCAATCTGGAGTCTGATTGCGGTCGACGAGGATACAAGAATAATATACTTTGCAACTGGAAGTGTCCCCGGAGTCTTTGACGCAGCACTTCGGCCTGGCCCCAATCTCTATGCCAGTTCTATCGTTGCGTTAAATGCTGATACTGGTGATATGGTTTGGTATTATGCAATTGCACCGCATGACATCAACGACCATGAGACCGGATGGAGCGTCATTCTAGCGGACGCAAACATAGGAAACGAACGAAGGAAGGTCGTAATTGCAGGCTCGAAAACAGACTATCTATATGTCCTAGACGCGGCCAACGGAGAACCTGTCTACGATCCGATAAAGCTTGGACAGCCGTCCTTCAATGTGCCCAATGATAACGCGGGAAATAATGCCGATTTAACAATATCTCAGAGGACGCTTGTAGGCAAGATTTTCTGCCCCGGCGGAAATGGAGGAATGGAGCATCCACCTGCATTTGCAGATAATACAATCTATGTCGCCACCCAAAGGGTCTGTTGGACACTAGTCGAGGGTCCAGTCAACTACAAGGGTAAGGACATAGATGGATTCATCTACGGCGCCTCAACTGGGGAGAGACAAAACTCAACGCTTTATGCCATCGATGTAAGTGACGGAAGTATCAAGTGGACGTTCGAGATGCCAAATCGATATCAGAGCGCAGGCATAACGGTAAGCGGAGGAGTCGTCTACGCTATTGACAGAGCGAGTGTCTGGTACGCTCTAGATCAGGAAACAGGTACTATGCTGAGGCGATCTCAATTTGGTGGTCTTGGTGCAGGGACCGTGACCCTCGGTGCGACTGCCAGAGGTGAGATGATGTTGTTCCTTCCAGCGGGTGGAGGTCAGGTCGCAGCGAATACTCCGGGAATACTTGTAGCCTTCGGACTTCCAGAGGGAACCTCAGGTAACAGTGGTCCAAATATCATAGGTTCCCCGATTGAGCTTGTCTCGATCGCGGTTGCAGCTATTGCGGCCATAGTCGCGGTATTTGTCGTACTTCGATCTAGAAGACGATAATTAAGATCCAACGGGAAGCCTTTAACCCACCGTGGTCGTTAGAAATATTGCGCGGTGTGCTTGATCGAGCAATATGAGGTAGAGTAGCTCTTTGGGCCTCCTTGAAGTTCAAAAGAGACCAGCATTGGATTACAAGTGGCTCACTCTAATCGTAATCAATCTTGGAGTTTTCATGGCTCCACTTGACACTGGAATAGTCGCCCTCGTCCTACCTAATATTTCGCGAGACTTCGCAGCGGGCATCGACATCTCCATCTGGATTCCCGTAATCTATCTCATAGTCCTTACCGCCTTCATGACAAGTTTTGGAAGATTCTCTGACATCAGAGGAAGAAAGAGGTACTTCAACATCGGACTTGCGGTATTCGTTTTGGGCTCGTTCCTCAGCGGGATTTCAAGCTCATTACCGGAGCTGCTGGTCTTCAGGATTATCCAAGGAGTGGGCGCAACCCTGCTTCTTGTGAATAGTCGTGCGCTCATTGTTGATGCTTTCCCCCCGGGACAGAGAGGGTTCGCGATGGGGATCCATGTCACCGTGATCTACCTCGCGATCGCGACTGGACCTGCACTCGGGGCCGTGATAACTCAGCTCGTAGGTTGGCGCACCGTCTTCTTCATCAACGTTCCGATCGGATTGGCCATCCTCCCAATTTCTCTGTTCAAAATACGAGAGAGCGCAAAGTCAGTAAAAAAGTCCATGGATTGGCTAGGTTCGCTGATCTTTGCCGCCGCCCTGGCGGCACTCCTTGTTGCGGTTACGTTTGGTCCCAAGGAGAACTGGACTACTGTGGACACTTATGTTGAGTCCATTTATCTGCCAATAATCGATACCTTCATCTGGACTAGGACATTCATTTCAATACCTCTAATCCCTCTGCTTTTCGCAGCCTTTGGCCTACTCGCTCTATTCTTTCTTGTAGAGTGGAGAGTCAAGGAGCCTATTCTCGATCTGAGAATGCTGAGATCCAATCGACTGTTTCTCTCGACCAACCTCTCGGCGCTCCTGATGTATACTGCTCACTTTAACGCATTTATTATGCTCTCTTTCTATCTCCAGCTTATCCGCCTAATGGACCCCATCCAGGCTGCCTTTGTCCTGGTAGTGTTCCCCTTTACGGTCGTTATAGTATCACCCCTAGGTGGGAGAATGTCTGATAGGATGGGCTCTCGAGATCTCAGCGTTTTAGGTCTTGTTCTCATTACGATATCTCTTCTCCTAATGAGCACCCTCGCGCTGGACTCATCGTTCCTGTTTATCGAAACATCTCTGATTCTTCTCGGAGTTGGAGTCGCGCTGTTTGCTGCTCCAAACACCAATTCCAACCTCTCATCTGTAACCTCGGACAAGCGAAGCTTGGCGAATGGTATGTTAGGAACTATGAGGCATCTCGGTCAAGGACTGAGTCTGGCGATTGGTGCGGCTATTGTAGGGGTCTTCTTATCAGAGAATATCTACGATGTAGGAGGAACGATCTCCGCCTTAGAGTACGTTCGAGGACTTGACAGAGCTTTTCTCATAGGAGCTGTTATTTCCTTTATCGGAATTTTTCCAGCCTACATTAGGGGATCTAAGAAAAATGTTGCGATAGTCGAGTGATAATTAATTAAACGTGTCATTCTAGGTCGGCTCAGATGACCCTTAACCGCACCAAAAGGCCCGAGTTAACCAAGGCCCAGGAAAATAATCTGGTCGCGGCTAAAGTCATACGAGGAATGTTGAGCCGATCCTTTGGGCCGAGGGGCTTAGCCAAGCTAACTGTCAACAACTATGGAGATTCTTTTCTGATTCAAGCTGGTGTTGACATCCTAGAGAAGATTGATTTCAAGCACCCAGTCGCTAAGATGATGCTTGACCTTTCCAAATCTCTCGAGTCAAGCATTGGCGATGGTTCAATAACAGCTGTTCTCTTGGCGACCGGTCTGGTGGAAAAGGCCGGTGAGCTTATGAGGATGGGTGTCCACCCTACTGTAATTGTCGAGGGATATCAAGAATCGCTCAAGAAGTGTCTCTCTACACTAGGCGATCTTTCCTTTACTCTCGATCCAAACGATTCAAAAGGCATCAGGAGGGTCGCGTATACATCGCTGCTCACAAAGGTGCCTCAGGACGAGTCCGACTTATTGTCAGGGCTCGTTGTGCAGGCGCTAAAGACTCTCAAAGTTGAAGAAACGAGGGGCCCCAGTCAAGACGTAACTGATCGTATCAATGTGATCGCGAGAGAGGGTGATTTCGTGAAGAGTTCACTAGTTGATGGAGTTGCCTTTGACTCCACAGTACTGGACCCGTCAATGCCAAAGAGGGTTATCGGCGCGAGAATCGCGATAGTGCAGTCGCTCTTTGGGATAAGGGAGATGAAGATGAAAACCGAGATAAGGATCTCAGACGCAGCATCTCTTCCTCTTTTTAGGAGAAAGGAGAAGTCTAT
>JAPUKB010000123.1 GCA_027295865.1 Nitrososphaerota archaeon
ATGAAGCAGCAGCTTCATCCACAATTTCTTTTAGCTTGAGGACCTTTCCCCTCCGATGCCCTACATCTGCGGTTACTACCAGTTTTGTCTTGGAGTCGTTGAGCCTTCCAGCCAGGGCCATGGCACTAAAACCTGAAAATATTACCGAAAAGGTAGCACCAATTCTGGTAGCTGCCAGAATTGCAATTATGAACTCGGGGACCATTGGCATGTAAAGGGCGATTATATCTCCACGTACAATCCCCTGAGCGATGAGTAAATTCGCAAATTTATTCACCTCTCTGAAAAGATCCTGAAAGGTTAGACTTCTAAGCTCGCCGTTTTCGCCCTCCCATATGTACGCGACTTTATTTCTTCGTGAAGTGTGAATGTGACGGTCGAGAGCGTTGAAGGACGCATTTATTGTCCCACCGACGAACCATCTTGCATACGGTTCTTTCCATTCCAATACCTTGTCCCAATTTCTAAACCACTCTAGTTTCCTGGCTTGGCTTGACCAGAACGAGTCTGGTGATCTGTTGGCAGACGCCACCTCACTTGAGTAACGATAGCTAGGATAGAAACGACTCTCCGTCGGAAGAGATCTTAGAACATCCTCACTCTCTCGCGACATGGAGATTATTGACTAGTCTTATAATACTATTAAGCGTTAAAGATTCTCACACGGACCCTGCTAACAGGCTTTGTACATTGAGTTTCTGGTTCCGGAGTACCCTATCTTAGAGTACCATTGTCGAAGCAAAGGGGTACTCATACTGCTTTCGTCTGTGGTAAAAGGTCTAAGCTCAATTCTCGTGAGACGACAACCCTTAGCAATATCCTCGGCATGCCGAAGCAGTTGCGTACCAAATCCTTTACGCCTATACTTTTTCTCGATCTGAATCTCGTCTATGAATAGAGTGGCTTTGTCTGCCCTCATTTTTACTACCATCTCGCCCACTTTATCATTGTCAACAACTAACCGTAGCCCAACTGTCTCTACTCCTTCTCGGCCGATTCTATAGCTCTCCTCGAGTTCAATGTTAGGTGGGGCAAGCGATCTTTCCGACATATGTCTATGTACTAATGCCAAGATTGAGCGATATATATCGATATACTATTGATTGATGGACGGTTGTCCATCTTGAGTCGATTATCAGGATCTAATATTCAGATTATGTAGTTTTCCGAGCTTGACTCCTGACCGAATGTCCAGAGTCTATCAAGTTTTTTCAACGAGGCTTACCGCCTCTTTGATCCCAACTTCACCGTGTACCAGTTTCGTTAAGGCTTCAGTCATCTTCTTCGGATCACTAGCCTGCCAGACATTTCTCCCGAAAACGATCCCTTGAGCACCATTTTGAAGGGAATCCTCGACCATTTGGAAGGATTCTCCGAGGGTCTTCGTCTTGGGGCCTCCTCGAACTAAGAGTGGAACAAAGGTTGAGTTTACTACTTTCGCGAAACTTTCTCTTGATCCGGTATAATCTACCTTGAGGATGTCCGCTCCAACTTCGGAAGCTACTCTCACGGCCAGTCTGATAATGTCTTCGTCTCTAACGGCTTGGCTCCCTATTTCTATTCCCAAGGGTTCGATGATGAGGGGCATTCCATAATCCATCGCTTCCTCGGCGATCTGGCCCAAAGCTCGCAAGTTTGCGCCCTCGTCACGGTCATCACTGAAACCCATTAGGAGGTATGTAACTACAGCATCAGCGTCTACCCTGACAGCGTCCTTAACGGAGAATAGTCTCTCATAATATCCTGGTTTGGGCTCGGGCTTTGTTCGCCATACATTCGAGGCATCAATCCGGGCTACTAATGCCGGCCCTCCTCTCATCGAGAAGTTCTCCCTTATGGCCCCAACAACAGGGGGGGTAACCTGTATTGCATCTGGTCTCCCTGAAGCAACGGTCGATACTGATTGGACGATATCCTCGAGTCCCTTGATCGGACCCATAAGGAGACCATGATCAAATGCCACGACAAACGTCTTGCCAGTCGCATGAAAAAGATGGCCTGTTCGGATCTCTTTCCCCACAGCTGGGTTCATTGATGTGTTGTTGCGGTGAGGGTCTTAATTGTTTATCGCTTTTTTCAAGGTACAATGATCGACTTGATGACATCTCCTTCGGCGATTTTTTCTAGTGCATCATCAATGTTTTCGATACTAAATTTATGAGTAATCATTGAATCAACGTCTATCTGCCCCTTTGAAATGAAATCAAGGGCAAGGCGGACTTCCTCGTCGTTGGCTGCATTAGTTGAGATCATTGTAACTTCATTATTGACGAGTCTTTCAACTCCGTAATCCAAGGAGGATCCGAGCGGGGGAATTCCTAACAGGATCACTTTCCCGCCTCTACGAATTGATTCTAATCCTTGGCGGACAGCTGATGGATTTCCTGACGCGATAATAGTACAATCAACGCCGATCCCATTTGTTCCTTTCATAATTGCCGCAGAGATATCATCATCAGTTGGATCAATCGTGACCGATGCGCCACACCGTTTTGCAAACTCGAGCCTCTTCGGATTTATGTCGCTTACAGCGACCTTTGTTATCCCAAAAAGTGGAGCTAGCTGAACCACTGTGAGACCGATCGGACCAGCTCCAACAACGAATAGTGAATCGTCCTTGGCAATCCCACTCCTCCTTAGGGCTCTAATACAGCAGCCGGTCGGCTCAATAAAAGATGCTTGATCAAAACTCATATTCGCGGGGAGCTTAAGAATTCCACCCTGTTTCACATTCCATTGGGGAACCCGAAAGAATTCAGAAAAGCCTCCTGGATCAAAATGGAATTCGCGATAACTCTTACACATCGTGTCGCTTCCTGTTCTGCAAAAGTGACAAGACTTGCAGGAAACATGGTGATGAGGGAACACCCTATCACCTTTCTCAATTCCGGTTCCATTTGCTGAGATCTCCTTGACGATGCCGGAAGCCTCGTGACCAATAATCGGAGATACATCATACTGCCCTCGTATTTTCTCTATGTCAGAGCCACATAGACCACAGGCCTTCATTTCTATGAGAAGATCCCCGCTGGCAATGGATGGAATCGGTAATTCCTCGATACGTAGCTTGCCATCCTTGATCTGCGCTGACTTCATAGTAGATTAGGATACGTTCGAGAATAAGTAGATTTTACTTATTTCTTGTACTTACTTCTTCATAGGGGAGTAGTTTCGACATCCCGTGTTAGCAACGTTGTCCTTAGGCTGCGCATTACTGCCGCACCCAGAAGGGCGCTCGCAACAGTGATTATCATTCTTTCAATTGGATATGCAACGAAGACGATTGTCCATAGCGCATGGAACCCCTCTAGATCTAATACTCTAGCTATGTTTCCCTTGGATATTTCGGTTAGTAAGCCTCCAGTTATGTGTTGGGACATTGTGCCTATGAAGGCAAATAGGAGCATAGCCGAAAGTAGGCTTCCCGTTTGCTTTTCCCTAAATCTCTTGACTAACCTATCTACAAGCGGAGACGCTAAAAGGACAAGTGCGACTAGATGTAGCCAGTAAAATGGAAATGCTATGGATGTCCCGAAGGCTGATATCGGGATTAGGTGTAAGGTGAAAGGATGCAATCCGAAAGCCAGGAGGATTAACGAAAATATCAGGAATGAGTTACGCTTTTTCCTATTAAATATGAAACCCACAATGAGCACGTTCACGGCAGCGGGTAGAAATTCGAATGGAAGAAATTCAGGAAAGATTGGAGGTCTCGCAAGTGCAAAAGACACATAAGTCCCGATAGCAACTGAGAGGACTCCTAGATAAGGTCCCAAGAGAATTCCGTAAAGGAGAGGAAGAAAATCGGAGAAGGAGAAGAAAGCTCCGGGACTTCCAATTACAACGCTAAATGGAACAAACCTTAGCGCCGCATAAAGCGCTGCAAAGGCCGAAACTATTGCTATTCTTCGAGTTTGGTTCTCCAACGGCGAAGCCTGATTTCTTGACGTTATACGAAATTAAAGCTGCTTATTTTCACTTCTTCGGAACGGGAGATTGTCTTCACCCTCCTTGAGTTTGGTAATAATGGAATTTTCGTCGAGAGCTGAATAGAGCTCAGATCGCTTTCTCTCGATGAAATCTCTAGCTTCCTCTAGTCTCTTTGCGCGTCCAGATCGATATCGGATGAGTTCACGATGCCTCCAATACTTTTTCCCCTCTCCTATGGAAAGTGTCGTGAACAAGTCTGGAGATTTTAGTGAATCAGGAAGTTTGACATCGAAAGGAAGGAGGTACTCAGCAATGACCCACTCATCACCATCAGGGTATTCACTTCCGGTCTCTAGGTCAAAGAAGATGTGAAGGACTCCATCCTTTGATACTCCACCAGTCCCAATTAAGCTGTGTTTGACGTTCGTTTCGTGGTAACCTAGTTTGGCAAGTTCAGGGTGGAAGTATGTGCTCAGGATGGCAGACCTGAAAATCTGATTCACATTCTTCAGGTACAAGTCTTATCCTCTAGAGACCGGTCAATTTTAATGTAAGACAACTCCCACCGAAATAGCCTAGTCAAACGTTTTTCTTTCTCTTGCTGTGTCCATACATGAAGTGATCGACAACGGCCTTTGCAATCTCATCTTTTGTGGCTCTTGGGATTGATATCCCTTTTTTCGGGTTTTGGTATATTCTTACCTCATTATAATCCGAACTAAAACCAGAATCAGGACGTGATATTTCGTTCACTACGACCATGTCGGCCGCGCTCTCCGCGAAGATGGCCTCCAACTCACTTTCAAGCTTTCTAGACTTACGATCGGACGCTTTGAAAGCCACTAGGTGAGTCGTCTTGCTTTTCTTCGACAAGTTTATGATTTTTGGCGAAGCTACCAACTCCAGTGATAGGGACGGCCTCTCTCTAGTAGAGATCTTCTGTTTGACTGGTTCGGCGACAACAAAATCAGAAGGAGCAGCAGCTGCAATTAGGAGATTTATTCTCCCATTCGCAAGCTCTTCTTTTACACATGAGAACATCTCCTCGGTCGTCTCGACGCGTTTTACGACGACTCCATCTGGTGGCGCAGCTGAGCCAGGCCCATAAACTAGAGTGACAGAGGCGCCACGATCGCGGACAACCTTTGCAAGAGCAACCCCCATCTTTCCCGAGGAGCGATTTGAGATAGTCCTAACACTATCTATTCTCGATATGGTCGGACCTCCTGT
>JAPUKB010000124.1 GCA_027295865.1 Nitrososphaerota archaeon
CGAAAGTTTTGGAATCGATCAATTCATATCAGCTATTACTGGTGCAGATGAAGTTGGTGAGGGGAAGCCTCACCCTGCCCTGATTATTCTCGCTGCAGAGCGGTTGGCTATCGATTTCGATGAGGGTTTAGTAGTTGGAGATACTATTCATGATGTTCTAGCTGGAACTAAAGCAGGAATGAGGACTGTTTTGGTGATCGGAAGAAAAATGATTCACACACAAAGATACTTCTCATCTGAAGCTTGTGCTGATTATCTCATTCCAGATCTAAAATACTTGCCTAATGTTTTAGATGCGGAATGACCTGCTCTCTAAAGATTTCCATCTGATCTATTAGCAAGCTAGGTCGTTGAAAAAATAGATTGATGCCATTATAGTTTAGGAAATGTATTGAAAATCTCTCTATTCCGAGATCAACGAACTCATTCAGTTCCGAGATTATATGATCGGGTCGCCCCGCAATTAGCGTCCATCTCTTCGCTAGCTTGTCGAACTTGTTGCGAAGCTTCCTCCTCAGACCATCAATCGCATCCCCGCCTCGAGTGAATAATGCTATTGTTACCTCCAAAGATCTCTCGATGGAGTTCACGTCTCTTCCTCCCTTTTTGCACTTTGAAGTTAAAGTCTGGTACAATTTACGATATTCAGCGGGAACGACACCTCCCACTTCCCATACATTTGCGTGCTTGATTGCAAGATCAACGACCTTTTCGCTAGTACCGGCTATAGTTATCGGAGGATGTGGTCTTTGAATTGGCTTTATTTTCTGGGCCGCGTTTGAACTGGAGAAGTATCTCCCACGTTGACTTGACTTCTCGAGTGTCCAAAGTTTCTTAATTAGAGTTAATCCCTCGTCAAGTCTTCTAACTCTCTGGAGATACGGGGGAAAAGGCACACCATACGTTGTACTATCTCGCTTCAGTGATCTCCCGCCAATCCCAATCCTTAGCTCTAATCTTCCACTACTCAACCTGTCAACGGTTGCTGAGGCTCTTGCCAATACTGCCGGATGCCTGTAGGAGAGAAAGGTCATTGAGGGTCCCACCCTAATCGACCTCGTGAATGAGGACATGGCAGATATTGCGGTCCAGCATTCCAGCGAATTGTAGCTCAGGGAATCACCATAAAAAATGAAATTGTATCCCAACTCCTCCGCTTTAACGGAGATTCGCCTTAGCGATTCCGCCGTAATGCTAATCTCAATCCCAAATTTGAGTTCTCCCATTCTTCATTACCTACTCGTCCTGAGTAGGTAATATACGTAAATGGAGTTCTTTAACGTAGACTGACTTCATTACCAAGTGCGAGATCGAGAAAAATTCAGATGGCCGCTTGGCCCCTTTCGCCAGTCCTTATACGTATAATCTCTTCGATAGGGAAGACAAAAATCTTTCCGTCGCCCACATCCCCAGTAGCTGCCTTCCTTTCTATGATTTCAATAACTCCCTCTATGTCCTTGTCGTCCACTACAAGCTCAATTTTCAACTTTGGGAGGAGATCGTATCTGAATTCCCTCCCTCTATAGAATCTAGAGTATCCCTTCTGGCGTCCCCTTCCTCTTACTTCATAGGTAGTCATCCCAACGTATCCTGCTTGGGCCAGAGCGGACTTTACATCATCGATCTTCTCTGCTCTGATTATCGCTTCAACCCTTTTCACGCCGGTACTACCTTCTCTTAATTATGGTCGCGCATTAATAACATATATATTCTTTTCATGCGTCTGACTGTAATTATGTCATTCGTATCTAGTAAAAATTCAACAAACATGCAATATTTCTGAGCCTGGCTTCAGATCCTTCCATTGTGTTTATTCCCATTAGGAATTGACTGCCTGTGCTAGGTTATTGCCCATCAGATACACACCGGCATAAAGAGGGAGCATCACCTCTTCGGATTTATAGGGACCGTAGGTCCTCTCTCTGAGAGTAAAGGGCGGACTCATACTTACCCTGATCTTTATCGGTTCATCCTTAATTTCGACTGGATCGGTTGTAGGATCAAATGAATTAAGATCTTCGCATCTCTTCTTCGAGAGACCTGTTTTTTCGTGAAGAGACCCTGCTAGTCTAAAGATCCTGTGAATATCTATAGTTACAACTGAATCTATCTTTGCTCCATGCTTCCTAATTGCCAAGTTAATGATGTCACTAAACTTCTTCGGGCTCGATTTGCTATAATGATCGGCGATTTTGGATTTGATATCTCTATCATCATACTCTCCTTCAAATTCATAGGTATCAAAAAAAGAGGCTATTTTCCCTCTCCATCCTGGCTCTCCCAGGACCGGTAGTCTTGAAATCATGGCATTGTAATCCGCTTTCTTCGAAAGACCTAACATTTGGATATCGAGACCCTTTCCCGAAACGTAATTGGCTATCTCTCCTCTTCCACGTTGATCAAGAGCATCGAATTCAGAATTTTCAACCGTTAAATGGTAACCTTTGTTTCCTGAGAAAAAAGTAGATATTTTCCCTCGAGTCATCCCAAAATCCTTCAGAAGTATTTCTTTCAGTTTTATGATTTCATCTCTCGATGCGTCGAGACACAGCTTACAAGACCAATTCAAAGTGAGTATCTTTGTATCGCCACAGGTAGGACATCTAGCAGGCCTGATCCCTCTACCTATCCGCAAGCATCCCTTGCATGTCCATCTATCATGGTCTTGTTTACACTTCATTTCTAAGTCGTCGCAATCTATATCGAAGGCCAAATCTGCAGACTTCCAACCCTTTTCAGTCATAGGGAGTGATGGGTCTTCGTAGTATGAGCACGAAGCATAAACTCCTCGGGGTGACTCTCTCACCAATAGTGCGGTCAGATCTCCCCTATTTCTTAGTAACAAATGTCTGGTCATGAAACCGCCAAAAGGTAGGTACCCGAACTCCCTTTCTTCTATCCTGGAAGGGATCTCTATAGAGTTTCTCTGAAAATAGTACTCTCTAAAAGCTCGTCTAAGTACTTTAAGGCTTTCCTCAGACATGCAAATCAGCCATCAGTTCCATCTATCATCGTCAAGACTTCTTCCTAGTTCTCCTCCTGAATTGAAGGGGGTTTCTGATTGTGCCACAATCGTGGTTCCGAAAGCAGAAATTATTACTAAGGATAGTATTGCAACCGGGGACAGAGTATGCTGTCCTTCCTCCCCGTAGACCTGCTATATGCTCAACCTGATATCGGGTAACTCTCTCTTTAAAATCAGGAACTCTTGGGTATAGCTCTATTACGTTGTCAACACTTTTACCTGCGTGTAAAAGGAACGTTGTCATCAGAAATCTCCCGTAATGC
>JAPUKB010000125.1 GCA_027295865.1 Nitrososphaerota archaeon
TAGTAGCCCGGCCCAGATTCGAACTGGGGTCACCGGCTCACATTGCCTTTGAGGCACCAAAGGCCGGTATTCAAGAGGCATAACCTTTGCTTGACCTCTACACTCGGTGGACTCTTTTGAATCCGCCACCGGGCTAAAGCCTTCTCCGGGCCGTCACCTCTACCTAGCTAGTCGCTGATTAAGCTTTTCTCTCATGAGACTATCAAGTCTCGCGGTAATGACCTTCACCGGGTCATGCATTCCCGATCTTATCATCTTGGCCCTCTTTCTCGACTCTTTGAGTTCTTTCCCATTTCGCAAGAAGTGCCTGGCATTCCTTATCACGCCATCGATGTCTCGGGGTTTAGTGAGCAGTTCTTTGGAGATTAAGTACCGTTCAACAAAATAGCTGCCCCTGAAGAAGGATATTGCCGGAACTCCAAGGAGTGCAGCTTCGGCGGTCATTGTTCCACCCATCCCGATGAACAGGCTTGCATTAAGGAGCAGAGCAACACCATCCACCAGATCCGGAGGGCAGATTACTCTTCCCTTGAAGTTCTCCATGACCGTATCGATCTGTTCAGAGTATCGACAAAGCACAACGATATTGTGGGTTCTAAACTCATCAGCGAGTCTTCTAAGTAGAGCAAATTCCTCGGTATATCCCATTTCTCTGACGTTCATCAAGTACGATGCAAAGCTCTCCTCCAATCTCAAGACAATCGTTCCCTTGCTATAATCCAAGTCCAGATCAGGCATGTCAGTATTCGAAAGATCGCGTCTCTTCAGCCAGACAAAAGGGTCGAGCGCCTTATAGTGGAAGATTTTGCCCCTGGATACCCCATAACGCGTCCAAGCCTCGTTTGGTATGATCCATGGACAAAGAAGTGCATCAGACAGTGGGAGCGTAAGTCGTGCCACAGCAGTTGCGTGGGGGGAATCATTCACGGTAACGTTCATCATCCCCAGACCGTATGCTACTCTTGCCGCCTCTGGGGAGCTAAAAGACACAGCAAAGTCTGGTGGATCTCCATCGAACATCTGTTGAAGTAGTCTCATCCGCTCGATGCTCGCGAGGAGCTTTGGAGAGAGATTCTTCCCTCCATGAGATCCGACGAAATCTACCTTGAGACCTCTCTTCCGAACCATAAGCTCCGCCTCACGATAATGTCTAGACGTCACACGTACATCATCGCCTCTTTCTCTGAGATTTTCAATAAAAGGCTCGAAAAAGAGAACTTGCTTAGGCGTGAGCATATCTACCCAGACGTGCATTACCTAAATACGAAGTCGTTGATTACGGTTATAACCTTTAGTGACGTTTCGAAAAAATAATGTTAGTCCACCTGGAGTTTCTTGCCTATCCTGAATCCGGATTCGATTCGAGCTAGAGGGTCATACCACCTAGTGAGCTATTCTTAAGGATGTGAGAAGAGAGCGAATGGTCGCGAGTAGGAGAGTGGGAGACTCAAACCCGATAGTTGTCTATGGCCTGAGTACCGAGGGGTACCAAATTGCATCCTCGTTGGCCATGAATCATGCTCCCACAATCCTTGTTGATGAACGATTGCAAGTCGCGACTGAAGTCGGCCAGGAAACTGTATCGACTTACTCAAGCGCGAGAGAACTCATCGAGGAGGAATCACTCTTAGGCATTAGGCCGATCGATGTTACGATCTCCGAGACGGATGCGGTATTCTTCACCCCAAAAATCCGAAGGCCTGGGGATGAAGCGAAGAAGGAATGGTCATCCATGCTTTCATCCATCTCGAAGAACATATCGAAAGGAACTATAATTTTCTCATGCTTACCCGTGGGCTTCGGCATCAACTCAGAGATGATAGAAATTGTGGAAAGAGCGAGCGGACTCCAGGCCTGGGAAGAGTTCACTTATGTGTATCTCCCGTTACTTCCTAGAACAAGATCAGCCATCACCTTTGGCATGGAAAAAAATGATTTGGTTGAGAAGGCCAAGGAAATCCTTCGGCTCGCTCAGATCAAACATCCAAAAAACCTCACTCTACTCCTTTCGGAAATTAATTACTTAAGGGAGATTCTGGGGAATTACCCGCAGCGAGTCATCGAACTAGAGGTCTACAAGTCAGTAAGAGATTTCAAGCTCAGGAGGGAACTAAGCAAATCCACAAAAGCTGATGTCCTTTATCTGGACGTCCTCGCAGATGGTCTCCATGACATCAAAAACATAGTATCGTCATTACAAAGTGGCGAACCATCATTGTACATAGCCTCTGGGGTATTAAGAGGGATCGAGGGATACGCGCGATATTTGACTGACGAATTGAAGGCCCTTATGAAAGAGAAGGAATTGAAAGCGAGTAGAACCGATGTAACCCTCGGCTGGAACGTCGATCGTTTTGAAATTAGGGGAGAGAAGATACTTCTCCGTGAGTTGCTCATAGAAAGGATAGGAGATCTAGTAGGGGATGTCGGCAGTCCAGTCGGAGTAGAATACGGTGCTTCCTCTGAGAAAGTCGCACGGATGCCTAGTCTTGGCGGGGATAAAATTCACTTATTGATAATCTGTTCGAAGAGTGATGAGGATCTTTTGACTGGATTAGACTCGAGAACGCTCCGAGGAATTGTGACCTTAAAGGCAAACCTCATTTGCGACCGCTCTTGATTGGGAGAAAGCTTGGTAAGAGTCGCTGTAGTGGGCGCAGGCGGTTGGGGGAAGAACCACCTTCGAATCTTCAAAGAAATGGGGGCCCTTGCTGCTTTTGCAGAGCCTGATGAGTCAAAGAGAGACCACTACCAAGCCAAGCTAGGTGTTCCAGGCTACCCTGACTTGGAAACTCTAATCAACACTGAAGATCTTGATGCGATTTCAATCTGCACGCCAACTTCTACTCATTACCAGCTTGCTAAGAAGACGATCGAACATGGAGTACCAACTCTTGTTGAAAAGCCATTGACCTATTCGTCTATTGAGGGGGGCCAGTTGCTTCAACTCTCGAAAAAGAATAAAACTCTACTCACGGTTGGATTCATAGAACGATTCAATCCAGCTATTAACGGGATAAAGGAAATCCTGGTTGAGAAGAGGCTGGGCGATCCCTTACTCTTGGAATTCCGAAGGGAAAACCGGTGGGCGGGAGTGGTTACCGACGTTGGAGTGATTCTTGATACGTCGGTTCATGACATAGATACCGCAAGGTGGCTCTTTGAAAGTGAACCAAAAATGGTTTTCGCAAGGACTGGTAGGGTTTTTACCAAGTACGACGATTTTGCCACCATAATCTTGGGGTTTGATTCCCAGCGAACAGCATTTCTCGTCTCAAACTGGGTAACTCCTAGAAAAGTAAGGGAGGTTGCAGTAACATGTGCCAAAGGAAGCATCTCAGGAGATTATTTAACACAAGAAATCAGAATTGACGATGGCTCAACTGTTACCATTCCGAAGAGGCCTTGGGAAGAACCATTGGCGTTGGAGCTCAGGAGCTTCTTAAGGTCCGTAAATTCCGGGGAGCCGACGGTAGTCTCGGTTAAGGATGGTGTGAATACAACAAAGATCGCCGAAGCTGCCATCGCCTCGGCACAGGAGGGAGTGCCTATATATCTTCAAATTTAGCTTAGAGCGATGAAGCACAGATTGCTCAAGATTCTGGCATGCCCAATCGACAAGCATCACCCTCTGGAACTCACGGAGTTCGAAACGGATAAAGAAGAAATTCTATCAGGACTCTTACTTTGTTCAGAATGTGGGAGATTCTGTCCAATCATGGAAGGAATCCCATCAATGCTCCCGGATGATCTGCGAACCGAGAAACGAGAGCTCGAATTCTTGAAAGCGTGGAAAACTAAGCTGCCTCCTGAAGTGCTCGACAACGGGAGACCCTTTAAGCTCGAGTCTTCGGAATGATTGAACAGTGGACCGAACAAGGAAAAAAATTGGTTCATTCATATCAATTGGAGCTAATGTAAGATTAGGAAAGGGTGTCAAGATATGGAATTTTGTCTACATAGGAAATGGTACAAGGATTGGTAATAACGTCACGATCGGATCCTTATCGCATATTGATTATGATGTAAGGGTTGCAGCCGGGACAAGAATCGAGGGGCTTGCTTACATTGCTCCAAAGTGCAGAATAGGAAAGGGTGCCTTCATTGGTCCCTCTGCGACACTAACAAATGACCCATACCCGAAGAGTGCTAGATTAGAGGGTGTTAAGGTCTGTGACTATGC
>JAPUKB010000126.1 GCA_027295865.1 Nitrososphaerota archaeon
GGAGGTCTCTCTGTGTGATCAACATAGTTAGCGTCGAAAAGCTCATCCACAGCTGACATCTCTCCCTTGTCCCAGATTCTATCAAAAATTTTCTGCACAAGTGCCTTGTTATTTTCTGCTGACATGAAACGTCATCGACAGAACTCACCATTTATTCTTTTCCAATTTCACTTGTAGATTTTACAAACCCGGACCTCTTCCGCCTTATGACACCAAGAGGACTATGGAACTTTACTCACTAAACGATTGTTACCTATTGTTATCTAGTTACGACATAGTAACTCCCGTCTTCTTAAAGGGTCTCGAAGAGAAAAACCGTCGGTGTAGTTTCTTTAGCTGTATGGATCTATAGAGTGACTCCAACATGAAAGATCGACAACGAACAAAGTTAACCACCGTCCGAATTCCCAAAAATATCTACGAAATAATCCAAGCGGACGCTCAGTCAGAGGGCGTTAGTTTTAACGCCGTCCTAACTAGAATTCTTAGACGCCATGTAGAATGGGAGAGAGTTTTTGGAAATATTGGGCTAGTATCTGTGCCCAGAGATCTGGCCATTGAGTTCCTTGACTCGGTTGATGGGAAGGAGATTGAAAGGATTTCTCGAATTCAGATCACCAAGCAGATAATTGAGATGTCGGAATTCCTGGAGTCTGGTCCTGATAAGTGGCTGAATATTCTTAATCTGTTTTGCAAATATGGCGGCCTTGGATCCCTCCAAATCAAGGAAAATGGGTCCGAACTAGCCATTCATCTACGCCACGGACTAGGACCGGTCGCATCGAAGATGCTTGCTAGTGTTCTAGACTCATTAAGCAGCCAATCTGGATATAGACCAAAGATCGAAGCGGCCGAGAATTCGCTTAGTGTAACTTTAGCGGACGGTCGAATTGATCTGAATAGCAAAGGGAAACTATTGCAAATGGTAGGCGAAATCGAAAGACAAGGGCTGAAATTCAGACCTTCGCTCAAGATGAGAGGGAAATCGGAGGTCTATCATCGAGTCGGGGGGACGCTTGAAGATTCGGGAGGTAGAGTCATTTTGATTGATTTCCCTGAGACTGGGATTGTTACTGAGCGGGATGTTATGGGACTTTACGTAAAGATGCTGGATTTGAAGAACATAGGAGGGATAATATTTGGAGAAGCATCTGAGAAAAAAGTGAAAGAATTGGCAGATATGTATAATGTTCTGATATTCTCTGAGTACGAGAAACTCATGCCTTCCTTTCTTGCCCTGTTTGCGAAGAACCGGCAAGGATAGGATTCGGCTGATCCTTCAGACGCCGCAGACTCCATGCACCTAGCTCAGATCTAAGGCCAACTACAAAGAGTACTCCGCCAATATTCATGAAAGCGATCGATGTGTATATCGTTACTGTCGGGACCGTTATCGCAGAATTAACGGCACTTATGGCAATGCCGATTGAAAGGGATATCGTCCCCAGAGCAATATACTTCCACCCTCGGGAGAGGATCCCACCTCTAGTCACAATAAGTAATCGCACTGAGTAGAGTAGCATCCCGCCCACAATCAGGACTCCAACTAAAGAAAGGGCAAGACGAATGCCGTCGACCATCACAAAGATGCGGCGCGAATTATACTATTTCAACATGAGGTCATTTATGAGAAATTGATTAATAGAGAGGAAGCACGTGAGATATCGTGGAGATCCCCAGGGAGATAATTGACAATCTTCACTATTCACGATTTCATACTGCCACAGATAAACTGATCCGTGATTCCGCCGAAAGAGCTTTGGGGGTCCTCGGCCCCTCAGCCCAAAAAGTTCTCATATCAAGAATGTATCAGACTCTTCGGTTACCTGTTTCTGACTTCATGTGTAGCTATTCATCTCTCCGCATATCTCTGACTAGAATTCTTGGCCAAGGAGCAAGAGTCATCTTGAGTGATATTGATAAGATCATAATTCAGGCATTGGGTTCAGAACGTGTCTTGGTTAAGACTTCTCTAGAGACCTATTTGGAGGAGATTCAGAAACAAGAATTATTGGATAGAATAGGAGATTTAGGAAACCGTCATATGGTTCACTTTTCAAATTCATGTGAGAAAAAGAATGAGGTGTTGTCAGCCTTCTTCAACGATGGATCTGTTCCAGTGCAGATGCTTCAATTCCGTCCTCTCGGTTCATCCATAGAATCTCATGTAAGCCCCATCTCAGAGGGTAGACCGGAAAGAATCGTTGGCGATGCGACTGGGTTCGAGGGACGGATTCCAAGAGATCTCTTACAGGTCGACGAAAGGATGGGCAAATCTCACATCAGATATCCCACGATCTGTATCTACAGCAGTTCGGTTTGCGATACAAGTGACCTTGGAAACATAATAAGTTCTCACTCTGAAGTGATTTTCGACAGTCCATATACTCTCTATAGCTCACTGACCTAACTCTGATAAAGATGGATATGGAAATTAGTACCAATAAATGATTTCAATGCGATTTCGAGGACAAGAGATCCTCATAACCTACTTTTGTTAACTCAACCGATAGTTCCCAGAGTTGCTTACCTAAATCTTCATCGTGTGATTTCTTGTTAGATTGTACCAGTTTAGGATTGCCTCTCATTCCACCGAAAGACCCGGGGCCGTAGTAATCTCCACCCCTCACATCCTCAGCTGTCCCCGCATAGAGGATTGGTAGAGCTCCCATTAGGGCCGATTGGGCCAGGAGCTTGTTGGTCACCTTGTAAAGGGTCGTGTACCCCCAACCGCCACCCATTCCTGGGCCAGTCATCTGAAGGTTCGTTGCAGCATATCCGGGATGAGCTGCCACGCTTATCGTCGACGATCCAATAAGATCAAGCCTCCTCTGAAGCTCGTATGCGAACAAGAGATTTGCCAACTTGCTCTGAGAGTACGCAGCTAGCCTCCCATATGTTTTCTCCTTCATGATATCGTTGAAATCAATATTCCCTGTTCTGTGAGCTCCACTACTTACTGTAATAATCCTCGATCCTTTGGTACTCAAGATTCGTTTCAGTAATAATCCCGTTAGGGCGAAATGCCCTAGGTGATTTATTCCGAGCTGGAGCTCGAATCCATCGACGGTTCGGAGCTGAGGTACTTGCATGACCCCGGCATTGTTGAAGAGCATATGCAATGACTTGTGTTTTTTGAGGAATCCCTCACAAAACAATCTAACAGATGACAAATCTGCAAGGTCCAATTGCATCAAAACCAGGGGGGCTATTGCATCACCACCGATTTTTTCAATCGCTTCCCTTCCCTTGTCCAAATTCCGAGATGCAAGAATGACCTCAGCTCCCCTCGAGGCCAACGACTTTGAGACTTCGAAGCCTAAGCCACTATTCCCACCAGTTACGATTACTGTTTTGCTCCTTTGGTCTGGAACATCGTTAACGTCCCATTTTTCCTTAATCAAATTCTTAGAATGGTCTTGTAAACTTGGACTTAATACTTTGCTAGTTTCTTAGCTTATGAATCTAACCTGTTGGTAACCTGAGTGGTTCTCACGTGTTCTTCACGATCTCATACTTTGCCTTTGCCACCAAGGCGGCAAGAAAAACTCCACCTAAGATGCCTCCTGAGATGCTGATTAACAATATCTGATCAATCGAAAATCCAGGTAGACTGTAAATCCGCACAGAGAATGGGAAATATGCCAGATTAGACAAAAGTCCAAGGACTCCAGCAATGAGTACGATAGCTGATCTTGTCTTAGCTTTTGCTAGGAGGTAAATCGGTTCAATCACGAAGGTAAATACACCGTATGGGAAATAAGGTGGATTCCCGACATAGGGAACTAAGAAGATCCAGTTGATCAGGTTGAAGGTAAGAACAATGACAGTTACTGAACCCTTCTTCTGAATAATCCACAAGACAGGGATGATGACTAAGGTAGAGATTACAGAGAGAAGCCCCACCATTATGGATCGAAGTAAGAAGTCAGTTGTTATCCCTGCCACGTAGATTACCGAACCAGATGATACCAACCATATTGAGGTGAACATCATGAGAAGAGCCGAGAGGATCGGCAGAGTGATTTTGCGGTTATCTGTCTGAATACTTATTTTATGGTAATATTGGGTCATTCCGATCGCCATTCCGACTATCACACTCATCATTCCGATAACGAGGAGAGCATGTGGAGGACTGATGATCGGCTCGGTAAGGTAGATGATATGCCAGATCTCATTCCAAACGCCGGCGATAACCTCCAATATAGCTCCTAGTTGGGCGACTCGGAAGCCAAGTTTGTAGGATTCCTTCTGGGCGTTCTGTCTGAAACCTATCCACAGGCCCACAACAATTCCCGCCGCTCCTGCTTGGAGCATCAGGTGGGCTGGATTCCACCAAGGATCCAGATCAACAAAGAAAACACTATGGGAGTAGATATCCCAATAAGCTGCAAGTGTTTGTGAAATTACTCCTACCGAAGCTAGAAAGGAAGCCGGACGATCTTATGGGTCTCACAATTACGCTCAGAAATATCGTATCAATGGAAGGATTGAATTAAGACTTACAGTCGTGATTGGCCATCAAGCACTTTAAGATGTAGCAATCAACCTAATCCAATTCACCTTGGATCTGAGACGGAAGGCAGTAAAGTTCCTAGACAAACATGGATATTGTACCATCTCAACAATAAACTCTGAGTCCAACACCCCTCAGAGCACCCTTGTAAGGTACGCCAACGATGATCTGATCATATACTTGATTAGTGCCAAGGAGAGAAGGAAGGTAGCAAATATAGCAATAAACCCAAAGGTTTCGATTGTTGTTTATGGGAGATCACTCCTCATCCCTCCCAAGTCCTTGATAATCTG
Source organism: Nitrososphaerota archaeon (assembly GCA_027295865.1). Classification (GTDB taxonomy): domain Archaea; phylum Thermoproteota; class Nitrososphaeria; order Nitrososphaerales; family UBA57; genus B1T1B5. The sequence goes on from JAPUKB010000126.1 coordinate 4,810, forward strand.
GGGGGATGCGACGATTCTTGATAGAGATGATGATGAGGCCTTTAGGGTCTACACCTCAGGGAGATTCCCTGCGGGCTGGATTAATTCTCAAGCCATCCGGAGGGCAGAGAGGAGATCAAATATCGTCTTCATTAGGATAGAGCCCAAGAAGATTAGGTTGAACGAGTACAGGAACGGATTCATTAGCGGAGATGTTCTAGAGGTATAGCGCCGTACAGATTATTACAATCTAGCTGTTAGTTCCAAAATACTTCATCTGCTGGCTAAACAATTGAGTCATTAAACCATAAACTCCCCCTGGGGGTATCAAACCCCGCTCAGTAACAAGAAGATCGATATACTCGGGCGGAGTAATGTCAAACTGCGGATTCCTTATCCTTAGGGTAGGGTGGTCTCCCAACAATTCCCTCTGAACGACTTCTGCCGGATCACGTTCCTCAATCTTCAGAAGGTTCCCCCAAATACTGCTCGGATCGAACTTTGAAGTCTCACACGCCACTAGTACCTTGACTCTAGATTCACGGGCGAGAGTAGCAATCTGGGATACACCGATCTTACTAACAATGGCACCATTTACGCTGACCGCATCGGCCCCGACTACAACCTTGTCGACATCATCCATAACAAAGCGTACGCAAGAATCTACAATCATGGTCGTGTCTATTCCTGATTCGCAGAGGTCTCGGGCAGTCGTGTATCCTTGACGTTGGGGCCTCGTCTCAGTGCAGATGACTCGTGGGCTCTTACCCCCCTTATGAGCAGTCTTTATGACGCTCAAAGCTGCCGCGCTATGAGAATGGGTCAGGATAACATCTCCGTTTCTAATTCTTTTGGAACCAAGTTCACCGATCTTCGATATTGCCCCCTTGCTCAGTTCAAGGTAGTGATTAAGGGCATGAAGAGCAGTCTCCCGCATCTCTTCAACTGGTTGGCTCAATTCGTGTGATTGGATGATTGGAACGAGGATAGTATTGATTGAGTTTGGCAAAGAAATGGCAGTGGGTCTGGCCGATTTCAGAAAGGTCCCTAATTCAATGACCTTTTCTTTGAACTCCGTTGGGGTTAGGGTGGATTCAAGATTCTCTATGTATTGTTTCATAGTCTCAATAGCAAAAACTGCTATTGCACTTGCTCCTCTGACTTGCCGATTTTTTATCCGGTCAAAAGCATCCTGCCCAAATCTTTCTTTCTGCATCATATCCATTACGCTTTTCAAGGCTAATAACGATTAAGCCAAAGGCTCCGGTCCTGAAACTACATTACGAAGTAATGCATAATATCATCCAAATTGGTGATGGGTAGATGCCTGCCATCACTAGGGTTAGTGCGATAACGATCAGAGTCTCTGAGATGGGAAGATCTATGAAATTCTATCGGGATATCCTTGGTCTCAGCGTTCAATACGGAGGTGATAATGATAACTTCTCGTCTCTCAATATCAATAACTTCTTCCTGAACCTGGAGGTGAGCGAAGAGCCATTGAACCTTTGGGGGAGGATAATCTTCTACTGTGATGATGTAGATGAGATGCATTCATATCTGCGGGGAAAGGGATATGATCCTGGGGAACCAACGGATGCTACATGGGGTGAAAGGTTCTTCCATCTGAAGGATCCTGATGGACATGAACTCTCATTTGCGGAGCCTATCTCTAGATGAGGTGGGGCTGATGGATGCTCCGACCACGGCATCCTGTCAATTGGATTTCGGAAAGAGCCTTGATCTTGATTTTGTGCCGCACTGATTATATAGTCAACTAGAGTTAGACCGTCGAATGCAATCTTCACTATTGCGATGGCTGGCTGTCATATTACTTCTTGCGACTGCTTTGATTCATATTCTCTTTGGGGCATTAGCACTAACACCTCAATTGGCTCCTGTGTTTTACATTATGGGGAGTATCTACCTAGTTGGTGGCGGTGCACTTGCTGCAAATATTCGCCCTAGACTCTTCCAGTTGCTCGCTTTAGTGTATACCGTTCTAATTATCGCAATTTGGGTACTCAGCGGAGCGGCTCGAATCCCCGTTGCCTACCTAGACAAGGCGATCGAGGTAGTCCTTGTTATCAACCTCCTGATACTAATTAGGCGAAAAGGGGCCTGAGGTCGGTATTGATTATAGACTATAGAACCACAGCCCGGATTAATACCGAGTGCGAATCCGAATGGACATGATGTCGCTTCAGTATCTTCTTTTGTGAAGGCCTTTTTTGGAACTAGTATTTCTCTGCTGGAGAAATCACTTTTAGGAACTATTCGAACAGTGGCCTGGCCTTCCTCGCTTCGCTTATTATCACCAAGTACCCCAGAGCAATGATAGATGGCCGAGGAGCACGGGGGTCAAGAGTCGAGTATTGGAGGACGAAAGATAAGGCCCTCTGGGTTAATCATTATTACTGGACTCTGGGCCCTAGGACTCGCATTCAATTTCTCGTACAGCATTTCGACCATAAGTCTCGGTCTCGGACTATTGCCATCATTGGCAGATGCATCAGTACCGGAATGGTTTCGACTGGGAGTTCCTGCGGAAATGACTATCAGTTTCCTAATATTTACCTTGGCTCTAATCCAAATGGTTACCATATTCGGGTTGTGGACGGGAAGAGCATGGTCATACAGACTAGCCCTGACACTAACGATATTGTTTGTTCTCACCAGCGTATCCTCAACAGGGCTGTATCTCTTGGCTCCCGCCGAATTGAATCTCGTGGAATTGGTGGATATCGTCAGCGTGGTTTCCGCCGTCTTCTTTGTATTCATCTACTGGTCTTATCTAAGAAAGCCACTCGTGAAAGAATTCCTGGGGATTCAAAGGGATCAAACATTAAGTTAGGATAATAATGCGACGAAAATTATTGAACCGGCGAGGAAACTCCTGTGACGGTCATGGGGAAATGCAAGTCCTTATCTTACCTTGTCGATCTTGCCGGGGGAGAAGGAGATGACATTAATTGAGTAAAAGTTCTCCTCCAGTAACCAGAATATTCTCACATAACGTGAAACCTGGTCATGAGAAAGACTTTGAGGAATGGAGCAGGAAGCTAACCGCCAAAGCTGCAGAACACCCTGGATTTCAGAATATAACAAAAATCAAACCTTCCAATCCGCAAAATCTCGAATATGTAATAATTGTCCATTGGGCAAGTTATGACGACTTGAAGAAGTGGGAAGAATCCGATTACCTCAGAAAGATGATCAAGGAGAGCGAAGAATTTACCTTGTCCGTAAAGAATATTCAAGAAGACTCAGGAATGGAAATTTGGTTTGACTGGCCCATGAAAGCGAAGTCCGTCCTCAAGCCCGCATTCTACAAGCAGGTAATAATAGCAATTGTGACGGTAGTGCCTCTCATTTTCCTCATGGGTGCAATCACGGGGCCAATTTTCGCCGGTCTTAATTTGCCAGGACCCATAATGATTCTCGTAAACGTAGTCATTATGGCTCCACTAATGACGGTGCTGATGCCTCGGATTACAAAGGTCCTGCACCCCTGGCTTTACCCAACACCAAAGGCCGAGAAAAAATAGCAAGCCTCGCGCTCATTTTCTCCCCTGCTGATTTCTCTTCCCATTGACAAACCCTGGAGACCGTTGGAGATTCGAGCAACTACTCTTGAAAGGGAATTCCAAATTGAGGAATATCTAACCGAAGGGGTAGTGCTAATGCAGACAATGATTAAAGACAACCAGCTGAAGAGAGCGATCAGTATCGAAAAGATACGAGGGATATCTCATGATACTCAACCACGTCCGTACTATCTCACGGAGAAAGGGCTTGAAGTCTTTCCGCAGGAGACTGTTATTTGAGGGGCCTTAAACATTTGATCTCCTTTCCATTAAAATATAGTAGCTGACTCAGAAATCCCGAGCCTTTGGGATCTAAGTTTGCCAGGAGCATAACACTTTACTCTGATAAGATCCTGACGATCATGATATGATATGAGTGAGAATGAGCTCCGCAAGAAGGCGGACAGGCGAGAGAAGGCTAGGAAACGGACGCGTGGGCCATATAGAAAATCTGCTCCCGTCAAAATGAAATCAGATAAGGTCTTCTAAGAGGGATCTCTTGGCAGTAACATGACCCTTCATTGATCTTGAAAAAGACTTTCTCCAATGGAGAGTGCTTGCTCTTTGCTATCTCGTGCTGCTTTCCTCAGATTCCTACTAGGGCGTTCCAGCATACCTTCCATAATTGCTCGGCT
>JAPUKB010000013.1 GCA_027295865.1 Nitrososphaerota archaeon
GCCATTCATGGTCTGAGCACCTCTGAAATTGAATACATATCGAAAAAAGAGAGAATGAGCATTAGAGAAGTCTTGGAAAGGTTGCAGAAGGCTGGACTCGATTCAGTACCGGGGGCGGGCGGAGAGATCCTTGTCGACAGTGTAAGAAGGAAATTGGGTAGGAATCTCTCACTCACCGATGGTTGGCTGAACGTGATGGAGGAGGCTCATAAATTGGGAATACGAACATCATCTACTATGGTCTATGGACATATTGAAACTCCCGAAGACAAAGCGAAACATCTGATCTTAATACGAGACCTCCAGAAAAAGACTGGAGGATTCATGGCCTTTATCCCCTGGAATATGGAGATAGAGAACACGGAAATGTTCAAGGAAGGACTCGTGACGCGAAGGGCCAGTGGTATCGAGCTTCTTCGTTCGGTAGCGGTCGCAAGGCTCGTATTCCAACACCACATTAAGAATATACAGACTGGATGGCTGACCAACGGAATTCCTCTTGCTCAGCTTGCGCTAACTTACGGGGCGAATGATTGGGGAGGTACTATCTTTGAAGAGGAAGTGATACCGGCTACAGGAAAAGAGGCGGGTAACCTTCAGGCCCGGACCATTGTCGAGTCAGTGAAGGCAATGGGAAGACCAGTTGTTGAGAGAGACAACTTCTATTCAATTATCAGGAGTTTCAATTGAGGCACGAAACAGTTGGGACGGTAGCGCGCGATGGGAGGCCTTGTTGCCTGGGCCAGAGTTATTCGTGTGAGGTTCCTCGCCGCCTCGCTAATCGCAGTCAGTGCAGGACTTACGATAGCCTATAAGGATGGATCCTTCGAACCACTTTATGCAGTCGTCACTTACGTGGGAGTACTCTCCCTCCACGCTAGCGTGGATCTCCTGAACGACTATTTCGACTTTGTCCAAGGAATTGATACAAGGACGGTCAGGACGCCATTCAGCGGCGGGACCGGGGTGCTAACTGAGGGGGCACTTGCGCCCTCGAGCGTATACCGTGCAGGTTTAGTGTTCCTAGCCATTGGAATAGGAGTCGGAGTCTACCTAGCCATTTTCCGCGGTCCTTTGGTGCTTCCTCTAGTTGCAACCGCTTCGTTGTCGACTTATTTCTATTCGACTAAATTGGCCAACTACGGTCTGGGGGAATTATTTATCGCAATAAAGGGTATGATGATAGTTTTAGGAACGTATTATGTTCAGACACTGTCAATAGAGATTGAGCCTCTCTTCGCCGGCTCCCTGCTAGGAATCCTTTCAGCCTCCGTACTATACCTGAACGAGTTTCCCGATTATGAGGCGGACAAAGCCGGGGGGAGAAAGAATCTGATTGTGAGACTTGGTAGGGAAAAAGCTGCAGCCCTCTTTAAGATATTTCCAATTTTATCGTACTCTCTCATATTAATCGGGATATGGTTTTCTGTCTTGCATCTGGCGGCTCTATTATCCTTCATAGTTCTTCCCCTCTATCTGCGAAACATCAGAAATCTACGTCTCGTTTCTTGGGATGGTGCAAGACTTGTCCCTCTTTTGGCTCGGAATGCGTTATCGTCCAGAACAGTGGGAGTAATAATCACACTGAGCTATCTATTTCCTGCAGTGGGGCTCCTAGTCCCCTAATCCAAAGTCAGACCACTTGTCGTCTACCTTCTTACTGATTACGGGGTCAGGAACTTCAAGGTCTTGCCATCCCCTTTCGAACCCCTCTTCCTTAGTTTTCACCGTGGCATCTATCCCCATCTTTGATCCTAGGTTTAGAATTGGAGATGCAGGATCGAGAGTATCTGTTGGAACTCCGTCGATGATTAACGTGTCTCGTTTGGGATCAGCTCTCGTCGTTACCGCCCAGATGACTTCGTCAAGATTTTGGATATTTACATCCTCATCTACCACAATGAAGATCTTAGTAAGAGAAAGCTGGCCCAGCCCCCAAAGTCCTAGCATAACCTTCTTTGCCTGTCCCGGATATCTCTTCTTTATCGAGAATATGGCAATCCCCTGGAACCATCCAGCTGGGGGCATCGACATGTCGACGACCTCGGGTTGAAAGACCTTAACGAGTGGTAGGAAGGACCTCTCTATAACCTTGCCTAAGTAGGCATCCTCCAGGGTAGGCTTTCCGACAACGGTAGTTAGATAGATCGGTTTAGTTCGTCGCATGACTCCCGTTAGATGGAACGTAGGATAGGGTTCTTTTGGTGTATAATAGCCAGTATGGTCACCAAACGGGCCCTCCATCCTTATGTCATTTGGGTCAACATAACCTTCCAGAATAATCTCCGAATTTGCTGGTACCTCCAAGTCCACCGTTTGACATCGAACCAACTCTAGCCCCTTGCGCCTGACAATTCCTGCAAACAGATACTTGTCCAGGCCTTCTGGGACTGGAGCTACTGCAACATAGGTGGAGGTGGGGTCTGCCCCAATGATGATGGCGACCTCTAATCTTTTTCCCTGTTCTTGCATCATCTTGAAGTGTAGAGCTCCTCTTTTGTGAATCTGCCAATGCATTGCCATAGTCTTGTCATCGTAAATCTGCAGCCTGTAAACGCCTAGATTCCTTGAACCGGAATCAGGATTCTTTGTGAGGACTAAGCCAAATGTGATAAATTTTCCACCGTCCTTAGGCCAGGTCTTTAACGCGGGAAGAAACGACAGCGAGGGGGCTTCGGTCTCGATCACCTCCATAACTGGGCCCGCCTTTACCACCTTTGGAGCATAGCCTGTGATCTCCGCGAGTTTCGGAAGCGATCGCAGTTTCGCCAATACGCTGGTTGGAATCTCCCGACTTAGAAGCTCTGTCAATCTAGTCCCAAGTGATTCGAAATTCTTCGTGTCAAGGGCAATCTCCATCCTCCGCATAGATCCGAAGGCGTTACCCAGCACAGGCATTTCCGAACCTTCTACGTTCTCGAAGAGAATTGCCGGGCCCTTCGCATACATGACTCTCCTTAAGATTTCGGCTATCTCGAGGTCCGGGCTTACTTCGGACTTTATTCTTCTGACTTCTCCAGCCTTTTCCAGCGCCTCAAGAAAATCTCTCAGACTCTCAAACGGCAAGTCTTGGCAACCTATCGGTTCTCAATCTCGGAGATGTCTTTCCATTGACGGTATAATTTGTGATCAATATCCAATAGATCGAGGATCTTTCCAACAACAAATCCCACCAAGTCATCTATCGATTTAGGACGATGATAAAATCCTGGCGACGCAGGGAGAATGATAACTCCATCTCCAGCAAGAGTGCTGAGGTTTCTAAGATGGATCCTGCTCAGCGGACTCTCTCTGGGGACGAGGATAAGTTTCCTTCCTTGCTTTATCGTGACGTCCGCAGCTCTCAGGATCAGATTATTGGAATAACCATTGGCAATTCCAGCTACGGTCTTCATACTGCAGGGGGCGATGACCATGCCATCGGTTCTATACGACCCACTCGATAGCGGAGAAGCAAGATCGGTTTCATCGTACCAATGAGTGGCCAACTCTTTGAATGCTCCAGAACTGGCGCTCATTTCTTCATTAATTACGAGCTCTGCAGCTTTGCTTATTATGAGATGAGATTCTATCCGCATGGAAGAAAGGGTCTTGAGAAGGTTTAAGCCATAGATGACCCCGCTCGCCCCCGTTACGCCCACCACAAGCTTCATTTTCTCTGGAGCAACATGACCATTTGTAGGGTTATTTACTTTTGCACACGAAGGGAGGTCTAAAAGATGAATGGGAGAGGATTCTGGGAGTGTTATCTCAGATTGCTGATGTCTACGATAAGGTGAATAGAGTTATTTCATTGTGGCAGGACACCGCATATCGACAGCAAGGGATCAAAAATGGAATAGGCAAGGGTAAACTG
>JAPUKB010000014.1 GCA_027295865.1 Nitrososphaerota archaeon
CCGGCTCGAAGAGTACTTAGTACAGGGGGTGATCGTCATGAGAAAAAGACACAGTGGTGTAGCTAGAGTCTTTTCTGTAGAGAAAATGCGAGGAGTGAATCATGATCCTGCACCTCATCCGTATGCTCTAACTAAAGGTGGACTTGAGGTCTACTCGAAGGAACGGGCGGAACCTTAGAACTCTAGTTTCGGGGATCTAGAACAAAGATTATCCTCACACCCCATCCCGATAAATAATGAATGTCCTAACCGCTAGATATTGGACAATCGGACCTATCATAACAATTACTACGGGAAAATCACATGCAGTTGTAATCATGTCTGCCAGTTTCACGCACCCTCAGCATTCTTCCAAGGCTTCGAGTCCTTCTATGCGTTCGGCACATGTCAGGCAGCCGATTGCAACTGCCAAAAGTTTACTTGGGTTAGAGATTTCGAGATTTACTTTCTACCGCAGCGGTTAATCAGCCGCCGCCAAGATCGAAGTAGCTCGGCTCCTCCTGTTCCCCAAAGCAGTTATGTCCTTCAAAATCGCGCGGCTGTAACAACCTTTCACAGAACGGGCATTCTATTTCATTAATCGCTATGGACAGACTGGGAGGCACCTAGCGATCTTGCATTATCATGAATATATTTACTTTATCCCTCTAGAATTTAGTCCTCAGAAGGTGAAAAACAGAGATTTATTCGTTGCAAAGAACTATAAAAGTGCTTTCCTCCAGAGAAATGGATGAAATAATGTATAGATTTGAACCAAAAAAAAAGATCTTGATCTCAATTGTAATATTCCCGGATATGGTTCAGCACCCATTTATATCACAGATAGTATTTGCCTGTCCTAAGGATTAGGTGTGTCTTTTGTGTCAACAACTGACAAGCCGCCAGGCGGTAGGATGTCAAGAAAAGGAGATTCCTCGACACTAACCGTTAAGGTCGGAAATCGATGGTCGTTGGAACGACTAACCATAACGCTTGACGACGAACCTCAGCTACCGTACGAAATAGTGGACCAATGGACAGTCAAGATTCAACTTCCTCGGAAGAACAAGAACTTGCGTGTTCGTGCCAAAGAGATCGTCGAGTCAAGCTTCTGCTACGTAGAAGAAGCTTGAATGAATCCAAACTTCTGCTAGATAGACCGGTAACCCACAAAGGTATTCAGCTACCCTTAAGACCATTAAATAGGCTCTCAAGCCAATGAGCTACGACGAGGTCTACAAACTATCACTCGAAAAGGGATTTTTCGCTCCGGGCTCCGAAATCTATTCCGACGCTCCTGCCGGCTTTTGGGAATACGGGCCGTTAGGTGTCTCCCTTAGAAATCGATATGTCGACCTATGGAGGAGAGAGCTGGTAAGAAGAGATCAAATGCTAGAAATTGACGGCAGCCAGGTCATGTCTAAGAGCGTGTTCAAGGCTTCGGGTCACCTGGATGGTTTCGCCGACCCAATTGTCGCCTGCTCTAAATGCGGAACGATCGCTCGTGCTGATAGGATGATTGCCGAACGAGTCAGGATAACGCTGTCCGAAAATCTTGCAGATGCACAATACGACAAGCTTATTGAAGAAAATAAATTGACATGCGTGAACTGTAAGGGCAGATATGGATCCGTAAGAAAGTTCAATATGATGTTTCGCATTGGTATCGGCCCACGCGACGAGGGTGCCTATCTCCGACCCGAAACCTGTCAGAGTATATTTGTCGATTACATTAGGCTCTTCAAGACAATGAGAGCAAAGTTACCGATTGCGTTTGCCCAATTTGGGAAGAGTTTCAGAAACGAGATTTCGCCTAGGCAAGGCCTGCTCAGGCTCAGGGAATTCTATCAGGCAGAGATAGAAGTTTTCTTCAATCCCGAACAGGCAAATATCCCTTCAAAAAAATACGACGGCATTAGAGATTACGCGATCACGATTACCCGTGAAGACGGATCGTCCGCTAAGATGACCTGCAGCGAACTGGTCCAGCATGGAATAGTCCTAAATTGGCTGTTTGCATACTACTTGGCGTTAGTTGCTAAATTCTATTCAAAGACGGGCATAGATATGTCGAAAGCCAGGTTTAGAGAACTCGCCCGCGACGAGAGAGCATTCTATGCAGCTTCAGCATACGACTTTGAGGTCAAAACGTCCATAGGATGGTTGGAGCTTGTGGCATGCAATTATAGGTCCGACTACGATCTTAGTGCGCATGCTAAGACTAGTGGAAGGTCTCTTGTAGTAGAAGACGATAACCGGAAAGTTCTTCCCCATATTTTCGAGATCTCTATGGGCATCGATAGAAGTCTCTACACGATCCTCGAACACTCCATGATCAAGGATAACGGCAGGAACCTCCTTCGACTCCCAGCCTACCTCTCACCTGTGCAAGTAGGGGTATTTCCTCTTGTCAACAAGAATGGGATTCGGGACATGGCAAAGCAAATCCATGAAGGCCTAAAACTCGATTACGACACGATTTACGATAGCGCCGGCTCGATAGGAAGGCGATATCGGCGACAGGACGAATTAGGCACTCCGATATGTATCACTGTCGATTACGCCAGCCTGACGGATGACAGTGTAACACTTCGCCTGCGTGATAGTATGGGACAGGAGAGGATCCATCGAAATAAGATTGGAAATCGAATCTCGGAAATCATTTCCTACATCGCTTGAGCCCTGATAGGTGCAAGTGCAAAGCTGCTATCTCGAGGCCTGGATCTCCTTCTCATGATCCTGAAACGCGTCACTGAAGAATAGCTTCGTTTCCCCCATGGAATTCCATTCACTCTCGTTGACCTGAACCACAATGGGAAGATCTGCCACGACTCTCCCTAGAACGAGGCAAGACCTCGGTGGAAGGGTTCGAACTATTGACTTCACTGTTTCCGCATCCACCATTGCCGCCTTTGAGACCAATTCAATATCAGCATCATTTGTAAAGTTGAAGAGGAAGACATTATCACACTGTCTGTAGATCCCATGGGATATAGCATCTGGTTGATTTGTGATGAAGGTAGTGAATATGCCAAAATGTCTCATCCTGGTTACGATATCATCCCAGTATGTCTCTCTCAGGTAAAGATGAGCCTCTTCGGCAAAGAGAAAAATAGGACGAATTTTTTCAAACTCCAAAAGATCCACAAGCTTGGATAGGACTAGTTCGACTGCTATCTTTCGAGTGAGTGGCGGAAGTCTAGCCAAGGATATCAAAATTAGTACTCCTCCGCCCGATTGTCCGACGATCTCTTCTAGACGAATCGTTTCTGGTCCATCGCTTAGAAGGCCCGTGGATCTGAGAGTGTGATACCTGGCGATTAGGGCGTCTCTCACGAACTCATTAGTTCTCGCAGCAACCAAGGCATTTCCCAGACTCTCCGAATTGAGAGAGTCATGGTCGACCAACGACTTCCAGATTCGGATGAATTCTCTCATAGAGGCCCCAGGAAGGTCGAGTGCATTCTGCAGCACATTGCAAATGGCTCGAAGACCCAAATCCTTCAGGTCAAACTTCATAGATCTCCCGGGTTCCAGTCTTATCGTCCTCTCGGAGAGAGAACTAGGCGTGCCGTTCTTATTCACCGCAAGTCCTTTGTACTCGTCATTCAGATCGAACACAATTAGGGAAGCTCCTAGTTTCACCAATGACCCTGCCAATAATTTTGAGAGATAGGACTTTCCGGATTCCTTTTTTCCGGTCACAATATTAATCCGACCGTCAAGAGATTCTGCGAAGATTTCGATGGGATCTTTTCCACCGTATCCTATTTCTATGGCCCTCCCCCCTTTTCGGTCGACCAAGGTGAATAGCTCGTTGAGAGAAAGCTTCCTGACCCTTGTATGAACTCTAGAAGGAAGTAACGTGGATGCAGGCTTGAGCCTTGAGTCTGAAATCATCCCTCTCATCTTACACTTCAGTACTCTTGAATCTCTAATTAGGAACGATATATTGCGTACGTCCATTGGGTCTTCCTCGATTCCTTGCATTGAGATCCCAATAACCTCATCTCTGAGGATTTCTTCAGAAAGGCCAGGTATGTCGAGGTAGGTCTCGTCATAGGCTTGAACAACAAGTCTCAGTTCCTTCGACTGGTCCTCGAGCAGAAGGTAATCTCCTCTGTGAATCTCTTCATTCTGCATCGCAAGAATGTGTATTTCGTCTCCTGCCTTTCCTAGTACTCTCATTGAATCCTTCCCTTAAAGGACCAGAACCATCGTAGAATAACCTCCCTGGTGTCCTCCGAAGGTAGTTCAATTAGTTTCAGAGCACTTGATAGATGGCTTCTAATGCAAACTACTTCAAATGGGGTAAAAACCGAAAGGTGATGCGCAAGTCGGAGAGATTCAGGGTAGCCACGATAGAACGCGTCGTTCCCGGCTAGGAGAGCGAGTGCCTCGCGAGCATCCCTACCTAGAATATCGGTTCTAAAGGCGACACCATCATCCCGAAATTTTGCAATTACAGAGGTGTAAATAGACGAGTCAGTGGGTCCATAATTTAATCTGCAGAAAAACGGAGCGCCGTAAATCCCCCTTAACTGAGATGCAATTTCAGAAACAGATTGAATTTTAGACGTCTTCGAAATGCCAATGAGTGTATTGTTATTCCTTTTTGCTTCCTGGATAATTCCTGGGGAAAGGGACTCGGACGATGTCAATCTCAACGTTCCATCAATGAGGATTATTGACCCCCTAAGAAATCGAGCGAGATGGCCGACAGCAGACCTTTCCATTTGCGTTCTAATCGCGGCTTCCAGGAGTTTTTCATCATTTACGGTCTTGTCCAGACCAAGGCGACCTAGTGACAGAGAATCTCCATTGGAATGATAAAGGAATGGTCCTAGACGAAGGTAATTCGATGGACTCCCTCCTATCGAGAAGACAACAGCAACTCGCGATACATAGAGCGTTCCATCGGCGAGATTACATATTGGTACTATCGAGGAGTCTACTGCTGACAATAGAGTAGGTGAATGATTAATCTCAATATGATCCGGGATGACGGTCGAAGGCCCTTCCTGCCATTGGACTAACGGTTGTCTGTTAGATGACGTTGCAAAGATAACTCGTCTGCCTTCCAGTCCCTTCAAATCAGCAGAAAGATTACTGCTAATCTCATCTTTGATGCATCCAGAGAGGGACGAAAGACCAGATGAGAGAAGAGTGGAATCAAGAAGACTTAATTGAATGCCCATGTTGCTCAACATGATGTCTATCAAGTGGTGTTATAAGTGTTGCCCATGTTGCTCAACATGATGGCGAACAGCATGTCAAACCACCAAACACCAGTCAAAGTCCACCTGAAACTAGGGAACTGGGAAGTTGAGATTAATTGCCCACAGGATCAGGTTCGCCAAGTGGTTGAGGATGTAGTCGTCGGTCTAGGAAAGAATCTCGAACTACAAACGACGGAGCGGGTTGTTACCGAAGGTGAATCTCAGCCAAAGAAACTCGGCCGGGATGAGCATGTGATCTGTCGAGATCTAATAGAAGACCTCTGGCGAGAGGAGTGGTTCAGCGAGGAGAGAAATCTATCTGAAGTGCATGTTGAGTTGTCGAGGCGAGGATACCATTATAATAAGACGAGTATTTCGCACTCCCTCGCCGATCTGGTCAGGGAGAATGTCCTAACGAGGATGGGATCCATGAGGAACTATCGTTATATCCAGAAGAGGCCCGCGGTGAACTGACCTATCCCCTCCCTTTTTTCATTAGGGCCTTTCCAAGCCAGTGAATTCCTTGAGTTGTCAAACGATACCATACGCCATGTTCCGCGTTGATCTTCTCGACATACCCGAGCTTCAGGATTTCGCTCAACCTGGAACTAATAGATTTTGGATTAATTCCCGTCGCACTTTGGATCTGTCCAAGACTCAATTCAGGAGACTGACCATTCCCAAACTCACTAGCTATCCGAGCTGCGAGAAGTTGGAGAGAGATTACCTCTCTGTCGCTCATTTTCTTGTCCTCCTTCCATACTCGTGGACCTTCGGGGGTTATTTTCACATAGTCTTCAAACTTCTCTATTAACTCCTTTGCAGAGTAGTTCACCGTGATCCTCTTGGCAAGGTTAAAGGTGGGTATCTGTTTCATCAGAAATCCATTCAGTGAAGGCATTACGGACTCAGGGCTACCAGTGAACTCAACTGTAGTGTCTCCCATAGTGATGGACACCTTGATGTCGTCTGAATTCTCGGTCATATCCTTGCCCGCGGCCTAAGATCTACTCCCTCCGGTGAGGTTCGTCTCTCATGATTACGACGGGAAAGCAGGGACGTTGATGAAGTGTGAACATATTCCCCAGATTCATCGAACCTCCTTAACTTTTCGCCTTCGGTCTCTCTAAAAGGTATCCAGGTTCTTGAGGAAATAGGAGACATCGAGGAGTTTCTTGTTGTTGTGTTAATATATCTTCCCAATACGGGGGCCAACCATGACTCAAGAGGGAGACGACGTCACCATCTCGCCAATGACTTTTTTCAGGATAGAGCTAACCTCTTTCCCATCAGCCTTGCCCCTGACCTCAAGCATAATTTTCCCCATTAGGGCTCCGAAGGAATCTTTACCATGTTTGGTAACCTGAAAATCATTTTCTTCTACAGTTTTTCGTATGATCTCCTCAAGATCGTTGCTCCCAAGCTTCGTTAGGGAGAGCGTTTGAATTGCTTTATCGATGGTATTCGCATCCCCCCCCGTGATTACCCTGAGTATTTCAGGAACAGCTTCCTTCGCGATTCTACCCTCGCCAAGCACGTTGAAAAGTCGTCTGAGATGATCATCATTTATCATTGAAATGTCACGGCCTTCTCTCTCCAGGCTTACTATTGTCTCGGTCAGGGCTGTAGCGACTATACTTCCTGCCACCTTGCTTGTGTTGGCAATCTCGTCAAACAGCCTTTGCCGATCAGAGTCAAACACTTGCTTAGCCAGTTTCGGCGATAAATGATATTTCGAGATATAAGTATCAATTTGGGAAGAATATGTTGGTGGGAGCGAATCCTTGATTTTCGCCAGTAGCTCGTCCCGGACTGGGATTGGGAAGATATCTGTTTCAGGATACATTCTGGCGGCACCGGGTCGGGGTCTGCTGAAACGGGTCTTACCATCGTCGGTAGGTGACCTGGTTTCTGCCGGCGGCCCACGGTATGCCTCCTTGATTCTGTTCTCCAAAAAAATTGCCGTTGCCTCCAAATCCTGATCGACTCCCGCTAATAGAATAAAGGCGTCATTATCTGCAGTCGAGAGGCTTGACCTGATGTTGGAAACCTCTGATTCCGAAATTCCATAACCAGGAAGCTCATCGGAGTGGAGTATACCTTGATAACCATTAGCTCTAGCGATATCAGCTAATTCTGAGCCGAGCCGTATTCCATCGAAGGGTTCATATCCGAGAATACCCTCAAAGCCTTCCAATTTCGCCCCAAAGATTGAGCCTTTGATATCAAGGATGCGCCTAAGAACCTGACTCGTAGTTTTCTCTAAGATAGCGGTAAGATCTACAACGTCTATCTCAAGTCTTTTCGGATCGAGACCGCGTTTCCGCAGTTCTTGAGCAATCATGATCATCCCAGATTGTCGCATCCCCTCGAATTCTACAATCTTAGGAATAAGATTCAGCTTCTGAACCCCTTTAACTTCGATTACATTGCCGTTCCTGATTGAGACATTCACATCTTGCCTGACCGTGCCCAAGCCTCTAGCGACCTTCCCAGTGGATCTCATCAACCGCCCCATTGTTACGGCAATCGTGGCTATCTCCGAGAAAGAGCACGTAACGGGAGCAAGTGCAACTTCAATTAGCGGAGTACACACCCTATCAAGAGAATAGATGCGCTCGTTAACTGATTTGCCAATTATTCTCGCAGCATCTTCTTCCAGACTTACTGCTTGAACAGGTACGACGCGAGATCCGACCTTCAGTTCCCCCCCAAGAGCTACAACCAAGGTCCGCTGAAATCCAGTTGTGTTAGAGCCATCGATTACGATCTTTCTCATGACATGCAGTTCATCGACCGGCCTTGATTCTAGGAGAAGGGCAATGGTCAAGGCGATCTCCAATGCTTCTTGATTAAGATCATGGGGGGGCTCTTCGTCAATTTCTACGAGGCAGGCCGAATTCGCGTCCACTTTGTATCGAATTATTCGAGCTAACTTGGATTCGAATAGAGCTGCTTCGTCTATTCTTCCAAGCTCACTCTGAGTGGGACGCAATTGCCTTTCTATCTCAATTTCTAAGCCGGGTTTTTTGCTCATCCTACATCCGCAAAATAGCTTCTTATTAGTAGCCAATTGCTGGTGAACCTCTAGCCCTACCTTAAGATCTAGACCTTCTGGATCGAACGTAGTTGTAGTCAAGATTGCCCCCGATCAACGGGGGATCGTTCTACTAGCTCACCCGCAATGTTCATGATCATTGTATTCCTCGCATCTTCGAAATCATGTGAATTCTTGATGGCCCACATCATCTTGACTTGTGCGGTCTCTGGCAGCATATCATCCAAAGGGATTACCCCGAGATTCATGAGATCTCTTCCAGTCGAGTACACTGTCATGCGAACTCTTCCCCATATGCATTGCGAAGTCATTCCGACGAGAATACCGCTTAGAACAGCTCTCCTGATAGGTTCATAACATTTAGCACTCACGTGTCCAAGACCGGTTCCTTCCAAAACTAGTCCCTTGTATCCTCTCGTACGCAAGTAATCAATCAGGTCTGGGTCAAAACCGGGATGAAATTTCAACAAGGCAACCTTCTCTTCAAAACCAGGTCTCAAGGCGAAACTGGCTTTTCCTTCTTTGGGCAAGCCCAAGCGCTGAATTCTCTCTCCCTTGACAGTAGCAACTGGGGGGATATTGATTGATTCGAAGGCGTCCCTTCTACTGGTATGGTTCTTTCTCACTTTGGTCCCGAGGTGTATTGAGACTGAATCATCATTGCTGCTTGAATGCATAGCGAGATATACGCCAGAGAATTCAGGTCTTGAAGCCACTAGAACCGCGGCGATCATGTTAAGCGCGGCATCGGAGGACGGTCGGTCGGTGGACCGTTGGGAACCGACCAGGATAATAGGCACTGGAGAGCCAATCAAAGCGAAGCTTAGAGCCGCGGCAGTATATGCCATAGTATCGGTCCCATGACTAACAACTATTCCGTCAGCTCCTCCAGATATCTTGTCTGCTATCGCTTCGGCTATAATGCGCCATTCCCGAGTTGCTATATTTTCACTATAATCGTTCAAAACGGCAACGGTATCTATTTGGGCATATCTAGAAATCTCGGGGATCACAGCGTAAATGTCTTCGGCTGAGAATGCAGGATGCACACCGCCGGTTTTGTAATCTATCCTAGAAGCAATGGTTCCGCCGGTCCCCATTACAACTATTCGAGGTAAAGAGGAATCGAGTCTGGGGAGAGTTGGACGTGCGAAAAGTGGCTCCGTACCGTCGGACAGCTTAGAAACGGATTCGATGTTAGAGACTTTTACTCCGATATTGTATCCATTTAGGAGTTTAATCGTTAGGTAATTCTCGTCTGCGTGTTCATACCTTGGCAAAAGGGACCCGACATACTCTATACCTCCTTTCCTAATTGAGAGCATATCACCGGGGGATAGGTTCCTTTTCGTAAGGAACTCAAGAGATGATCCTCTGTAGCCTGCTCGGTTCTGCAAACTCAGATCATACCGCACTGGTAAGAATTAACCTTTAAGGAAGGCATGAAGATGACTTAAATATCTGGATCACTTATCGCTTGCGAGTCAAAGCCTTTCATGTCAGCGCATAATCTTAGGAACAAACCGCTATGAAATCCTCAATTATCTAGGTGGAGTTCCTGAGCGAAGATCCTTTCGATGAATTCCTGAACGAGCAGGACCGGGAGAATGCTAAGGTTATCATAAGGACCGAGATGAGACGTTTTCGGAAACCAGTCACCATCATTGAGGGTATTGATGCAAAGGCAAATAACCTTGAAAAGATCGCAAAGGTCCTTAAGGGACATTTTGCGACGGGGGGAACAGTCAAGGAAGGCTTGATCCTCCTTCAGGGGGACCATCGGGGAAGCATTTCTACGATTTTGACTGAACTGGGGTTCAAAAAAGATTCAATGGAAATTCAGTAGTTCTCAGCTGTTTGTTACATGAGTGCGAACGTCAAGGTTAGTTATTCAATCAAGGTTAGGGCAAGTCCCAATGCAGCAAGTTATTAGCTCGATTAAGAAAATCCCAAGCGGCATCGAGGGCCTGGACAATGTCTTACAGGGAGGAATACCACAGAAGAGGATACTCTTGCTAGTAGGAGGGCCCGGATCTGGCAAGACCACGATGTCGATGGAATTCCTGTATCACGGTATTAAGAACAGCAAGGAGAAAGGGATGTACGTAACATTCGAAGAGGACCCGAAACACATGATCGAGAATACACAAAGCTTTGGTTGGGATATCGGAGGCCTTGAACGATCAGGGATGCTTACCTTACTTGATCTGTCTGGTCTCCTGTTAGGATCTACTGTGTCCGTAGACAGTATTAGCGAACTCATAAATAATCAAGTGAAAGAAAAAAACATTGCGAGGTTGGTAATAGATGGAATGACCTCCCTAGTTGTTCAGGAATCTAGCGAGAGAGTACGTAGGAAGAATATCATCAGGTTCTTTAGGGCTTTGCATGATAATGGATGTACTATCCTTGTGACCAGTGAGTCAGCACAAGAAGGTTTCTCGCTGGAGGAATACCTTGCCCATGGCGTTATCAAACTTGAATCATTCCTCAAAGATGATCTCCTGATGACATCCATTAGAATAGCAAAACTGAGAGGATCGGCACATGATCGACATCCTCATCCCTACAAAGTGGGAGAACATGGGTTTACAGTCTTCTCATCTGCATCGGTATCTGTAGCCTCAGTCTACGAGGACGAATGAGGAAAGAAAAAGGTAGCCCCGCCCAGATTCGAACTGGGGTCGCCAGGTATCTTCAGTGATCCAGAGCCTGGTATCCCTAGCCCTCCTGGCAAGTTGGCCGCTAGACTCCGCGAAGACATCTCCTCTACGGGGCTATTCCGGGGCTTTGTTGGATGAGATTCCTTCTCTCTATTTACCTTTTAGTCTCAATGCACATGGAAAGGATAATTACTATTCTAGCAAGCCGAGGAATAGGGCCGGTCGTCTAGAGAGTTTCGTAGATCGAAAGCAACTTGGACATCCTGGTTAGGATACCGCTCTCACAGCCTACTCAATCGAGAAAACAGCGGGGGTCGAGAGTTCGAATCTCTCCCGGCCCATATTGAAAGAATCTCTGATCGGTTCGCCATCGCTTCCTGCTCGGCTCACTTCTTAGCTCCCAGAGCCCGATTCTTCAACCTCAGGTCCTCACTTCGGCATTTTCTACATCTGGTTGCCTGTATGGGGTTATTCCCTCCGCATCTCATACATACTTTGGCGAAAAGCCGTCTTCTCTGAGCCAGCTGTTTCTTTGCCACGTCTGTTATAGGCATTCTCGAATTACCAGACCTACTCAATGACCATCATGGTTAATGTAGAAGTAATCTCGGGGATCTTTCTCAGAGCGATTACACTTGCCTTTAGTTCGTCGGTAGTCGGTGCGACTACCGTGGCAATGAAATCATACACCCCATAAATGAAATGAGCTTCAGCCACGTTTCTCGATTCCCTAAGTGCCTTACCGACCGTCTCTTCGGTGGACGATTTAATATTGACAAGAACAAAAGCCTTTGGCATGGTTTTGCTGAAATGAAGGCGTGGTAATAAAGCATATTGAATATTGTTACCCCGGGGAGAGCGGCGTCACCGCAAGACATTTATTGGCAATTCCTTTCATTCCGTCCGAGAGACGAATGTCAGAGCAGCCAGTCCGCGATCCGAATACCAGAACGTCAGAGCAGCCAGTCCGCGATCCGAATACCAGAACGTCAGAGCAGCCACCGCGCGATCCGAATACAATCTATGTCGGGAAAAAACCTGTTATGAATTATGTACTTGCTTGCCTAACAGTACTTCAGAGCGGAGCTGATTCTGTAACCGTTAAGGCTCGGGGCAGAACGATTAGCACGGCGGTCGACGTTGCGCAGATCCTGACCAAACGATTTGCCACAGATGTCGGAATCAAGAACATTGCGATAGATACAGAGCAGGTTAAAAGTGTGGAGACCGGTCAGACTAGCAATGTCAGCTCGATCGAGATCATAATGGGGAAGTAGCTCAATCAAGATCGCCACGACTCCTGCCATAGGCGCCTATCCTTTTGGAATTCTATACATACAGAAGCCTCACGGAAGCATGTTACACAGCGGACAGACAAAGGTAGATTATTCATTCCAAGTTTCTAGATGCTAGCTTCCGTTGAAATTTGCGCAAACCGGGATACCGGGCCTAGACAAAATGCTTGACAACAAAGGAATACCTGCTGGCTATTCAGTTTCCATCATTGGCGCTCCCGGGGCAGGCAAGACCACGTTGGCTATGCAGTTCCTATACAATGGAGTTAAACTGTTCAAAGAGAGAGGTCTCTACGTGTCACTCGACGAGAACATATCGAGATTAAAGGAAGCGATGCTGTCAGTGGGAATAGACCTAAATGGTTTGAGAGGGAAAAGTTTGAACTTTATAGACGCTACCCAATTGCGCAGCGTTCCAAGTCACCTCGAGGTGGGTGGCTATGATGTCAAGAAAGAAGAATTCTCTCTCCTTTCGCTCATGGAGTCAATCAGATCCAAAGTCGAAGAGGCTAAAGTGAAGAGAATAGTGATCGATCCTCTAGCGATGCTGACCGTCCTCTTTCCGAACGAATCAGAAAGAAGGATTGCTGTGGCTGATCTAATTCAACATCTCTCAACATTAGGAGCCACCAGTCTTTTACTTACTGAGTTGCCGACAGACGCCCCAATACGATCTTATCAAATCGAGGATTATCTCTCTCAAGGGGCAATTATCATGAAAAAAATTAGGAATGAGAACCATCTGTCATACGTTATCCAGATAGAAAAAATGAGAGGCGTTCAGCATGACAATCAAGCTCGCCTTTACAAGATAGATCAAGGAGGGATAAACGTAATCCCCAGCGAATCCATCCTTTACGCGACCATTTAGAAACCTTCAGATATCATGCTTAAGGCGACTTCATCCTTAGGTCGTAATTGTGAGAGCTTATCAGAAAACACACGTGCTAGTCATCTTTTCAAAACCTATAATCCTAGATGAGGACTTTACAGACGATATATCAAGCTCTTTGGGAAGAGGTACAGGTCATGTCGTCTCTCTCGAATTCCTCCTCAGGGGGGACGGAGTCCTTTCAATCATACCTGGGACAGAGATACAGAAAAACTGGGCTCGGATTTCCAAGGAGGGGAGTCACATCTACGCTTTGAAGGAAGATATGGATGATAGGAGTATTGACGTTGAGGTACCAACTTTCCGAGTCATAAACCACAACCAGCTTCTGGAGCTGTTCGACTCAAATGAGGTAATAATTCATTACTAGTTCGGGATACGAATAAATGGAACAATCATGTCGAGAGTTTGTTGACTGATGCGCGTCTGACTATACTCGGCCTCAAGGGGATTCCGGAAGTCAGATCTGGTGATAGTATTGGCGAGTTGATTATGGAGGCACTCAAAAATGAGGACCGGAGTGTGGAGGACAATGACATTTTCATTGTTACGCAGAAGATTATTTCGAAGGTCGAAAATCGATTTAGAAGAATTAGGGATATCATTGCCTCCGATAAAGCGAAAGAATTAGCCAAAAGTCTCTCTCGTGATGCGAAGCATATTCAACTGATACTCGAAGAGAGCAATCGGAGCATCCGAGCTGAAAACGGGATAATCATCACAGAAACAATTCATGGACTTGTGTGTGCTAACTCTGGGATTGATCAATCCAACGTCGAAAAAGGTACCTTCTCCTTGCTGCCCCTCGATCCTGATGGATCCGCGGGAAGGATAAGAAGGGAAATTATGAAACTGACCGGTACCGATGTAGCGGTAATAATATCCGACACATTTGGAAGGCCTTTTAGAGAAGGTCAAACTAACGTGGCAATAGGGGTGTCAGGTTTGATTCCACTTGAAGACTATAGGGGGAGGAGAGACAAGTTTGGGAACATCCTTAGCTCAACTGTGATCGCTACCGCAGATGAGCTTGCCGCGGCGGGAGAACTTGTCTGTGGCAAGCTCGAGAATATTCCAGTTGCTCTGATTAGAGGCTATCAATATAGAAGGGGAGATGGGTCTTCAAAAGAGCTAATCATGCCTCCCCATAAAGACCTCTTTAGACGCTGAGAGAGATGTGGTTCAGACTCAGTTGAGATTCCCGAGATAGACTCTGACCCTCCTTCTGGCGTCGAGGATTGATCTCGCCAACCAAATCGATGGCCGTATAATAAGGAGATATAACATGCTCGTTCCAGCTAGGATGAAGAAAAATCCAAAAGGGTTTGTAAAAAGGTAGTCTGAAAGTCTACCCTCTGCTACAAAGGATGCACTGAGGCCGATAATTGGACTGACATAGGAAATAGTTTCGGCGAAAACAAAGATATCATATGTGAAAACCAGGATTAAGGTTTGCATTGCTATGACCACCTCCAAGATGATCCAATAGCCCAAGTGTCGCCTCGTTAAGAGAGGTACAAATAAGGCTATCAAGGCAAGAGCAAGAAACTGGCTTGGGGGATACATGTACATAGGAAGCATTAGCGCGAAATACGTTGCGAGCAGTGACAGCTGGGTTGTCCGATTATTCAGCAGCATGTTAGTTCCCCTTGGAATCCAGGGACCGAAAGTTTTGTCTTCCTAAAGGCTAGCTATGTAACAACAACACTCTGGATTCTAGAAGAAACTGGCAAATCCTCGTGCACTTGTCAATAAGGCGCAAAGCTAAAGTAGCCTATTGCGTTCATTGATTACAGAGTACAGCTCATGCCCTCTTCCCAAATTCTATCTCTTTTTCCGAACGAGTTCATCATTATAGGGATTATTGCTGTTGTGCTCTTGTTCGGTGCGACAAAGTTACCTTCGTTGGCAAGATCCATAGGTCGGTCCGCAGGGGAGTACAAGAAAGGGAGACAAGAAATTGAAAAAGAACTGGAGCAAGGAGTAGGCGACGAAGATCGAGAGAAGCTTGAGAACGCTGCGAAAGCGCTTGGAATAGATCCGATAGGCAAGAGCATAGGTGAACTAAAAGACGAGATTAGGCAGCGAACACTTTAGCTGGCCTGTGGAACATTTTATCCTCAAAGTAGGCCTCCAATTACCCCTTCGATTATCATTGCAATGAAGAGGAGCGCTAGGTACGGGCTCGTGAACTTGAAAAGCCTCCATGCCTTCTCTTCTGAAGGTTTGGCAACAAGTTGCACACCTAGAACAAGAACCACAGCCCCAGTTAATGAAGCAGTGAAAAGATAGAGGAGCCCAAAGCTTCCAACAAAATAAAGGGCTAGCGAGAATGCTACAATAAGTATTGAACTAGTTGCTATAATTCGGATCGAGGTTCGTTCGCTAAGGACGACTGGAAGCATCGGAACTCCAACTTTGGCATAGTCACTCTTGTATTTGAGAGAAAGGCTCCAAATGTGCGCCGGAATCCAGACAAAAACAAGTGAAGATATTAGGATAGCTTTTAGATCGATAGTTCCTGTCACTGCGGCGTAGCCAATCAAAGCAGGGGCCGCACCAGAGAAGCCGCCGGCGATGATATTCCACATAGTTCTTCTCTTGAGAATAGCACTGTACACGATGATGTTGTCAAACATTCCTAGAGCCATAATAACAGAAACTAACGGATAACCAATGGAAAAGTCGATAACCACGGCTCCGGTAATTGAGAGAACTGCAAGGAGAAGGCCAAACTCGAGTGCCCTCAATGGAGTTATCTTTCCTGTAGGAATCGGTCTTTGCTTTGTTCTTTCCATGATTGCATCCATATCCCGATCAAGGTAAGAAGTGAGCACGTTAGACCCGGCCGAACCCAGAGTTACAGACGTAACTACCAATAATGCCAGAATGGGGGACACGCTTAATCCACCAGCAGCAATCATGGCTCCAAAAGAAGTGAATACCAGGAGATACCATATCTTGGGCTTCGTCAAAACATAGTAATTAGCTAAAGATGCTCTCAACCGAGGAATCTGGACCGTCTGAAGCACAGCTGCTTTTCCCCCATCGCATATTTATCTTGTGCGGAGCTTGGACTATGATGGCAATTACTTTGTTTTGACATTATTACTCAACCAAATTCACCCCCTTCGATAAGTACGTCTGGAAAGTCTTCAGGACTAGAGGTTTTATTGAACATGATGCATACACAGACCTTAACTCGCCTGGTCAAGAGGCCGGTTAAGGATACATACGGACGGTTTTTTGGCCACGTTATCGGATTCTCTCTCGATAGCTCTGGGCAAATGAAAGGAGTGGGCGTTGAACTTGGTTCCGGGTTGTTCAAAGAATTTCCAAGTGAAAGGGTGATCCTAGACGGAGAGTCCATAATTCTCCTCCCTGAATGGAGGGAGCAGGTAGAAAAATTAAAGAAGAACACTCTTGTTGCGCAGAAGAGATCAGAAGTACTAGACGATCTTCGTAACGAAGGTGAGGTACCACAGTATGTATATGAAGAGCTCAAGGCGAAGTATGGGGGAGAAATCACAGAACTACGATCCTCCTTCGATTCGCTTACTTCAATCCTGAAGGCACGGGTAAAGGAGCTGGAGGGTACGAGAATGGATGTAGAACGTTTCCTCGGTGGACTTAAAGTCCAATTCCGCGCGAAGGAAATTGACGAAGAAACATACAAAGCGGCAAGCGATAGCACAGTAGAAATGATGACTAGAGACGAGCAAGAAAGATCAGAAATCCTCTTCACCTTAACATGGTTAACTGGGACTGCAAAACCAGGGAGTAGTCAGGATTCGGGTCAAGAGGCAGCCCCGGAAACCGGGGCGAGAGACGATGTGCCGAATGTTGTTGACGACCACGGTGAATCTGGCAATGGATCGATTAAGGACGATAGCCCTGGCACCTCCCCGACCACAGTGAATTCAAGCTCCGAGAATAACCAACCTTTAGAATCAATCAACGGGAACTAGGCGTGACATAAGACCGGTCGCCGTGATTTTTGCATCATGATCCCAATGGAGATTATCGCGCGCGGTCTTCAGATGGAGCGAACGCAACTTCGCCTGGGGTTAGTTATCGCCCTGGTCATAACTGTGAACTCGGTGATGCTAGTATCCTCTATCGGCAACGGCGGACAATATGTGATCGCCGGCTTGGCCTTCGCATCAATGTTCTTGGTCGAGTATCTCTTGGCAAAGCAATCTCTAAACACTTCGAAGAGGAACGTATCCGTTCTCCATCAGCTAGGAGCTAAGAGCAGATCGATAACTATTTCTGTCCTCGCACGATTTCTCCTTTTTGGATTCATTGGGATTCTTGGAGGCTACATATTGGGAGTCACTGCCATTATTGTGCTTCAACCGATATCGATCATGTACGGCTTGCAGGCACTTCTTAACCAGGGATTCATTGCTCATTTGGTGACTATTGGAATTGCCGGGATCGGAGGAATTCTGACAGGATCCTATCTAGGAATCACCAGATCCCTTCAAACCACGCACAACGACGCTATTTCATTCTCTATAAGACAGTGAAATAATTGGGAAGCAAGCTGGTTATCAGCCTTGAGAATGTCAGCAAGTCCTACAATGGCTCCTCTGACAATGTTTTCGAAAAAGTCAATCTAAAGATAGAAAGTGGAGAGCTTCTGGTTGCTCATGGGCCCATCGGGTCAGGAAAGACTACTCTGCTCAATCTTATTTCTGGTCTCACCAAGCCAACAAAAGGCCAGATCCAAATCAACGGCCTAGACCTAGGCGCGATGGGCAATAACAGACTTGCCGAAATGCGGGCGAGGACCTTCGGGATAGTTCATCAGACGCAAAATCTTATTCCTGAGCTCACGATAGTGGAGAACATAGAGTTACCATTAGTCTTTCTTGGGATCGGGAAGGAGGAGAGGAGAAAGAGGGCAACTGAGATCCTGCGGAAGATAGGGATAACAAAGATGGCGGAGCGACTCGTTGGAAACCTAAGTGTTGGAGAAAGGGAAATTGTGGCTATAGCTCGGAGCATGATTGGAAATCCTGCAATTGTCCTGATGGACGAGCCGACTGAGGCTCTGGACCCTATCATGGCGGAAATGGTTCTCTCCCTAATAAGAGGGGATTCCCTTCTGAGAAAGAAGACCATCATTATTACAACCCATGACAGGAGAATCGCGTCAATTGCAGGCCGTGTAATTCACATCAAAAGGAAAATTCCCTAGATGAACTGAAGCGGCTTTTCTAGAGAGAACCCCACAGTCTTAAAGACTTAAGGATCATTCCTATTCTCTTTACCTTCGGCAGCGATGAAGACTCAGAGTTAGGTAGACAATGATGACCTGAAGGCATTTGACAGAGCTGCCATTTTTCTTGCAGAACGAAGAGAAAGGTATTATCTTCGATCGACCTGTAAAGGGTGCTGGACTTCTCGCACCTTGACCATTTCAAAACGGTGGTGCCAAAAAAAAAAGGCAGGAGGGAGTTCGGTCTCCGATTTCTCGTGTGTTCGGTCTACCTAGCCCCCGATTCTGAACATTGTTGTACCACAGACTGGACAAACCCCGCGAGCTGCCTTCCTTCCGTTTTTCAGAGTTGTCTGCACTGGGTTCAGCATTTCTCGCTTTGTGCGACATTTGACGCAATATGATTTCGTTTTGGCGACCAAGACTGAGACGTTCTGATCCGAGCCAGAAGTCGCGTGCACTTTATCGACTGTGGGAGCACTGAACAAGCCTTTGAACGATGTGAATATGCCCATAACACGTAGACTGCGAGCCGGATTTAAGTGGACTTTTGTTAAATTATATCCACAATGTTGTTAGGCACAATCAGGCAGCAGAAACTCCCAAAGATAATAGTGTTCTTAAATTCTGTGAATATTACAGCGCAAGCATGTGGCCGGCCCTCATTGTGAGTGGCTTCATGATTCTTGGGTTTGGTATTTTCTTAGTGTTCGTAACGGGTGTTCTGGGCATAACGATCTTTCTCGGGGGGCTTTTGATGATAGTCGCAGGTACAATACTAAAGGAACCTAAGCCTCCCACACCAGATGCTCCGAATAAGAGGTATTGTAAGTTCTGCATGGCGGAAGTGGATTCAGAGCCTCTGACATGCCCGGAATGTGGTTTCGTCGAGTAGGGCGTCAACCATACTCCTAAATATTTGATCTGACATAATGTTCGATCGATTAGCGAGCTGAACGCGACTGGCGTAACTCAGGAGTAATAAAAGGTACCGCTGCATCGACAGCGACCCCCTCTTTGACTTTGCTCCCAAATTCTGCCAAGGTGAACTCGAGTCCGGACAGGAATGCACTGACTTCTTTCCGGTTTATGTTGCCAAAGTGGCCAACTCTCAATGAATCATCCCTGAGGTCTCCAAAACCCCTTGCGACCTCTACGTTATACTCATGCTTCATGGTATACCTTATTGATGCTGCTTTTCCGGTGGATACATAGAATCCTGTGACAGTATCGGCTCGATATCCATCTTCAGCAATGAACTCTAAGCCCAATGCCTCGATTCCCGCCCTGATCGCCTCGGCCATTCTTCGGTGCCTACTCCACCTCTCCTCCATCCCCTCCGAAATTATCATCTTGAATGACTCGAGAAGGGCTAACATTACTTGAACAGCTGGCGTAGCTAGGTATTTCCGGGGATCGTCCATAAGCTCCTTCCACCTCTTTAAGTTCATATAATACGATGGAATGGGGGTTTTTCTATTCTCTAGGTGTCTCATCCCCTCCTGCGAGATCATCAATATCGCCGCGCCGGGAGGAGCGGCTAAAGCTTTTTGCGAACAACTTATTACGACGTCTGCTTGCAGTTTATCAAATTCAACTCGGCACCCTCCAACTCCACAAACCGAGTCCACAATGCTCAAAGCATTCGCCCCTTTTACCTCTCCTACAAGCTCCGAAATTGAGTTCATGACTGTGGACGATGTATCGACATGAGTTATGAAGACCGCTTTGTATTCATCGTGCGAAAGCTGTTCCCGCAGCATTTTCGGATCGGCGTGATTCCCGAACGGAAAATTGAGATAGTCTACGTCCAGACCGTGGCTCTCAAGGATCATTCCGAATCTTCGCGCAAAATGACCGGTGTCCAGAACTAAGCTACGGTCGCCTTGTTCGATGAGGCTAGTAACAGCAGCTTCCATGGCTACGGTCCCAGAACCCGTTAATATGAAGGGGTATCCAGTCTTGGTCTTAAAGACCTCTTTTGTTAGATTCAAGAGCTCTATGAATGATTCCTGGAATTCCTCGCTTGAATGGCCGATCTGGGGCTCGCTCATTACCTTCCGAACCCGAGTACTGACGCCCGTTGGTCCCGGGATCATCAGAAGATAATCGTCCAAATCATTCATTTAGGCTTGGGGGATAACTTAAGCTTTTACTGTTTCGTAAAGATACAAGGATAGAATTAGATCTTTTCCGGGGTATCAATACCCAAGAGATTCGTTACGATACCTAGAGTCTCCTTGAATCGATACACTAGAGACAGCCGTGCATTTCGAAGTTCCTTATTCTGTTCTTGAAGTACAGGACTTCTCTCGTAGAATGCATTGAATTGGCTTGAAAGGAAGAATGTGTATTTCGCGAGGTTCTTTGGAGAGAGATTCAAAGCTGATTCTTCAATTCTCATACCTAGCTTAGCTAGGGAAAGGATGAGAGAGGCTTCCCATTCCTTATCCAACAAGGACGCAGAGCTCTCAGAGATGACCGGTTCCTCGCCTGCTTTCTCGATGATTCTGCAAGCCCTGGCAAACGAGTATTGGACATAAGGTCCTGTTTCCCCGTCAAGTCTCAATGACTCCGCAAAGTCAAATACGACGACCTTATCCAAATCTTGCCGTACAAGACTATATCTTAGTGCTGCGATGGCAATTTTCTCGGCGATCGACTCGACCCATTTCTGACTCGCCCCTGGATTTCTTTTCCTCGTTTCTATCATCGCCTTCTGAGATATCGCATTCAAGGCTTCATCAACATTGACATAAACTCCCTTTCTCCCGGACATATTTGTCCTGGACTCCCGACTTAGGATCACTACCTCGTAGCCCAAATGGATGTACCGGTCGCGCAATGGCATCGACGACACCGCTTCGAGCACAGAGCGTATGATTTCCTGAAGCCTGTTTTGACGGACATCAATCACTGTTATTGCACGATTAGCTCCTCCAAATTTTGGATGGTTTTCTCCGTCTTTCGTTGAAGTTCTCCACAAAATGCTACCATCTGGTTGCCTCGAGAAGTTAGAATAGCTGAATTTGTCTTCAGTCAATCCAAGCTTCCAAGCTGCGAAAGGAATATCTTTGGCGATGTACGTAGCCGTACCATCACTTCGTACTAGGACTTTCTCATCATCAACGTTTTTCGGATCAGTGTTCCCGGTTTTCTGAGTAACGACCCAAGTCCCCTTGAGCCGACCCTCGTCCTCATATTTTGCGATCCGGGCCCTTTTCATTTTCCGAAAGAGACTATCCCAAAGTCGCAAAGAAATTATTTCGGATTCAAATGCGAGGAGATCATACCTCGAGTTCAATCGCCAGCATGTCTTGAGCTGGTCGCGTAGTATCCTCACCGTAATCTCTTTGGCAAATCTTGATATCTCATTATCACCCTCCAACTCCTGAAGAATCGACTTTCTTTTTTCCTCAAGTGACGGAGTAGAAGCGTACTGTTCGTTGACGCCGACATAGACTTCGTCCCCTACATACTGATCAAACTTCGTTCCTTTGGATGGCCAAACAGGATAACCGGAATGAAGGAAGCCGACTAGGATGTCTGCCACCTGAACACCAGAATCATCCACGTAATTGATTACAGTCGTAATATGGCCTGTCGCTTTCAATATCCTTGCGATTGAATCACCGATAACAAGGTTTCTCCCGTGTCCGACGTGAAGGGCCTTGTTGGGGTTCACGCTTGTATGTTCGATAATAACGGTCTCTCCTTTGCCTAAATCAGGAACTATGCTCGCTCGCAATGTCTTGAAAGCGAGTTGGCTCCCACTAATTCTGAAATTAAGATACCCTGGTTGAAACGGGATTGCAACTAGGCCTTCTTGTAGCTCGATATCGCCAGCCAATTCTACAGCAATGTCAATCGGCATCCGTCCCAATATTTTCCCCAAAGTGAACGGAGTGTTCACGTAAAGTTGACCGAACTCAGGTCGTGTCGTTTCTTTTACCTGGATTTCGACCTCAGGAAGACCACTTTTTTCAATTGTGTTTTCCAGGATCCGTTTAATGGTTTGCTTATACGCTCTGAGAGTCATGGGCTGCTATTATCCCTCCCGATCATGAGAAACCGTTCTGCGACGTGATCGAGTGCCTCGACCGCACCACTTCCCATACTCCTGTCAGTGGCAAAGCTGGCCTTTTCTTTTACTTCTTCATCCGCATTGCCGAGAGCAATAGAATATCCGCATATGCTAAAGAGTGATACGTCAGTGGCGCTGTCCCCAATCGCTACACACTCCTCAGGATCGATGCCGAGATATTCCAGAGCGATAGATAATCCGCTCGCCTTTGTCAATCCTCTCTGGGCAAGATGATACGAGTATTTGCTGTCCACCAAGCTAACTGGGATTCTACTCTCTATCAAATGATTCACCCCCTTTTCAATATCGAAGGTCCGCTCCAGTATGATTTCGGTTAATCGTGGCGTCACCGGCATAAGTTCAACACCTTCGATTTTTTGGGACAGATACTCATAGGCGGACAGTGGATTTGCTTTGTTTCCGATGACCCTGAATTGGTTCGGGCCTAACTGAATTACACCCCCGTTTTCTCCGACCACGACTCGCGTTGTTCCGATGTATGTAGCAAGAGAATAAGTCTCTTGGGCGCTCCTTCCGCTGACGAATATGATTTTGTGTCCTCGATTCTCCATCCATCGTGCACCGCTCGCAGCTTCGAAGTTTAGGGTTCCACCATTCTCCGTCATGGTCCCATCGACATCGATCGCCAAAGCTCTTACGCGCATCCGTCAGACTCTCGATCGATATCTCTTAAAAGATACCTCTCATATCTTGTCCTAGGGGCCCGTGGCCTAGAATGGATCAGGGCGCTGTTTTTTAGTGCAAGCCTCCGAAGCCGGAGATCGCGGGTTCAAGTCCCGCCGGGCCCTTCTCAGTTTCGGTTCTAGATTGAGGGCCTGAACTTATGTGATCAATCTATTCTGAGGTGCCGAGGCAATGGTTGCTAATCGAGGTTGTATTCATAGAGGTATTCTATTCTCGTTATCGAGTACGAAATACCCTTCTGGCTTCCCAGGAGGATAGGGTTTGAATGTATTATCCACAAGATCATAACAAAGAGAATCCATGGCCCGATTTGGTCTGTCATATGTATAGAAACCGCATCCGCACTCGGCTCTGGCAAGATCGACGATTCTAGAGAATAGAAATATCTCACCATGTGGACATATCACATAAGCCCTACATGTAGGACAGATGAGGTGGTTATCCTCGTCCCAGTGAAGAGTTTGCCCGCACGACGTACAACCAAGAAAGCGACCCTGAGGAAAGTTCTCATCATCCTCTTCGACCTCTTCTACCACTTGCTCTGGTGGTCGAAGGTCTATCGTTGCCTGCTGCTGATACTGTCTTTTTCTCGCAAGTGTCGCAGCTTGGGTTTTAAAGCTCCTGTTACCAATGCGCTCTAAACCAGCAGCGTTGCATGCATCGTCTATGCTTTCGAAAGATTCGTAAAGATATCCATGGTTATTATTCCCAACGATTCGATTTATCTCGCGCGCGGATGGAGGCGCACCTCGCTCTTCTTTTACCTTCGCAACATAGTCGATAATCTTCTGCC
The DNA here is from genome assembly GCA_027295865.1 of Nitrososphaerota archaeon. Lineage (GTDB taxonomy): Archaea > Thermoproteota > Nitrososphaeria > Nitrososphaerales > UBA57 > B1T1B5. The sequence goes on from JAPUKB010000014.1 coordinate 23,916, forward strand.
TTTCCACATTTTGCATATGCAGTATTAGTCCTTCAGCATATTAATTTAATTAGATAACATTTTTCAAATATCCTTAAAAGCTCATGCTAGAGCGAAGTGCTGGGCGTTATAAGGTATAAAACCGCCATTAAGTAGCCCGCTAAAACAATAAACTATTCGATTTGACCGGGAATTCGTTGCACTAATGGCATACTAATCTTTTCTCATATTGATGACTAGTGACGGGATAAGAAGACAGTGCGATCAGAGCGCAATTAATCATATATTCATTGGTAAGGAACAGAGGGGCACGATCAGGATATGGTGATTGACATTTGTAGCGAACAAGCA